>JAUNRT010000053.1 GCA_030535475.1 Weeksellaceae bacterium | reverse complement strand
AATCTGTGTTATAAGGCTTTAGAAATAAAAAAAAACGGCCATTCAGGGCCGTTTTTTTAAGGTTTTAAGCAATTCAGTGATTACTTCTTTATGTCATAGCGATCATTGTTCATGATTTTGGTCCATGCTTTCACAAAGTCGCGGACAAATTTCTCTTGGTTGTCATCTTGTGCATAGAGTTCTGCATAGGCTCTAAGTATAGAGTTGGAACCTACTACCAAATCTACCTTTGAAGCTTCCCATTTCTTCTCGCCTGTGTGTCTATCTACTATATGGAAATGGTTGTAATTCACTGGTTCCCACTTGTACTTCATATCTGTAAGATGCACAAAGAAGTCATTGGACAGTGTACCTTCACGGTCTGTGAATACACCTTTTTTAGAGCCTGCATAGTTGGTGCCCAGAACGCGCATTCCTCCCAGCAAAACTGTCATTTCAGGTGCAGTGAGGCCGAGCAGTTGTGCTTGGTCTAGCCAGAGCTCTTCCGGCGTCACTGCATAGTCTTCTTTGAGCCAGTTTCTGAATGCATCATGCAATGGTTCCATATCATCAAATGAGGAAATGTCTGTCATTTCTTGCGTAGCATCTCCCCTGCCACACCAGAATGGTACTTCTATGTCATAACCGGCGTCTTTCACAGCGGCTTCCAAAGCAGCTGTACCTCCTAGAATTATGAGGTCTGCTATGCTCACACGAGTAGAGAAGTTATTTTGTATTTCTTCTAATTTTTCTAATACTTTTCGCAATCTTGCAGGTTCATTGCCTACCCAATTGATTTGTGGCTTCAGGCGAATTCTAGCGCCATTCGCTCCGCCCCGGAAGTCTGAACCTCTGAAAGTTCTTGCACTATCCCAAGCGGTATTGAGCAACTCTGCACGTGTAAGACCACTATTGAGCAAGGTTTCCTTGAGCACTTCTACCTCAGCCTCAGAAAGCTTGTAATCTACTTTGGGGATAGGATCCTGCCAAATGAGGTCTTCTTGAGGCACATCTGGTCCTAGATATCTGTCTTTTGGCCCTAAATCTCTATGGGTGAGTTTGAACCATGCTCTGGCAAAAACTTCTGAGAAATATTCAAAATCATTGTAGAACTTCTCCGAGATTCGTCTGTACTCGGGATCCATTTTCATAGCCATGTCAGCATCTGTCATGATTGGGTTTCTCTTGACAGAAGGGTCAAATGCATCTACTGGTTTTTTAGACTCATCCATATTTACAGGCTCATACTGCCATGCTCCTGCCGGAGACTTGCGTAGCTCCCAATCGTGGTTGAGCAGAAGGTCAAAATATCCATTGTCCCACTTGTCTGGGAATGTGGTCCAAGCACCTTCTATACCACTCACCATGGTGTTTTGGCGGTTGCCGGTACCTTCCGGGTTGTGCCAGCCAAGGCCTTGATGTTGCACCTCTGCCTCTTCTACATCACCACCCAGCAATTCTGCATTGCCATTTCCATGACATTTGCCAATAGTATGTCCACCGGCGGTGAGGGCTACAGTTTCCTCGTCATCCATAGCCATACGTTCAAATGTGATGCGTATATCTCTTGCCGTGAGCAGAGGGTCTGGCTTGGCGTCAACACCTTCCGGGTTTACATAAATAAGACCCATCATCACAGCAGCAAGTGGGTTTTGCAGATCTTCTCTGTCGCCCAAATATCGCGTACCTTCACTTCCGGTTGGGGCTAGCCATTCACGCTCAGAACCCCAATAAATATCTTTCTCCGGATGCCATATATCTTTGCGTCCGCCCGCGTAACCAAAGGTTTTAAGCCCCGCTACTTCATAGCCTATATTCCCAGCGAGTATAATGAGGTCCGCCCAAGAAATCTTGTTGCCATATTTCTTTTTTATAGGCCACAAAAGTCTTCTACCCTTATCCGTATTTACGTTGTCCGGCCAAGAATTGAGCGGTGCAAATCTTTGATTTCCAGTATTGGAACCTCCTCTACCATCTGCCAATCGGTAAGTTCCGGCCAAGTGCCAAGCTGTGCGCACAAACATGCCCGCATAGTTGCCATAATCTGCAGGCCACCAATCTTGGCTGTCTGTCATCAATTGACGCAGATCATTTTTCACTGCTTCCAGGTCTAGTTTGGCAAACTCTGTTGGGTAGTCAAAATCCTCACCCATTGGGTCGGTTTTCCTATCGTGTTGGTGTAGTATGTCAAGATTCAGTGCTTTTGGCCACCAGCTCATCACAGACTGGCTGTCCTCTGTATTGGCTCCGTGAAGCACAGGGCATTTAGCAGCAGGTCCGGGATCATAGCCATTTTCAGTACTTTTGGTCTCATCATTGGCACTGACTATTGTTTCACCTTTGCCAGGATCATTTTTTTTGGGCAAGTCTTCGTGAGAGTATGGGCATTTGCCAGCACCAGAATCACCTCCTTGACTAGCAATTGTTTCACCCGTGCTGGGATCGTTTTTCTTGGGTAAATCTTCATGCGAGTGGGCATGCTTCCCTTCTTCAGAATTCATCATAATAATTATTTTTTGATTTGTTAAATTTTCTTATTGTTCGTTTTCCTTTTTGCAATTCACTGCGATTCAGTAAATGATTCTTTAGGCGAAAATTGGGCAAAAAACCGTACAACATCATATGAGACTAAGTTACGAGAAATTCTGCAAAATGGGTAATATTATTTGTTTATAGTATCATAAAACATGTTAATGTTTTTATATCATTACAGGAATATCGAGCCTAAATTCTCATCTTTTAATTTCATAATGATTCAATTTTGCGGGATTATTGCAAGGGTAGATTTTTTTATTTGGGAGGCTGCCGGCAAGCCGGCACCAGGTCATTGCGCTAAATCCTGCACCCGCAAAATCTACTCAACTATGTCTTTGCCAGCACACTCTCGCGGGTGAGCCGCGACCCGGTACTGGCCAAGACAGTTTCGTATAGATTTTGCGGGCACAGGGATACCGCGCATGCCCTTGCCTCAAACCCGCTTTCAGCGGGTTTAAAACAACAAATTCAGGCAAGGTAATATGGTTTTTTGGACATTGCTTCCGATAAAAATTCTGTATTTGCAACAATCATTTTAGAATAATCGGTATCAGTCTTAGAAGATTTATAAACCATGGAGGAATATGAAGTTTCGGCTATGGGATATTTTCTATATTTGGAACATATAGCCATTTTTATACATGAGAATATTGCATACCGCCGATTGGCATTTAGGCAAAAAACTTTATCACATAGACCGTATCACGGAGCAAGCAGCCGTGTTAGAGGAGATTTGTACAATAGCAGAGACAAAAGAAGTAGATGTGGTGCTGATAGCCGGAGATCTATATGATGTCATAAACCCCGGAAGCGAAGCCAATGAATTGTTCTACAAAACATTACGAAGGCTATCAGCTAATGGCACCAGACCCGTAGTAGCCATTTCTGGCAACCATGACTCAGCCGATCGTATCGCGGCTCCTGATCCACTAGCAAAGGTTAGCGGGATTTTGCTTTTTGGACATCCAGAAACTCACATGACCCCAAATGCCATGGAAAATGATTGGCACATCAGCCAATCTGCGCCAGGTTTCATAGAACTTAGTTTTGCCCAGCATCCTCCTCTGCGCATCATCACTACACCCTATGTGAGCGAGCTACGTGTAGGAAAATACATGGGCGAAAACGAAGAAGAAATGCTGCGTGAGTATGTAGAAAATCGCTGGAGCCAGCTTGCCACAGAATTCTGCGATGATGCGGGTTGCAATGTGCTGATGACACATTTGTTTATGTGGCCACAAGACCAAAAACCACCAGAAGAACCAGAAGGCGAAAAACCTATAAAAATTGGCAACGCTTCTATCATATACACACATTTGGTACCGGAACAAATGCAGTATGTGGCACTTGGACATCTCCATCGTTCCCAAAAACTAAGTGGTAGCCCGGTAGATATTCGCTACAGCGGCAGTCCGCTGGCGTATTCCTTTTCAGAGGCGGGTCAAGACAAGTATGTACATATTGTAGATTTACACCCGGGACAATCCGCTGTGGTAGAAAAAGTGAAGCTCAATACAGGAATGCCCTTGCTGCGCAAGAGCTTTGACAATATAGCAGATGCGCAGAACTGGATAGAAAACCACACTAATTCACACTTAGAGGTAAGCATTTCTACAAGCACAGCCCTCAGCGCAGCAGAAGTGCGAGCCTTGCAATCAGCAGGCACAGGTTTGGTGCAAATCATTCCCAGAGCTATCTCACAGAAGCAAGAAGCGGAGGAAATTCAAGAAAATCAAGCTGAAAAGTCACTTCAAGATGTCTTTCGTGACTATTTCCGTACAAGACAAGGTGTTGAGCCAAGCGAAGAAATCATGAATTTGTTGAACGAAATTTTATCCCATAATCACAATGACGCCTAAAAGACTAAAATTCTCGGGACTATACAGCTATAGAGAAGAACAAGATATAGATTTCACACAGCTCACACGCAGCGGATTGTTTGGGATATTTGGCAATGTAGGCAGTGGTAAATCCAGCATACTAGAAGCTATCACCTATGCGCTCTATGGCCAAATCGAAAGATTAGGTCTAAGAAATGATGATCGCAGCTACAATATGATGAATTTGCAGAGCAATGAACTCAACATTCATTTTGAGTTTGAACATCTGTCTAAAGAATATCTATTCACCGCCTATTCCAGAAGAAATAGAAACAATTTCAATGATATAAGCAAGAATGAGCGCAAGGCCTATGAAAAAATAAATGGTGAGTGGAAACCAATTTCGGCTGATAGTGCCTCAGAAATTTTAGGCTTGTCCTATAATGATTTCAAAAGAATCATAATCATACCACAAGGTCAATTTTCAGATTTTATTTCACTGAGTCCTGCAGATCGTACCTCAATGCTCAAACAACTCTTCAATCTTGATCGATATGATTTAGGAAACCCCACCTCAGCAATACTAAAAAAAACGATTGAGCAGATACAAAATTTGGAAGGTCAAATAAGCGCTCTGGGCTCTGTGAGTCAGCAAGAAATCACAGAACTGGAGGAAGACTTGAAAAGTTTTGAAAAAGAATTTGAATCACTTGAAACTGAAGTGAAACAGCTACAGCAGGAGACACAAAAAATGTCTATCCTGCAAGAAAACACCATACAACTTAGTAATTTAAGAATCACCGAAAATGAGCTCAAAATGAAAAGGGCGGTGATGCAAAAGTTGGAAACTGACTTGAGCAATCATCAAAAATTTAAGCAGAACATTTTGCCACAGTATGAGAAATGGAAAGATGCGAAAGAAGTTTTAGAAAAGACCAAACAAGAATTAGATAATACCAACAATGCCATTGAAAAGAATAATCTGGA
The DNA here is from genome assembly GCA_030535475.1 of Weeksellaceae bacterium. Taxonomy (GTDB): domain Bacteria; phylum Bacteroidota; class Bacteroidia; order Flavobacteriales; family Weeksellaceae; genus JAUNRT01. The sequence continues at coordinate 11,554 of JAUNRT010000053.1, read as the reverse complement.
CCAACAAACCTTACGTGAACAGATTGATCAAATCACAAGCACAGCCAGCAAGGAAAGCCTTTCCCGGCAACTTTCGTTGATAGATGGAGCCCTTCAATACAAGAAATTTGAAGCCGAACACAATATAAACGTGGACAAAGCCAATGCTTTGCAAATCAAAAAAGACACATTACAAGAAGAGATTTCAAAAAACCAGAAGGAATTAATACAACTCCAAGATGAGAAAAAAGAGCTTGCAAAAATTCTAGACGAAAAAAACCTTTGGGATCCGTTTAAAATATGGTTACAATCCTATAAAAAAGCGCAAACTGAAATAACTAATGTACAATCAGCGATACAAACCAAAATTTCAGAAACAGATCAATTAAAAGATGATAAAGAAAAAGTAGTTCAAGATAGTCTGGTAAAATGGCTAGAAGAATTTGGTGAACTTTCTTTGAAAGAAATTCTGAATCAAATACCTGAAAAACATTTGCAACTAAAAACACATTGGCAAAGTCTTGAGAAAGAGCGCATAAAACTAGAGCACTTATCAGGTTTGAAGTCTTTTGCTGAAAAATTAAATTCTGACGAGCCTTGTCCACTCTGCGGCTCACTCTCGCATCCTGCTCCTTTTCAAGAATCCGGTCAAGAAAGAGAATTGGAACTAAAAAATGCAGAAATTAAGGAGGTGCAGACTAGTATGGAAAACCTGAATAGAGCTGAAAGTGAATTAAATGCAATCAGGAGAGATTATGCACGATTAAAAAATGAAAAAACCAGTCTTGAAACCCAACTGGCAAACAGAGAAGAAGATTTAACAAAACTACGCGCAGAATATGAAGAACTACCTTTTCCACTGGATAGTGATCTGCAAACTAATGACGAAAAATACAACACAGCTAAAAGAATTTCAGATAATTTAGATAAAAAAATTACCGCTATTGCGGAACTCATCGACAAAGGCACAGACACAGAGTTAGAAGAGGAATTTGCAAGTATAAAGTCTGAGGTAGATCAAGGCAAAGGTAAATTGGGTGTTTTGGAAGAGAATACTTCAATGGATTTACTACAGTTGAAGAAAGAGAATCTTGAAGAACAAGAAACAAAAACCAAAAAGCTCATTTCAGACCTTGAAGCACTAGAACAGAAAATCCAACAACTGGAAACAGAAAAAATAATTCTGGAAGCAGACTTTGCGTCAAGAGGTAAAGAGTTTTCAAAACAAACAACCACAGAGGCTCAAACACTTATTTCTCATCTTCAAAATTTGGAAGAAAATAAGTTTACTACAGAAGAGTTTGAGAAAAATCTCGATCTGGAATTGGACATTGAGGCAACAAAGAATGAAATTGATTTATATAAACAGAAGGTAACACTCAACAATTCTAAAATTGAAGAAATCGAAAAACTCATTGGAGATAGCCTATATGATGAAGAACTACACAAAAGTAAAAAATCATCGTATGATGAAAAAAGCCTATCACTAACAAACAAAATCGAGGAAAAAGGCAAGAAGAAACAGCATTTAGCACAGCTCAAAGAAAATTTCTCTAAAAAAACCAACCTCCTTAAAGAATTGAATCAATTATCTGATCGCAAAGAGAATCTGATGACTTTGAGCTCACTGTTTCGTGGCAATGCATTTCTTCAATTTGCCAGCAATCACTATTTAGAAACCTTGTTTGCACATGCTAACAGAAGATTTGAGGCGCTCACAAATCACAAACTCAGCATGGAAATAGATGAGAAAAACAACTTTATGGTACGTGATTTCTTGAATGGTGGTCAGAGGAGGTTATTAAAAACCTTGAGCGGTGGTCAAACATTCCAGGCGGCGCTGAGTCTAGCGCTGGCGCTTTCAGAGCAGATACAATATTTCAACAAAAGCAAGCAAAGTTTCTTCTTCTTAGACGAAGGATTTGGCTCACTAGACCCGGATTCGCTTGCAATTGTCATGGAAACATTGCGCTCATTGCAGCATGAGGATAGAGTGGTGGGTGTGATTTCGCATGTGAACTCAATGCAGCATGACATAGAGTTGAATCTTCAAATCACCCTGGATGCTGAAAGAGGAAGTATGATAGAAAAAAATTATTAAGAGTCTAGACGTTTTTGTTTAGCCAATGCGCGCCAGACTACCACAAACGCCAAGACATTGAGAAATGCCATGACGGCAAAAGCAGGGAAAAACATATCCGGACTATTGTTATACAAATATGCACTGATGAGCGCACCTGCACCTATACCCAGCTCCATGCCCATATACATGGTAGAAAAAGCTCTACCTCTTCTCTTTTCATGCGCTTTGTCAGCAACCCATGCGCTCACTGTAGGCCCTACAATTCCATGCGCTAAACCAAAGAAAATACCACCTAAGAGTAGTGGAAATAATGATTTGGCCATACCTAATATCAGCAAGGCTATCACAATCAAAGCCAAACCTGCTAATATCACCGGTTCTCGACCTTTCTTGTCTGAAATCTTACCGGCCACTATTCGTGTAAATGTTGTAAAGCCTACGTAAACTGTGAAAAACAAGCCCCGATATTCACCAATGCCAAGATATTCTGTGCGTAGTGGAATGAGTGTATAAATGGCTCCAAATGCAAAAGCATACAGCGTGAATGCTACAGTAGGAACTAGCACCACCGGTTCATAAAAATCATTTACGCGCACCAGAACCGTAGATGCTGTAAACCTTTTCTTCCTTTCTTTGGGAAGGGTTTCTACCATGTTCCAAATGAAAAGCATGGAGATAATCGCCATAACCGAAGAAACGATAAACATGACATCATAACCCCAGCGAAGATTGATCCATGCGCCAATACTAGGACCTGCAGCCATTCCTAGACTGCCGGCAAAGCCTAGCCAACCAAGGGCTTCGCCTCTCTTATGATTTGGTACTATGTCTGCTAAATAGGCGGAGGCTCCTGTAGGATTGAAACCCGTGCTCATGCCGTGTAAAAATCTGACTAACAAGAACACAAAAACCGGTGTGATGACGCCACCAATCAATAAAGCCGTCTCCTCAACACCAATGTATAAAAGGCTACACAATGCTGCAACACCAGAGCCGAACATCATCACCCATTTGCGGCCAACATTGTCTGCAATCTTGCCACTAAAAGGCCTAGACAGAAAAGCCGTGAGCGTGAACACGGCAATCACCCAGCCTACGTATTTTTCCCCTCCTATGGTGCCGATAAATATTATCAACTCCGGGAGTATCATATTAAAACTCAGGAAGAAAAAGAAAGCATTGAAACAAAGCTTCCAGAATCCTGCAGAAAAAATAGTTTGTGATTTTGTCATGGTTTTGTAAGGCTCAGCTGCCGCTGATCTTCTCCTGCCGACTTCAAAAATATTTTTCCACGCACGAGACCTTTTATCAGGTCTGCAAAAGCATGGGCAAAATTCATTTGCAATTGATTTTTGTGATATAAAAGGCTCACTTCTCTCATAGGCATTGGTTTTTCAAAATTTACCAAATGCTTCTGATGATGCTCAGACAAATCTTCTGAGTGCATGGCTGGCAAAACTGTCATACCAATGCCTTCTTCTGCAAGTTTGATGAGCGTCTGAAACTGTCCTCCGCTCAGCTGCACCTTATTTCCTGTATTCCCTGCTTTATCACATAAAGAAAGTACCTGATCTCTGAAGCAGTGCCCTTCATCCAAGAGCAAAATCTCTTCGGTCTTGAGGTCGGAAGTGCGTATTTCATTTCTGCCAAATAGTCTATGACCCGCAGGTATATAGGCAAGTAAAGGCTCATAGAAGAGCACTTCTTCTTGTATATCATCTTCATCTAATGGAGTAGCAGCCAATACAAAATCAAGTCTATCATCTCGTAATTCCTCAACTGCCTTGGCAGTGACTATTTCTTCCAGCATAAGTTGCACTTTGGGAAATGCTGAGGTGAATTTTGAATAAAAAAGCGGCACCAAAGTAGGCATGAGTGTAGGAATGACGCCTACGCGAATCACGCCCTCCATATTTTCTTTTTCTTGTGTGACTAGGTGCTTCATGCGACCTGCCTCATAAATGATAACCTTGGCTTGCTGCACTACCTTTTCACCAATCTTTGTAACGCTCACAGGATTGGTGCTCCTGTCAAACAACTCTACTCCCAACTCATTTTCCAATTTTTGGATTTGCATGCTGAGGGTGGGTTGTGTAACAAAAGATTTCTCCGCTGCTAATGTGAAATTCAAGGTTTCAGAAACAGCAATCAGATATTCGAGTTGTACCAGTGTCATGCGGGTTGCAAAATTTGCTCAAAGGTATTGATTTGTTATGTATTCCAGAAGTCCTTATTAAACTTCTAAAAATGCATCCATATAAAATTTTGTAACTTTGTGTTGAATCAAATTAACAATAAAACCAAAAATTATGTCACAACATGACCAAGAAAAGTTAACAACTATAGGTCTCAATCAAGAAAAAGCAAGCAAACTAAGCGAAAGACTGAACGTGTTGCTAGCCAACTTTCAGATGTATTATCAAAACCTGCGAAGTGTGCATTGGAATGTGAAAGGCGAAAACTTCTTTGCTCTACATACTAAGTATGAAGAGCTATACACGGAAGCTCATGTGCAAATAGATGAGATTGCAGAAAGAATTCTCACGCTAGGAGTAACACCACTACACACCTTCAGTGATTATATAGAAAATTCTAGCATAGAGGCGGCTAAAAATGTAGAAAAAGACCGCGATACTGTGAAGGTAGTGCTTGACTCTATCAAAAAATTGCTCATCATAGAGCGTGAAATTCTAGACTTGTCTGCAGATGCAGACGATGAGGGTACGAATGCGATGATGAGTGACTTGATTGCTGGTCAAGAAAAAACGGCTTGGATGCTGAACTCTTTTCTAGGAAGAGAAATAGGTGCAGCGAATTGATAAAAAAGCCTATTAGTGTGAAAAACAAATGCCACTTCAACTGCAAGGTGGCATTTTTTGTTGGTAGCTTGTTAAAATATAAGCATTGCAGGGTTGTTTACAATTCAATTGAGGATTACATATAAGGTACTCAATGTTTGATTGTCGGATGAAAATTCTCTAACTTTCAAGTGTAAATACGATGGTGCGATCACCGCGGCAGGTGGAAGGCGGCTACCCCGCAAGGGTTTTTGGCTCTTGCAAAATGTGAGCGCAAAGGGGTTGTAGTGGCTACGGAAAACCCTTTGCGCCACTATTTTGCAGCCAAAAAACCGCGGAGTAATAGCCGTACACCGACGCTTTTCTGGGCAATAGTGTTACCGAATTTTGGAAATTTTCACGGTTTTACTCACAATAAATCTTCACCACATATCTCCACCGTGTATTGCACAGAAAAGGGTGCCGCCCAAAAAAAAAATAAAAAAATCTTGCTTTTGCTGCTTGTTTTCTATGTGATTCTGCTAGTTAGGTTCCTTTTTTTCGGAAAATGTAGAAGTCTGAATATGAAGTGTTGCTGGAATCTGTTGCACTAAAGGGATATTTATTGGGTATGAATTGGGCGAGCTCAAAGTCTGGAAACCAGTGCTCTATGTCTGGTAGAAATCTACGGCTGTGGCAGTGGACGGAATGTTGCATTTGGCCATCATAGGCGTAAATTATGACCCATTTGGTACTGCTGCCAAATAGTTGTTGCAGGTGTTCTTGGTAGGTATGCTGTGTGGGCTGATAGCAAAGCACATCCATGCTGAGGCTGAGCTCGGCTTGCTGGCCTTTGTACATGCTGTAGTGTAGGAATTGCTTGTGCTCGTCACCGGCAATGCGCTTCTTGCAGCGGCGTATAGCGGTGCGGCTGAGGTCTATGCCTATATAATTGACGGCTTTGATCATGGAGACCATTTGGCCTTGACCGCAGCCCCAGTCTATGACAGAATTGATGTTGTTTTCTGAGATAAAATTGTTGACAATACTGGCTTTGAAGGCGCCGAGATTGCGCATAGAACCTTTGCCCCCATTTTTGCCGGCGGTATATTTGCGCTCCCAATAGCTCTCCATAGGGTGTGCCTGGTCTAGCGGTGGGGAGATACCGAGCTGTGCAAGCAGTTTGTGGAATAGATTTGTCACTTACATAAGGGTTTTACGCTGAAATTTACCAACGCATGAGTATGCTGCCCCATGTGAATCCGCTGCCGAATGCTGCGAGACATACGAGGTCGCCTTTTTGTATTTTGCCTTCTTGAACGCACTCTGCCAAAGCTATGGGTATGGAGGCTGCTGTGGTGTTCCCGTACTTGTGTATGTTGGTATATACTTGATCATCTCGTAGGCTCAGTTGTTTTTGCACAAACTGATTGATGCGCATGTTGGCTTGGTGTGGGATGAGCATTTTGATATCATTGATGCGGTAACCGGCATCATTCAAAGCTTCATTTATAGCTTCCGGGAAGCGTGTTACTGCATGTTTGAAAACAAAATTCCCATTCATATAAGGGTAGATTTTCTCAAAATCGGGCTCAAAGTCCTCTGTGAGCAATAGATCTGTCCAGCCGTACTTGGAGCCTGGAAAGCCCATCATGAGTTCCTCTGCATACTTGCCTTCTGAGTGCATGTTGTAAGATAGAATTCCGCGATCTTCCTCATCTGTAGCCGAGACTATTGCGGCGCCTGCACCATCGCCAAAAATCACTGAAACTCCTCTGCCGCGCGTGGTCATGTCTAGACCCATGGAATGCACTTCTGAGCCTATTACGAGTATATTTTTATATCTGCCACTTCTTATAAAAGCGTCTGCGGTAGAAAGTGCGTATATGAAGCCTGAACATTGGTTGCGTACATCTAATGCGCCAATGGTATCTAGCCCCAATTTGTCTTGTATGAGTACACCACAACCGGGAAAATAGAGATCTGGACTCAGGGTTGCAAAGATGATGAAGTCTATCTCATTCTTGTCAATACCGGCGTTTTCTATTGCAGATTCGGCTGCTTTTAGCCCTAAATCTGAAGAGGTTTCCTCTAATCCTCTTCCTACATGACGTCTCTCTTTGATGCCGGTTCTTTCTACAATCCATTCGTCATTGGTGTCCATCACAGTTTCCAAATCTTGATTGGTGACTACTGTTTTGGGTACATAAAAACCTAATCCACGAATGTATGCGTTGCTCATATTTTTGAATTAAAGTTTGATTGAAAGACTAAAAATAGAAATTTTCTTATATTTAACTATAAAAAATTCCTATTTTCACTGCAATTCCCGTACCGCAAAAGTATTGAAAAGTTTCCTGCCAGACTGCTTGGCATGGTATAAACGCAAATGTGCGCCTACCAAAATTCTTTTTGTGTCCAGATTTTGAAAAGTGTAGCAAAGAAAAAGGCTGTGATACTGCCAACAAACCAGCCTGTAAGCACATCTGTAGGGAAATGCACACCCAAATACACCCGCGAGATGCCAATGAATGCTGTCCAGACCAACAAAATGAAAATACCTAAACTCCTAAATCTGAAGCTTAGCATCATCAATGTAGCTATAGCTGCGTGATTAGCGGCGTGTGCGGAGTAGAAACCATGTGCGCCTCTACACACATCATGCACTGCACGCAAGTTTTCTGCTATTTCTGGTATGTGGCAAGGTCTTAAGCGTATGGCTAGGGTTTCCTTCACATAAAATGCCAGCTGATCTGTGAGAGCAATGAGCAATACTACCATCAACAGAAATATGATAAAAGATTTTGTGTCTAGAGATTTGAATGATTTGTAAAGAAGCCAAAAATATAGCGGTATCCAAACCCATGTATTGCTCACAAGTTTCCAAAATACATCCCAGGTGGGTGATCCCGCTTGGTTTATATAATAAAGAAGTGCTACATCCCAGGCTTGCATACTTATAGTTTGCGCTGTACGGGTCCTATAGCTTTGTCTATCTCTTCCTTGGCCTGGTCTATCTCTTTTTGTATGTCATCTTGTGTTTCTTTGAGCTCCTGCGTCACATCCAGTTCTTTTGCCGAGTCTAGGACCTCACGTTTTATGTTGTCCGTAGCCTCACGCATTGCACGCACTCCTTCGCCAAGTCCTCTGGCTATTTCCGGTATCTTGTCTGGACCAAAGAGCAATACCGTGATCAGCAAAATCACGACAATTTCTTGAAAACCAATAAAAGCTATAATTGTGAGAAACATCACGCAAAAATACTTATATTAATTCATAAAAAAAATTCCGAACACATGAAGTGCCCGGAATCTTATTGTCCTCATATTTTGCTTTTATTCAGCAGTTCTGTTTTTCAAATTTCCTTTGATCAAATCATGTGATATGAAACTGGATATAAACACAGATGAATATGTACCTATAGCTATACCTACCAATAGGGCAAACATAAACCCGCGTATGCTATCTCCACCAAACAAGAAGATGATAAAGATTACAAACAAGGTGGTAAGTGAGGTATTCATGGTACGTGTCAATGTAGTATTAATAGCTCCGTTTATCAATTTTTTCAAAGGCATATTGGGGTGATCATACATGAACTCGCGTATACGGTCAAACACGATTACCGTGTCGTTGATAGAGTAACCAATTACCGTGAGAATTGCTGCTATGAACGCCACGTTTATCTCCAATGAGAATGGTACCAGACCGTTGAGCAATGAGAAAAGACCCAATACTATGATGGTATCGTGCATTACACCTGCCACTGCACCACTGGAGAATTCCCACTTTCTGAATTGGATTAAAAGATAGATAAACACCAAGAACATAGCTATACCTACTGCATAGAATGAGTTTCTAGTGATATCATCCGCTATAGAAGGTCCTACTTTTCTATACTCCACAAGACCAAGTACCTCACCTTGAGTGTCAGATACATTTACAAACTGATCAAATGGCATACCTGCAGGTAAATACGGCTGCAATGCAGTATATAGCGCTTCTTCTATCTCAGTATCTACTTCTTGTCTATCATCATCACTCTTGTACTTGGTAGTGATCTTCACCTGTGTAGCGTTACCAATGGTTACAACATTGGGGTTGTCTTCACTGCCATCTGCATACACCAGTTGAGAACCAACAGCAGAGGCTATTTCATTAGATGCCACCGGCTGTTCAAATCTCACCTTGTATTCTCTACCATTCTGGAACTCAATACCTAAATTCAAACCTTTGGTGAAAATAGCAATCAAGCTTATCAGCATCAGCGCTCCAGAGAATATATAAGACCATTTTTTATATTTAAGGAAATCATAGTTGGCATTCTTCAAAATACCAATTGTCCACTTATTACCAAAACTTATATTTCTATTCTTTTCAAATCTGCTGTAGATCAAATATTTTGAAATGAATACCGAAGTAAACACTGAAGTGAATATACCTATCATCAAGGTCACTGCAAAACCTTTTACAGGTCCTTCACCAAAGAAGAATAGCACCAATGCCGTGATCATAGTTGTCACGTTGGCATCAAAGATTGCAGAGATAGCCCCTTTCCAAGAGTAAGCAATATTCACTGATTCTTTCAAGTTTTTACCCTTGAGCAACTCCTCTTTTACCCTTTCATAGATGATCACGTTGGCATCCACCGCCATACCTATGGTGAGTACAATACCCGCAATACCCGGTAGCGTGAGCACAGCACCAAACGACACCAATATCCCAAACAAGAACAAGAGGTTGGTAATAAGAGCCAAAACAGAAATCCATCCTGCACCACTATAGAAGAAAATCATATAGCCAAACACAATAGCAATAGCTATGATAAATGAGAGTAAGCCGCTTTGAATAGCTTCCTTACCCAAAGATGGTCCCACCACATCTGCCTGCACTATTCTTGCAGAAGCTGGTAAGCTACCTGCAGACAATACAGAAGATAAATCCTGAGCCTCTTGCATAGTAAAGTCACCGGAAATCTGTGATCTACCACCCGGAATAGGCTCATTGATGTTTGGAGCACTATACACCAAGTCATCCAACACTATGGCTATTGGTTGACCTACAAAACGCTTAGTGATGTCAAACCACTGTTGTGCACCTTGCGCATTCATTTGCATACTCACTACCACATCATTGGAGAAAGTCTGCGTCATGCGGTCTGCGTTGGCAGACGTCACCACACCACCGTCAAGCAAAGGCTGATTGGTAGAGTTGCCACGAATAGCATATAGCGGAAGTAAATCCGTCATTCTACCACTTTGGTCTCTGAAGGTTTTATTGCCCCACAAAAACTTCATATATCTCATGCTGCCCGGCTTAGACGTCAGAGCCATTTGGCTCTTCAAAGCACGGTTTACCGCAGCCGTGTCAGACAAGCTCACAAGATAAGCAGAGTTTGTAGGAGACGGATTCAGCAAATTTATAAAATCACCCGCAGGAGCATCTGCCACCGGAGTTTCTGTAGATTCAGTAGTCACAGTATCATGCGCAGCCAGCCCTAGCGTGTCTTGCACGGCCGGTGCTGGTGCAGGAGTAGCAGTAGATCTGCCGGCACTTGCCAGAGAAGAGCTCAGTTGCGTCATATACGCATGCATCTCATCGCTCAAGCGCACAGCCTCCCAAAACTCTAGGCGAGCCGTAGATTGTAGCAAAGTCTTCACACGGTCAGTGTCTTTCACACCCGGCAATTCCACCAAAATGCGTCCACCACCGGTCTCACCCACACGTTGCACCACAGGTTGCGTAACCCCAAATTGGTCTATACGTGCACGGATCACTTGGAAAGCAGTGCTCATCTTAGCCTCAGTGTACTCCTTGATTATCTGCTCAGCCTGCTCATCAGTAGTATTTATGGTGATGCGATCTGCATTAGCACGCGTACCAAACCAGTCTGGTGAAGCAAGACTCAAATTCCCGCCGCGTTCTGTTTTGTACTGACGGTACACCGTGAAGAAGTCATCTATATAGTTAGCACTAGAATTTCTCTGGCGCTCATCTGTCCTATCTAGTACAGCTATGAAATCCGAGTTGGTAGAGTTATCTGCCAAGTCCATTAATAGGTCTCGCACAGAGATCTGCAACATCACATTCATACCTCCTTTCAAGTCCAGACCAAGAGACATCTCCTTGTCTTTTGCAGAAGTGTAATCATACCTTACCAACCCCAGATTTAGCGTATCCTGCGCACGTCTTTCCAATTCCATTTCCAGGAAATTGTTGTAGTGCGCCTCGCGCTCAGATACAGTGAGATTGGGACTTGCAGCGTTCAAAGAATCCATCTTTACCGCTACTTCTTTTTCGGCTTTTCTCTCAACATTGTTCACATACCAAGTAAAACTCAAGTAGTAAATACTGAGCAACCCCAGCACAATAGAGAATACAAGCACTAAACCTTTACCTTGCATTATACTAAATTTCTTATCGGTTTTTTAATAACGGGCAAATATAAGGTTAAGAAGATAAAATACATAAAAAAAATCTTAGAAAATTTACAACACATTGCAAAACCCTTTCAATCCCAAAAAATTTCACAAACACAACACCATTTCAGCCTATAAAGTTTACACTAGTACAAGACTACAATTCTACACATTCCGCAGGCAGTGCTGTTTAAAAACATCAGATTCCACCTCTCCATTGTTGGGAAATTGTCATCCCTATAAGGAGAAAGCAGCAGAATTTCCAAAGCTTGAAAATGAACTGTTAATATCAAAAT
>JAUNRT010000005.1 GCA_030535475.1 Weeksellaceae bacterium | reverse complement strand
GCTTTGTAAAATTTTCTTTTCATAGAAAAGAAAAAAATGGCCTTTGCGGGCTGGCCTAGCCCGGATGCGAGCGGCTATCCTTGCAAAATAGACAGCCATACAGCAATCTGGTGTGGCGGTGGCCGCAACGATAGTGGAGGCAGCCGCCACACCGATTGATGTGGCTGGATATGCGCAAGATAATAGCGGGCAGCCGGAAATAGCTCCAAAAAAAAAAGAGCGCTTATAGAAAAACACTCTTTTTTGGGAATTTTGAGCAATTATTGCTGCTGAATTCGGTTATTATTGCACGCCGCCTCTACGGTTTGGTTCGCGCACTTCCGGCCAAGTTCTCTGTTCACCGGTTCTTTGATTTATGGGTAGATTGATTCTTTCTCGAGATGCTTTTTGGTCGTCTTCGCTGGCCATATAGGTGAGAGCTGCTATGAGTGCAACATTGTTTTTCACTTCATCAAAGACTATCTTGTCATAGGTGTCTCGCTGCGTATGCCAGGTATAGGTGCCATAAGACCAATTGTGGCTGATGAGCATGAAAGCGGGAACGCCGGCCGCTACGAATGATGCATGGTCACTGCCGCCACCTCCGGGACTGCCAGGGAAAGTGAAGTTTATATCTCGGGTAAATTTATCCGGAACTCCGGCAAACCAACGACCTAAATAGTCATAAGCGTGTAAAAATCCTTGACCGTTCACGCTGCTGATGCGCCCTGTACCATTATCTTGGTTGAAAACGGCTTGTATGTTTTGCATTTTATCTGCATTGTCCATCACATACGCACGGCTTCCGTTGAGGCCTTGCTCTTCGCTACCCCAAAGTCCTACTATAATGGTACGCTTAGGGTTTGGGTAGTATTTTTTGAGAATTCTTGCCACTTCCATCATGGTTACAACGCCTGTAGCATTGTCTGTAGCACCTGTGCCGCCGTCCCAAGAGTCTATGTGTGCAGATAGCAACACATATTCATTGGCTAGGGAACTACCCTTGATTTCTGCAATGGTGTTGTAGGTAGGTTTCATACCATGTTCCTTGCTGTCCGCTACGATTTTCACCTTAGGTGTTTTGCCGTTTTGCACCAATCTGTGCAGTTGTCCATAGTCTTCTAAAGCCACATCAACCACAGGGATTTTCTTGGTGGTGGCGTTGAAAATTCTGCTCACACCAAATCCTCCGCTCCAGAAGCTCATGATTATGCCTGCGGCACCGCCATCTTCAAGCGCATTTTGTACGGTTCTGAAATTGTAACCCAATTCTCGCATAGAATTGTTCCAAGCCTCATCTGCCTTGGCTTTTTCTTGTGTATATTTCTCATACAACTCAGCGGTGGCATGCTCTTTCCAATTGTAATCAGGACGTCCGGAAGGCTGGTATTGTGACATGAGCACTATTTTGCCTTTTACCTTTGGTAACCAGGTGTCAAATTCTGCTTTGCTGGTAAATACCGGAAGTGCAATCACCTCAGCCGTAATACCTCTAGAAGGTGTTTTTGGGCTAAATGCCAATTGTCTGCCTTCTAATGATTTCACATAAGGTTCGTGCATTTCTATGTGTGAGATTCCGCGTTCCCAAGAGCGCCACTCACCCCAAGCTTCATTTTTGGCGGTGATACCCCAAGCTTGAAATCTGCTTACTGCCCAATCATGCGCTTGTTGCATTTTGGGGCTTCCAACCAATCTTGGACCTATCTCATCTACTAATTCATAGGTAAGACGCTCTACTTGAGAGTTTTCCATAGCCTCTTGCACTATTTGATCTACTACAGTATTGGTGGTTTGCGCTGGTACCAAGGTCATCAACGTCAAGGCGAAAACACCAATCATCATTCTATTTCGCTTCATGTTTTTTGAAAAATTTCGTTGAAGATAGAAAAAATCTGCTTGTTATGGCTGTAAATCCTGAAAATTAACGCTTGAAACCACGTAAATTCTATTAATTTCTTTATCATTAAATCCCTAGGTTGCAAATTTTCTTTTCAACGTATTTCATTGGATCATGGGAAATAATTAGCACACGGAATCCGGAAACTATATACTTAATTATAATTGTGAAATTATCATATTCACTGCTACGGAGGCAAAACTAATTTTGAAATTCTTAAAGATTTTCAAGAATTTCAAAACAATTTTACATTAACTTTGTAGATACTAATCCAAAAAAACTTTAGAATGAAGAAAAGCATTTTACTCATTTGTGCAATCTTTCTGAGCCAAATTATGCTGGCGCAGGTCACATTGCATGTAGTGTCTGTACCCAATAACACACCTCCGGATGCGGAAATATTTTTTGCAGGCAGCCTCAACGACTGGAATCCCGGCAATCCGAATTATATACTTCAAGTACATGAAGATAGTGGGTATTTCATCACCTTTCCGGAAGGAGAGGGTACTGTAGAGTATAAATTCACAAGAGGTAGTTGGGCAAGCGTAGAGGGTAACGAAAATGGAGGTTTTATCCCCAATCGAAGTTTCAGTTTTACAGGTAGTGCACAAACGATCACTTTGTACATACAATCTTGGGAAGATCTTGGAGCAGGCGGTGGCAGCACTGCCACTGACAATGTGCAAGTGCTTAGTGAGAGTTTTTACATGCCGCAACTCGATAGACATCGTAAGATTATGATATATCTACCACCAGATTATTATACTAGCAGCAAAGATTATCCAGTGCTTTATATGCATGATGGTCAGAATCTTTTTGACAACCAAACAGCCTACGCCGGCGAATGGGAAGTAGATGAGACCCTAAATGCACTGCAGGACCAAGGAGATTGGGGCGCAATAGTGATAGGAATCTACAATGGTGAAGACTTGAGAATCAATGAGCTATCTCCATGGGTGAATACACAATATGGTGGTGGAGAAGGCCATGCATACATCACTTTCATTGCTGAAACCTTGAAGCCTTTTGTTGATGAAAATTTTAGAACCAAGCCTGAGCCGCAATTCACAGCACTCATTGGCAGCTCGTTGGGTGGTTTGATCTCAACCTATGGCGGTATGGCATTCCCGGAAGTTTTTGGTAAAGTGGGTGCTTTGAGTCCTTCCTATTGGTTTAACAATACAGAACTTATGGCATTTGTGTCACAGACAAGCAGTGATTTTAGCGACATGCGCATTGCCATGATTGGTGGTGCAACAGAGTCCTCAACCATGGAGCCTTACATACAATCTATGCGCAATGCTTTACTTGATGAGGGTGTTGACGTGACCAATATCTTAGTGCAAATAGATGAAGATGGAGCGCATAGCGAATGGTATTGGAGAAGAGAATTTGGAGATATGTATCAATGGCTTTTCAGTGAAGAGACTTTGAGCACTTCTGCAGTGCGTGGCAATGAGAATTTTCTCAAATTTCTTTTTCCTTCTAATATTCATTATTCTGGTGTGGATAGTAATCAAAAAGCTATGATATTCAATGCATCGGGTCAATGGATTTCAACCATGAGTTTAAGTCCAGGGAACAACCAAATACCGCAAAGTTTGAAACCGGGTGTTTATTTTTTACATACCGAAAAAGGTAATCTTAAGTTCTTGATTCGGTAAAATATTTCTTTTATTATCGAACTTCTAAAACTCTGCACATTGGCAGAGTTTTTTTTATAAAATCGGCCGGAAAATCTTTTCTGCAAGTGTCGATATTTAGAGTTTCATCATCTCGAAATCATCTTAATTAACCCCTCCTGAAACGGCAATTTTCATTCAGGCTTGAAAGGTGGGAGCAAAGCAGTTTTCAACAATACTAAGTGTGATGAATACAATTCTGATTTAGGATCAAAAATATCTGCATTAATCCGCTGAAATTTAGGTATTTGAAAGAAACCTATTGAGATGGCTTTTGTTGTCTAAAATGTTGAAAACTACAATCTTAATCCTTGTGCAAGCCCTTTGAAATTCTTATCTTTACCTGTTTATAATTTTATAGAAATTAATTAAGTTTATATGGCAGAAGGAGAAAAGTTGATTCCTATCAACATAGAGGATGAAATGAAGTCAGCCTACATAGATTATTCTATGTCAGTGATTGTCTCAAGAGCTCTACCCGATGTGCGCGATGGAATGAAACCTGTACATAGAAGGGTTTTATTTGGAATGTATGAATTGGGAGTTTTATCAAATAGAGCATATAAAAAATCAGCAAGAATAGTAGGAGAGGTATTGGGTAAATATCACCCACACGGTGACTCCTCTGTATATGACACCATGGTGCGTATGGCACAACCTTGGTCTTTACGCTACATGATGGTAGACGGCCAAGGGAATTTTGGATCAGTAGATGGTGACCCGCCTGCAGCAATGCGATACACGGAGGCACGTATGCGCAGAATCTCTGAGGATATGTTGTCTGACATTGACAAAGAAACGGTAGATTTTCAATTAAACTTTGACGACACGCTTTCTGAGCCAACTGTTTTGCCTACAAGGATTCCAAACTTGCTGGTAAATGGAGCAAGCGGGATTGCCGTAGGTATGGCTACGAACATGGCACCGCACAACTTGTCTGAAATTGTAGATGGTATTATAGCCTATATAGAAGATAGAAATATTTCTATAGATGGCTTGATGGAGCACATCAAAGCACCAGACTTCCCAACCGGAGGTCTTATATATGGCTATAAAGGTGTACGTGATGCCTTTGAAACCGGTAGAGGTAGAATTATCCTGCGTGCAAAAACCCGAATGGAAGTTGTGCATGGCAGAGATTGCATCATTGTAGATGAAATCCCTTACCAAGTAAACAAGGCTAATATGATTGCCGCCACTGCCGATCTCATTAAAGAAGGCAGAATGGAAGGCATTTCTGAGATCAGAGACGAGTCTGACAGAAAAGGTATGCGTATAGTCTATGTTTTGAAACAAGACGCTATACCAAATATCGTATTGAACATGTTGTTCAAATACACTCAATTGCAAACCTCTTTCAGCATTAACAATATTGCGCTGGTAAAGGGCAGACCTATGCAATTGAATCTGAAGGATATGATTCACCACTTTGTAGAGCACAGACACGATGTGGTAACGCGCAGAACAGTTTATGAACTAAGAAAAGCTCAAGAACGCGCTCATATTCTCGAAGGATTTATGAAGGTAATTGCCTCTGAAGACACTTTGGACAAGGCAATCTCAATTATACGAAACTCAGCCAATCCTGCTGAAGCGAAATCCGGATTGATTGAAGAATTTGAACTGTCTGACATACAAGCTCAAGCCATCCTAGATTTGAGACTAGCAAGGCTTACTGGTATGGAGCTAGACAAAATTAGAGAAGAGTATGAAGCAATAATGCAGGAAATCAATCGCTTAGAAGATATTCTAGCCAATGAACATCTACGATTTGAAATCATCCGTGAAGAGCTTTTGGAGGTGAAAGAAAGATTTGGTGATGAAAGACGCACAGAGATTGATCTTGTAGGAGGTGAGTTTAGCATAGAGGACATGATACCTGATGAAAAAATGGTATTGACTATTTCTCACTTGGGTTATATAAAGAGAACACCACTCGCTGAATATAGAGCCCAATCAAGAGGTGGGGTAGGAAATAGAGGCGCGAACACCAGAGATGGCGATTTCTTGGAATACATGGTGGTAGCCTCAAATCATCAATATTTACTATTCTTCACAGAAAAAGGTAAATGTTTCTGGCTGAGAGTTTATGAAATTCCAGAAGGTGCAAAAACCTCTAAAGGTAGAGCTATACAAAACCTCATAAATATAGAACCGGATGACAAAGTGCGCGCATATATACGCACACATGACTTGATGGACGAGGAATATGTGAACCAGAACTATGTGGTAATGGTTACCAAACAAGGTCAAATCAAAAAGACATCCTTAGAAGCATATTCCCGTCCGAGAACCAACGGTATTAATGCCATTACTATACGTGAAGGCGATACTCTTTTGGAAGCAAAACTTACGACCGGTGAAAGCGAAATTATGCTGGCAAGCAAGTCTGGCAAGACCATTAGATTCCCTGAGAGCAAGGTGCGACCAATGGGTAGAACCGCTTCTGGTGTACGCGGAATACTAATCGATGAAAATAAAGACGAAGTTATTGGAATGGTTGTTGTGAATGACAAAGAAAATGAAACCATTCTTGTGATTTCAGAGAGAGGATATGGCAAGAGAACTTCTGTGGAAGATTACCGCGTCACGAATAGAGGTGGCAAAGGTGTTATCACTCTGAACATAACAGAGAAAACAGGAAATCTTATTGCTATGCAAGTGGTGACAGATGAAAACGATTTGATGGTAATCAACAAATCGGGTGTTGCCATAAGAACCTCTGTAGCCGAACTTCGTGTGATGGGTAGAAATACCCAAGGTGTAAGAATTATAAACCTGAAAGGCAATGATGAAATTGCTGCGGTGGCTAAAGTGCAGATAGAAGAAGACGAGGAACATGAGGATGAGGTTTCAACAGAAAATTCCATTTTACCGGATTACATGGAAAATGGAACCGAAACGGAAAACCATTTTGAAGAAGAATAATAAATTATGAAAAAAATTACAAGTATTCTCGCCGGATTGGCTTTTGTAGGAGTAATATCTGCTCAAGAGGCAGAAATGAAAGCTACTCAAGCCGCTTTCAAGGCAAACAATTTGGAGCTGGCGATCACGGAAGGTCGCAAAGCCATGGATCTAATCAATAACAACAGAAGTGTGAAGCCTGATGATTTGGCAGATTTTTACGCTGCCTATGCTCAGGCAGCCTTTCGCACAAATCGCCATGATTTGGCTGGAACCGTCATTGAAAGATTAAATCATCTAGAAACTCAAGATTATTGGGTTGCTACAAATAGAGACACACGTCAAGATGAGTTTTTCTTCAATAAAACTGCAGCTGAAACCATCACCAACACCGGAAATTACAGCAGACTTAAGCAGCAAAAACCTAAGTCTAAGCATATGCCGGAATTGCGCGGTATCATCGCAACAGCAGCACAGGATGCATTGAGCCAAGCCAATACTAGCTATGAGGCGCAGAATTTCACCCAAGCCGGAGATAAGTTTGTTGAAACCTATCACTTAGCAAAAGCCATTGACAGCCCATCAGATTTGTATTATTACTATGGTGGCGTTGCATATATGTCAGCAAAAGACTATAAGAAAGCCACTGAAATTTTTAACCATCTCATAGATGAAGAATTTACAGGGGTACGCACAATATATGTAGCAAAAGATGCTCAAGGTAATGATGTGACTTTCTCTAATAAAGAAGATATGGATGCTCAGATTCGATTGAACTTGTACAAGGATGGTCGTACACAGCAGACTGAATCAGTAGAGCAAGATTTGTATCAAAACGCGCTATATGTGATGTTGAATGATGAAAACTATGAAAATGCCGTAAAATATGCTGAAGCCGCTTCACGTAAATATCCGGACAACGAAAACATTCAGCAAATGGTATCGGCGGTGTATTTGAGAAGTGGTCAAACTTCTGAATTTGAAAAGTCATTAAAGAGCAGAATTGATAACAACACTGCCTCTTCTCAAGACTACTTCAACTATGCAAAAACATTGGATGACAGAGAAGCAGATTCACAAGAAGTAATGAGATATTATCAACGTTCATTGGAGTTGGATGCAAATAATAAAAATGCACTCATGAATACCGGTTTTCATATAATGAAGCCGGAGAAAGATCTTGTAGCTGAGATGAATGCCAATCTAGGTAATACTGCCAAAGAAAAGCGCATCTATGAAGAAAACAAGAAAAAGCGTGCGGATTTGTACAAAGCAGCACTTCCATATTTTGAGCGTGCATTTGAACAAGACAAGTCAGATATGCAAGTTGCGACAATATTGAGAACAGCTTATGAAAGTCTTGAAATGGATGACAAATATTTTGAAATGCGTAAGCATATAGAAGAAAATCGCTAATCAAAATTAGTTATCAGACAAAAAATAAATCCGCCAGTTGGCGGATTTTTTTATTTGTAAAACTTGTATACCTTTGCATGACATAACAAAAAGGGGTGCTGCAAAAGCGGCTGAGATTATACTCTTGGAACCTGGGCGGGTAATGCCGCCAAGGGAACGATGACAAACGAGTTGCTTGTTTGCAGTGCCTTTTTGTAAATTAAATTTTATGAAGAAGGCATTTTTGCTTTTATCCATTTTTGGAAGTATGATTGGTGTTTCGGCGCAAGAAGCAGAGCCGAATTTGCAAGACACATTACAACTAACGCCTGTAGTATCCATGGCTAATTTACCCATCACTGCACAAGTGGTGAGTGGTCAGGAAATAAACAGCAGAAATTTCGGGCAAGATATGCCTGCACTCTTGCAATATGCTACCGGTGCTGTAAGCACATCTGATGCCGGTAACTCTGTAGGCTATGCATCGATAAGGCTGCGTGGTATTCCTCAAAATCAAATCAATGTTACCTTCAATGGTGTACCGGTGAATGACTCTGAATCTCATGGCGTTTTCTGGGTGAATTTTTCTGACCTGGCAGCTTCTACAGAACGTGTGATGATTCAACGCGGTGTTGGAACTTCATCTAATGGCGCTGCTGCCTTTGGTGGTAGTGTAAATGTGGAGACAACAGACCACAAAAATCTATCATTTCTTGAAGCAATGGCCTCTGTAGGAAGCTTCAACACGCAAAGATATATGTTGCATGCCGGAAGCGGAGATATGCTCGATGGTAAACTCAATGTGGATGCGAGATTAAGCGTGATAAACTCTGATGGATATGTAGAAAGAGCAAGCAGCCGCTTGTTTTCCGGTGGTACCAACATACGCTATAGACCTAGTGAAAACACCGAATTGCACTTTATGCAACTCATAGGCAATGAACGAACTTACCAGGCTTGGTATGGAATTGACGGCGCTACTATGGCAGACAATAGAAGATTTAACCCTGCGGGTGCTATTTATGGAGCAGACGGTAACATAATTCGGTTTTATGAAAATCAGGTAGATAATTACCAACAAATCCATAACCACCTCTACTGGAGACAACAATACCAAAATGGTTGGGCCAGTACAGTTACAGCACATTACACAAGAGGTTTAGGTCACTATGAAGAGTACACACAAAATAGACTTTTGGCAGATTACAAAGTTTTTGATCAAGCGGTAGATAGGTCTGATATGATACGCAAAAGATGGCTAGACAATCATTTCTATGGCGCAATCCTCAATCTCAATCGCCAACGTATAGGCAATTTTGATTACAATTTTGGTGTTGCGGCCAATCAATATCTTGGTGGACACTACGGTACGGTAGCCGGCATTATAGACTTGCCAGAATATAGCTCAGATCACAGGTATTATGACAATTTGGCTACGAAAAACGAATTTTCTGCTTTTGCAAAAACTCTTTACCGAGTAAATAATTGGGATTTCTTTGGAGATTTGCAATTACGTAACATTTTCTACAAAGGCGAATATGAACCAGGAGGTGAGAGCGCTATCAACAATTTCACTCCATTTTCTGATAATTACCTCTTTCTCAACCCAAAAGCAGGTATTAACTATCATACGAATGCCGGTAGGGTATATGCTACCTTTGGTCTAACAAACCGTGAGCCTACTAGAGCTGATATTCTCAACGTAGATACCAATCCTACCCATGAGACTCTTTATGACTGGGAACTAGGTTATCAACACCGTGGTGTAATAAACTTTGGAATAAATGCATATTACATGTATTATCTCAATCAACTGGTGCTCACGGGTCAAGTGGATGATGTGGGTAGGATGATACGACGAAACGTTGGTAACAGCTACCGTGCCGGTGTGGAATTAGAAGCGAGCAAGCGATTCATAAATAATAAGCTTAATCTCTTTGGAAACTTTGCTTTCAGCGACAACCGCAACATAGACTATATAGAACCCGATGCCAATGGTGAACTATACAATTTTGGGAATACCCAAATTGCTTACTCGCCAAGAATCGTGACTACATTTGGATTTGAATACCGTCCGGTGACTAATGCCATGATACAAATGCTAAACAGATATGTAGCTGAACAGTATGTGACCAATACCGGTGCAGACAATGGACGTTTGCCGGATTATTTCCTGACAGATATAGTGTTGAATTGGCAACCAAGAGTTTTTGAAAAAGTACAACTGGAAGTGATGGCTATGATCAACAATTTGTGGGATAGAGAATATGTGAGCAATGGCTACTACTATGGAGAAACAATCTATTTTCCACAAGCAGGAAGACACTTCAACGTAGGGCTCAAAGTGCGCCTGTAAAAGCGAAAAATCGCGAGCCGGCTCTTAACGAAAGTTACGGTATATACGTAAGGCGAGCGGTGTTAGGGATTGCAACGGAAATCCTTTTTCCCGCATTTTTAAAGCAAAAAAACAAAGTCTGAGAAATGAAACTTCTCAGACTTATTTTTTTGCAAAAATGCGGGGAAAAGATTGTAGTGGAAAGCCCGACCCTAAGAGTATTTGTGAGTGGCATGTGCCACTCACAAATACTTTGGGGGAACACCCAAATAAAAAAAAATTTAATTAATTGAATAAAACTTTTGTTTTTAGCAAGAAGACGCTGAGTTGATATTATTCAGAACTTTTTGATAGGCTCTGCGTGGTGAACCTCTAAAATATACTTCTCCGCAATAGGTGTATTGCAATTTTTGGAGGATGTGAAGCATGGGAAGGTTGTCAAAATTGGTGTCCACCTTGATGTTTTGAAAACCCTTTTGAATAGCAAGCTCATGGATTTGATGAAAAATATGGGTGGCTATTCCTTGACCTTTGAATTCGGGAGCGATAGCCACGCGGTGTATGGTGATGTAGGTCTGCGAATTGAGCCAGGTGTTGAGTTGCTCATACGCTGGCTCGGGCTCGTCTATCACGGCAGCGTAAGCGGCGATTTGGCCTTCCCGGTCTTGTAGGATGTAGGCAAATTTGTGGTGAATGTCTGCCTCTATGGTTTGGCGATTGGGATAGCCGTCTTGCCATTGTTGGCTGCCATCTGCCTTCCGTGAGGCGATGGCAAAGTCTATGATAGCCATTATGCGATCCAGATGCTGATGGTCGGCGGGCTGCAATTGAAAATCTGTGTGCACGATAATGGAAACTACATTAATCTACTCTGACGATTTGAGCTCCGAGTTTTTGCAGACGGATTTCTATGTCTTCGTATCCTCTGTCTATCTGATCTATGCTGTGGATAACGCTCTTGCCTTTTGCAGAAAGGGCTGCGATGAGAAGCGCGATACCTGCGCGTATGTCTGGTGAACTCATTTGCATACCGCGCAGTGGCGACTCGTGGTTGAGGCCTATGACAGTGGCTCTGTGGGGATCACATAAGATGATTTGCGCTCCCATGTCTATGAGTTTGTCCACGAAGAAAAGTCTGCTCTCAAACATTTTTTGATGTATGAGTACGCTGCCTTTGGCTTGAGTGGCAATGACTAAAGCTATGCTAAGCAAATCTGGTGTGAATCCCGGCCACGGCGCATCTGATATTGTGAGAATGGACCCATCAAAGAAATTTTGAATTTCATAACTTTCTTGGGCAGGTATGTAGATATCATCATTGCGCTTTTCTAGCTTTATTCCCATTTTTTGAAATGTGAGTGGAATGATGCCAAGGTTTTCCCACGATACGTTGCGAATGGTGATTTCTGAACGTGTCATGGCTGCGAGTCCTATCCAGCTACCGATTTCTATCATGTCCGGCAGTATGGTATGCTCTGTGCCATGTAGTTTGTCAACGCCTTGTACTATGAGTCTGTTGGAGCCTATGCCTTGGATTTTTGCACCCATTCTTACAAGCATGTTGCAGAGCTGTTGCAGGTAAGGTTCACAAGCTGCATTGTATATGGTTGTGGTGCCTTCAGCTAGCACGGCTGCCATGAGTATGTTGGCTGTGCCTGTAACAGAGGCTTCTTCCAGCAACATGTAGCAACCGCGAAGTTTCTCTCCTGTTGGTACTTTGAGTTCGTGTGTACGATCTTCTTCATTGAAACTGTATTCTGCACCCAACAATTCCAAACCATGGAAGTGCGTGTCAAGTCTTCGGCGGCCTATTTTATCGCCTCCCGGTTTTGGGATCATGGCATAGCCAAATCTAGCCAACACCGGACCCATGAGCATAATAGACCCTCGTAAAGCGGCACCATCCTGGCGGAATTCTTTGGTGCGCAAATAGTCTAGATGCAAATTGTTTGCCTGGAAGGTGTAATCATTTCTTGAATGACGCTCAATACTCACTCCAAGTGCGTCTAAGATTTCTATCAATCTATTGACATCTCGTATGTCCGGCACATTTTTTATGCGAATTGGCTCATCTGTGAGCAATACGGCACAGAGGATTTGTAGGGCTTCGTTTTTGGCACCTTGCGGCTGAATTTCTCCCTTTAATGGAATATTGCCTGTGATTTCAAAACTAGACATATGACTACTTACGGCGTTTGTTGCCTCTCTTGTTGGTTCTGAGAGTGGTGACATTGCTTTTGCCGCTGGCATTCACTGCTTTGAGTGTATCTGTATTGGCAAGTGTGAATTCGGCTTCCTCTGAATTGTATTGCAATTTGTTGTTGCTCATATCTTTCAGGTGATTCCAAATTACATGATCTTCTACTGTTTCCTTGTTGTACTGCAGATAGTTTTTCTTCATTTGGTTGCCAATTACACGCATAAGCCCGGTTTTCATTTCACCGTCTTCTAATTGTGTGGTGTAGTCTATGAGTCTTTTGACGTTGTTGCCGTAATAGCGGTACTTATGATTCACCTCAGGATACTGGACTTTATGTGGTCTAGATTCAAAAGTTTCTGCAGTAGGAATTTCATACGGCGAATCTACATCTAAATCAAATTCTGCCATGATAAAGAGTTGATCCCAAAGTTTGTGTTTGAAATCCGGAATATCTCTCAAGTGTGGTGATAGATTGCCCATAACTTCTATGATAGCTTCAGCGAAAAGGTTGCGCTGATCGCGATCTTCAATGTTTCTTGCGTATTCTATCATTTCATGAACATGACGTCCGTATTCTGGTATTTTGAGTGATTTCTTCGAAGTATTGTACTGCATCTGCTGTTTATCAGTTTGTAAAGTGCCAAAATTACAGAAACTGTGCGAATTGCACAACGAGAATTTTGCCGGGTGAAATGCTTGTTTAATTTTCAATTATTGTAGAAAATCAACCGGTAGGAGAGGTCACTTGGAAATTTTCCAAATGCTTAATACCTTTGTATTTATGAAATTGGCGATCATAGACATAGAAACAAATGGTTCTCCACAAGAAATCACTGAAATTGCTGTGGTGGTCTGTGATGAATCCGGCGTGATTGAAAAATATGAGAGTCTTGTAAAACCTAGAATTGCGGTGCCGCTTTTCATCACACGATTAACTGGTATCACCAACGAAATGTTGGAATTTGCGCCTAGATTTTCTGAAATTGCAGAAGAGATAAATAGATCGACAGCGGATTGCGTTTTTGTGGCTCATCACGTAAATTTTGATTACCCGATTGTGCGTAAGCACATGCAAAATTTTGGGATTAATTATCAGCGCAAAAAATTGTGTAGTGTGCGTATGGCGCGGAAAATGATCCCCGGGCGTAGATCTTATGGTTTAGGAAATATCTGCCGGGATTTAAACATTGTAAACCAAGCAAGACACAGAGCTATGGGCGACGCCTTTGCCACTTGGCAATTGGTGGAAATCATGCGCCAAAATGAGGGTTTTGATGACATGTGCGCTCAGATGCTCAACACTCGCACTCTTACTTCTGCCATTCCCTCTCATGTAGATTCCAATAGTTTTCTGCAACTGCCGGAGGCAACAGGAATATATTTTTTCTATGATCGTAATCAGAAATTGATCTATGTGGGCAAAGCCAAGAATATCCGCAAAAGGGTTTTAAGTCATTTTTATGACAAATCCCGTAGCAAAATTGAGCTTTGTAGAGAAATGCACTCTGTGTCTTATGAACTTTCCGGTAGTGAAACCTTAGCTCTTTTGATGGAAGACAAAGCCATAAAAAAGTTCTATCCTAAATACAACTCTGCCGCTAAACGTCGCGATAAATTGTATGGGCTCATTTCTTACAAAAATAGGAAAGGAATAGAATGTATAGGTTACACGCAGTTGAAATCCAATAACAATGCTTTGGTGAGTTTTCAAAATCCCTCCGAAGCACTGGCGTTTCTTGAGAACATTTGCAAAACACATCTTTTGTGTCCGAAACATTGTCAACTTACGCCACCAGGTACAGATTGTGGCAATTCTCTCTATTCAAATTGCTTGCTGTGCAAAGATCTAATAAGTATTGATCAATACAACGAAAATGTTTTAAGCGCACTTCAAAGTATTGAAAACAATCGCCTGACCAAGATTTTCGAATTTCCGGGTCGTACTGTTGAGGAAAAAGCCTTCGTGTGGATAAAAGAAGGTCAATATCAGGGATATGGTTTTGTGGAAGACATGAACCACATAAACTCGGAAGATGAAATTGACAATTTTCTAATACCACACGAAACCAGTTTGAATGTGCGCAGTATCCTCAAAAACCTAAGTACGTAGGTATTTTTAGGTCTTTTTGCGGAGTACTCTGGTGTGTCTATGATCTATACTTAGATTTTCCGGGCTAGTGTCGTCACCCAGTACTTTGCCATAAGGTCGCATGCTTGGAATCTGATCAAAAATTAGCTTCATCACACCCATAAATGGTATGCTCAAAAACATTCCTGAGAGCCCCCAAATCGATCCCCCGAGAAACACAGCCAAAACGGTGAAAAACGCATTTAACTTTACTTTCGAAGCTACTACCGTAGGCACAATCACATATTTGTCTATCGCCTGCACTACATTGTATAAAACTACTATCCAAATGATCGTACTCATACTTCCATCGCCCGTTATGAGGTATATAAATATTGGGAAAAACATAGCAATTGCACTACCTATATAGGGAATGAAATTCAAAACTGCAGCTATAAATGCAAGAAGCAAGGCATGTTTTATACCCAGCAATAAGTAAACTCCATATAAAATAGCTGTGATCAAAACCATTTCTATGATCAATCCAACCATATAAGACTGAATAGCAACTTTTACCTCGTTTACAGATTTTTTTACCTTTTCACTGTATTTATTATCTGTAACTTCATAGATAAAATTAAGCAGTAATGGTTTGTAGCTCAGAACAAACATTGTGTAAACCATCATCAAAAACAAACTAAAAAGAACGGTGGAAGTCATGCTGAGCGCGTCACCTAAATAGTGCATGTAATTTGCTGCTTCTGATTTGAAGTCAAACTCAGACAGCTCCGGTACATCTAGACCCAAATTTTCATTCAACCAACTACGCAATTTTTCTGAAACCTCTTCAAGGCCTTCTGCAAACTCTTCTTGCATTTGCCAAAAAGATGCTATCTGCGAATAGAGAAAATAAGCGAGCCCAAACAAAACGCCCAATGCCAGCAACAAACAGCTGATCAGAGCCAGAAATTTTGGCCATCCCCACAACAGTAATCTGTTGTAAACTGGATTGAGAACAATTGCCAACAAAATACCAAATGCAAGTGGTTTCAAGGTAGATTGAGCCAAATACAATATATAAAAAGCTAGAAATAGCCCAAGAAGTATCAAGGGCCATTTTACGTAAAAAGGAATATTTAGAAGTGTGTCAGAAGTTTTAGCTTCGATTTCGGCGTCTAATACTTTCTCATCATCTGTTGGGACATTTTTCAGACCCAACAATTTGTAAAACCAAGACATATGTTTCCTTATTTGTAGTTTTTATGGTTGTGAAAATACAAAAAGCGATTCCTGCTGCCAAGTATTACGTACTTACAGTTTTAAATAATTTCGGCAATTTCATCTAAAATCACGCTTGAAAACGCTAAAATATAAGTTGTTAGAAGATTAGAAAAATTTTTGCCTTTTTTTAGATTAAAGGAATTTAATGGCTCAAAAAAGATTAATCTTAGTTGAAAGCATGGCTAATGCCGGTAAGAATTTATCTAGAAGGAATTCTCAATGAAAAATATGCTCTAGACAAGTATGTGAGTTATTGAACCAATTCAAATAGATCCTCTTAAGAACCTAATCTAAATTACTTTCTCTCGATACCTTCTACATGATTGAGCAACCTGATTTTGTAGCCAACCGCTGCAACTAGTAAAGTCATAAATGGGCTTATGTAGTTGAAAAAGGCATAAGGTATGTAGCTCATATTACCCGCTTCGCCTAAGAGTACTTTTGAGTGATAAGCGCCACAGGTATTCCAAGGGACGAGCACAGATGTCACCGTAGCACTGTCTTCCAAAGTACGGGAAAGGTTTTCTGGCGCTAGATTTTTATCGGCATAGGCTTTTTGGAACATTTTACCGGAAACTACTATAGACAAATACTGATCAGATGCAGTGATATTCAATGCCAAGCAAGTCGCCACTGTACTGGCAAATAGTCCAAATACTGAGCTGAAAAGGCTCAAAAAGAATTGAGCTATACGATTAAGCGCACCTATGGCTTCCATGGCGCCACCAAATGTCATTGCACATATTATTAGCCACACTGTGTTGAGCATTCCGGCCATGCCACTCTGTGAGAAAAGATCTTGTAAATCAAGTGAGGCTTGGTCTGAAATGGCAATAGCCTCTACAGGAATCACCGTGTCGGTGACAATAGAGTTCATGAGCAATTGGTACATACTCTCTGCGTTCAGTACGTTGTTGCCAATCATAGACTGCATCAAATCTTGTTGAAAAATCAGAGCGGTTAACGCACCGAGCAAAGTTCCTGCTAGCAATGCAGTCACCGGTGGAGTTTTCAAGAATATGAGACCTAACACTATGAGCGGTACAGCAAATAGCCATGGAGTTATATTGAACTTTGAGGCAATGAGTTCCTGCACAATTTCCTTATCCACTACACCATGCACATCACTTGTGAAACCGATTATTCCAAAGAACACCAGTGAAAGAAGAATTGACGGCACCGTAGTGATAAGCATATAGCGTATGTGTGTGTACAAGTCAGTACCCGCTATGGCTGGCGCAAGATTGGTGGTGTCTGAGAGCGGTGACATCTTGTCGCCAAAATAGGCACCGGAAAGCACAGCGCCTGCTGTTACAGCTATGTTGAGTCCAAGTCCTGTAGAAATACCTATGAGCGCAATACCTATGGTAGCACTGGTAGTCCATGAGCTACCCGTCGCTACAGACACTACACAACAGATTATCACACAAGCCACATAAAACCAATCTGCATTCAGTATCTGTAACCCATAGTATATCATAGCTGGCACTATGCCGCTTATGAGCCAAGTGCCAGCCAAGGCGCCAACCATTAACAAGATGAGAATAGCAGGCGTGGTTTCCATTACGTTTTTGGCAATATACTCCATGACAGTGGTCAGTGAAATACGATTGAGATAACCTATGAATACGGCAACTGCAGCACTTAGCAACAGGGCAAATTGATTAGATCCACCTACAGCATCTTCACCAAATACAAACACATTCAACCCCAACATACATATGAGGAATACTACAGGAATTAGAGAATGGCTTAGCGTGATGCCGCTTGTTGTAGGATTATTGGGTGTGCTGGATTTCAATTGTGTGTATTTTGTATAAATTGAATTTTCTTTTCCTTCTACTGAATGGATTAAAACTGAACGTCAACAGTTCTTTTCTGCCCATTTCTTTTATAGGTCAAAGTAGTTTTGTTTCCTGCGCTGAATTCACTCAAGCATTGCATATAAGAGTAAACCTCTTTCACCTCACAGCTTCCAATCGCGGTAAGTACATCGCCTGCCTGCAAGCCTGCTTTGGCTGCCGGCCTACCTTCTGTAACACCATCAATATTGAGTCCGGAGTCAGAGTCGGCGTAGCTTGGCATTATGCCCAAGGTTACCTTAAATTGCGCTACAGAGCGCTCAGTTTTATGTGCCGTAGGTGTGAAAACTATGCTGTCTTTCTGTTGTCTTGAGAGTTCATAAGTGATACCATATACATAGTCCGTTATGTGGCGCAAATCTCTATAATTGATTTTCTCCTCAGTGTCTGTAGGTTTATGATAATCTTGGTGCGTGCCGGTAAAAAAGAATAACACCGGAATCTGCTGATTGTAAAAAGAAGTATGATCACTTGGCCCAATTCCACTGCTGTCTATGGCCAAAGTCACGCCTGCCGGCTTATATCTTTCCACCAAATCAGACCACACTGGTGAGGTTCCCAAACCACCAATGTGCAGTTCCCTTCTTTCATTCATCCTGCCCACCATGTCCAGGTTGATCATTGCGGCGATAGGCACTTTTTGCTCTTGCAAGTATGCCGCTAAAGCTTTAGATCCCATAAGTCCATCTTCCTCTCCGCTGAAGAACGCAAAAATATAATTGGCTTCCTCACGCTCGCCATTTTGCGAAAACACTCTTGCCAATTCCAGCACGGCTGCAACACCAGAAGCATTGTCATCGGCACCATTGTGTATCATTCCATGTGCATTGGCCTGGGTGGAATTATTACGCTCATTACGCCCAATGTGGTCATAATGCGCACCTATCAGTATAGTTTTATCAGAATTATTGTTCAGATAAGCAACCACATTTTTGCCCTCAATAGCTATAGTAGAGTTTGGGTCATGCGGATTGTTCCTCACAGAATACTGAAATTCTTGGAAAAAACTATTTTCCAAGAGCGGTTGCAGATTATAATGTTCCAGATGGGAGTGGAGATAGTTGGCTGCCAATGCTTCACCCGCACTACCTGTCAAGCGGCCTTGTAGCGAGTCCGAGGCAAGAAATTGTATATGATTTTGCAAATTCTGTTGTTGTATCTGCGCCGTTGGAGAAATTTCTACCCAATCTGCAATAAAAACGTTTGTTTCTCTCGGATTTTCGGGATTGCGATTGCTGGAGAAAACAAGTTTTTTACCATCAGGTGAGAACATCGGAAACGCATTGAAATGACTCTCAAAGCTTATTTGTTGCAAATTACTACCGTCCACATCTATCATGAATAGCTGAAAATCATAGCCACGCGTAGAGTGATGATTAGACGCAAAAATTATCTTTTCATCAGACGGGTGAAAATACGGCGCCCAATTGGCCTTGCCCAGATTCGTCACCTGACGCAAATCCGTGCCATCCGTATTTATAGTATAAATCTCCATATTGGTAGGCGCCACCAAATTTTCCTTCAACAACTCCTTGTATTCCTTAATTTCCGCTTCAGTTTTCGGGCGTGAAGACCTGAAAACCAACTTCTTACTATCATGTGAGAAAAACGCACCACCATCATATCCATATTCATGCGTCAGTTGGCGCAGATTGCTGCCATCCACATTCATTATCCACAACTCCAAATCGCCACTTCGCGTGCTGGTAAAGGCTATTTGCTTACCATCCGGTGACACCACAGCCTCTGCGTCATAATACTCAGTATCAGTGAGTTTGCGCACAATATTACCTTTCAAATCAGCCACATATATGTCAAATTCCGGCAATATTGGCCATAAATATTTACCCTGAGCATGCGGCGCAGGCGGTGGCGGGCACTCCTTAGAAGCCTCATGCGTAGAGGCATAGAGTATATGCTGCCCATCAGGCATGAAAAATGAACATGTAGTGCGCCCCAACCCGGTAGATATAAGTTGCAGATCATCAAAATCATAAGCATCCTTTCCCAATTGCAGCAAATAAATCTGGTCACAATTCACCCCTTTTTCCGGATTTGTAACCTGCATACTCAGCATCTGGCTGTTTGGGCTGAAGTAAGCCTCAGCATTATCACCCCCAAATGTCAATTGCTGTATGTTTTGCAAATGACGCTCTTGTGCGGCCGCCAGGGCATAGACACAGAGTAGCAGCAGTAGCAAATAGTGCTTCATATTTCATTTTTTTGTGGAAAAGCCTTTAAATTTCAGTGCAAATTATCCAATTTTCACATCAGCTTCCGCCAACTTTCCAACCAACAAAGTAACAAAAAAATAACACGTCTTTATCTATTTTGCAGCAACCCACAAAATTGTATCAAAACCCGGCAACTACTTTCCATTATTTTCTTTTCATTTTATTTTATTTGGGCGGCACCCTTTTTATAGGCAGTAGATATGCGATAAATCGCAACTCTACCTGCCATAAAAAGGGTCGGTGTACGGCTATTACTCCGCGGTTTTTTGGCTGCAAAACTGTGGCTTCAAGGGTTTTAGCAACCCCTTGAAGCTCACATTTTGCAAGAGCCAAAAAACCTTGCGGGGTAGCCGCCTTCCACCTGCCGCGGCCAGCAGCTAAAGGCCCTAAGGACGCGTTTTATCGCGTGTCGTTCCAAATGGGATTTCTCGCCTCTCAATCCTTAAATGATTTATCCTTTCTCAATCCCCAATCAGTGATAGTTATTGCCAATTCCACAGAAAAATTTATCTTTACACATCCAATAACTTTTTCATAATTATCGCAAGTTTATGAGCCAATATTTAGTGTCTGCCAGAAAATACCGACCCAAAGAATTTGATGAAGTAGTAGGGCAAGAGGCTATTGCACAAACTTTAGAAAACGCCATCAAAAACGACCACCTAGCGCAAGCTTTACTATTTTGTGGTCCTAGAGGTGTGGGTAAAACCACCTGCGCTCGTATTCTTGCCAGAAAAATCAATGAAGCGGGTGCCGATCAAACACTTGACGAGGATTTTGCCTTCAACGTGTTTGAGCTTGACGCCGCTAGTAACAACTCCGTAGATGATATTAGAAATCTTATAGATCAAGTAAGATTTCCACCGCAAACCGGCAAATACAAGGTTTATATTATAGATGAGGTGCATATGCTCACGCAAAATGCCTTCAATGCCTTTCTCAAAACCCTGGAAGAACCACCTGCACACGCTATTTTCATCCTCGCTACTACAGAAAAGCACAAAATCATCCCTACAATTCTTTCACGTTGCCAAATCTATGATTTTAAGCGCATCAGTATTGCTGATATGAAATCGCATCTTGCACAGATTGCGCAGAAAGAATCCGTAGAATATGAAGATGACGCACTACACCTCATAGCACAAAAAGCTGATGGTGCCTTGCGAGACGCATTGTCCATTTTTGACCGTATTGCCACTTTTGGTGACGGGAAACTATCATTAGAAAACGTGTCAAGTGTACTCAATGTGCTTGATTATGACGTGTATTTCAACACTACAGACCTTGCGCTAAAGCAAGACATTCCAGGCCTTTTGGTGCAACTAAATGATGTGGTGCAGAAGGGCTTTGATCCACATCTGTATATTGTAGGACTCGCCAGCCATTTCCGCGACCTTTTGGTATCAAAAGTGCCCGAAACTGTAGGCTTGCTAGATGTTGGCGACAATACCAAGAATCGATATCTCAGCCAAGCAAAGGAGTGTAGTGTAGAATTTCTCTTTCAAGCGATAGAAATTTGCAATACTGCCGACATCAATTTCAAAAGTAGTAAAAATCAAAGGCTCACCGTAGAGATTGCACTGATGCAACTCGCATCTATTCAAAACCAAGAAACCGCTGGCGCTAAAAAAAAAAGTTTAGCATCTTAGCATCACAGCGTTTCAAAGACCTGTTACAGAAAAGTCAAGTACCTCAATCTACGCTTTCTGCATCCGCATCGCCGGCTGCAGTTGCAGAAAACAGCCACCCCAAAGATTCGGCACAAAATGCTAAAACTTCTCTACCGGAGAATCAACCTACAAGTAGTACGATATCTGAAAGTACTTCCGCAACACAACCAGAGAAAACAGCTAGTACAAACGTTAGGCTGAGAAAAAGACCTGCAGGCAGTGGGTTTTCTATCAAAGGAGAGCTGCAAGCACAGCAAAATCAAGAAGGGGAAGACGCTGAGAATGAGAAGCAACCTACCAATTATCCCAAGGATCCTGTAGAGCCGCAGCAGGTGCTGGATTACTGGCAGTCATATATTCAATCTCAGAAATCTAAGACTGTACTTTTCAGTGCGCTCATAGAGGTGCAAATGCAGCATTTAGATGAATTGAATTTTGTACTCGACTTCCCATCTGCTGCAGGTTTGCATGAATTTTCTTTGGTCAAAGAAAAATTTCTACTCAAAATGCGTGAGCATTTCAACAATTTTTTCATAAAAATAGAAGAGCGCGTCAGTGCAGAAACTATAGAGAAAAACTACATCATGCAGACCGATGAGCTCTATGAAGCCATTCGCCAAAGCAACCCGGACACAGATGAGTTTATGCGAATTTTGGGCATGCGCATTAAAAGAAATTAGTGTAAAAAAAATTGCAGATCGAGCACAAAGCCCAATCTGCAATGTATTTATTCATTGAAATTGTACTTACTTCAAGTACACGGTGCTATGCGCAGGTATCATCAAATTTTCACCTTCAAACACATTGGCGCTGCCATCATAAGCATTGCTTGTGGTGTTGAAACTGCCTAATTGTGTAGTGGCTATACCTTTAGGTTCAGCGCTGTAGTTTTGTAATACTGCCATTTTCTGGTCATTATTTTTCACTGTGTAGAAGAGCACATCAGCATCTGCCTGCCACACTTCATACTGCGCTCTACCATTGTTCCACAAAGCTTCATTATCCTTGTAAAACTTGATGAGTTTTGTATAAAATGGCGCTCTTTCATAATTATGCCACTGAATTGGATCTTTCTCAAAAAATTCTATTTTTCTGTCCAAACGTCCTTCTTGACCATTGTATATAAGTGGCATTCCGTTGATAGAGAAGGTAAGTTTCACATAGTTGTCATGGTTTTCACCAAACTGCTCATGCTCCAAGTAGTTCCAAGAATTCTCATCATGGTTGGTGGTGAAGTACATCAGCACATCATTTGGAGCAAATTTTCTTTGTCTTTCCTCAAAATATTCTTTTACGGCAGCATAATTCTTCTCACCATCAGATATTTTGATCATAACGTCTTTCATTGGCCAGCCATATGTCATGTTAAAGGCTTGGTGCAACTCAGGATTTGCTCCTTCTGCTAGTAAAAACACGGGCTTGATCGCATCTAACCTACGACGCGCCTCCATCCAGAAGTCCATAGGCACATATTCTGCTACATCACATCTATAGCCATCAATATCAGCTTCGCGCACCCAATATTCCATGGCATCTAGCATAGCCTCACGCAATTCCGGGTTGTCATAGTTCAAGTCGGCAACATCTGTCCAGTCGGTGCCGAGGGTAGGGATAGGAGCGTTGCCTAAGCTGTCCTTGGTATAGTATTCTAGGTTGTCTGCAATCCATACGTTGTCTGGTGATGAGTGGTTGGCTACCCAATCTATTATCACTTTCATACCCAAATCATGCGCTCTAGAAACTAATTGCTTGAAATCTTCCATCGTACCAAATTCCGGGTTCACGGCTTTGTAATCACGGATGGCGTAGTAGCTACCTAGTGTTCCCTTACGATTGAGTTCTCCTATGGGATGTATGGGCATGAGCCAAATCACATCTACACCCATATCACTTATGCGCTTGAGCTGCTTGGTCACAGCTTCGAGTGTGCCTTCTTGTGAAAATTGGCGCACGTTCACTTCATATATCACAGCGTTTTTCACCCATTCTGGTTGTTGCTGTGTATTGCCAGTGGCGGTGTCTTGCGTAGTGCCTGTAGTGGTAGTAACGCGCTGCGTTTCTTGCTTGCACGAGCCTAAAATCAGTAATAAAAGTGCTAATAGCACTGAAATAAACCTTAGTTGCATGTTGTAAAATTTAATGTACAAAGCTACATAAAATTGTAATATGTATTTGTTACACTAAGCCTATTCTTTCTGCAATGATTTCATAAAAATTTGGCCGTAAAAGCCTGGGTTTAACAAAATAGCAACAAAAGTCTAAGAAAACTTGAGTGTGCCTTTGATTCACATTTTTAAATGTGTTTTTAAGAGTTTTGGCCTGCATTTATTGATTCATACGATATTTTGGTGCAGGCTTAAAATTTCATATTTAAGTATAGTTGCAAATTCGTGGTGGAAATGCGCTGGATTTTGCATTCTCGCAGGATGCGAGCATGCGGCAGGGATGCAAGTGGTAGCCCGCAAATAGGAATGGCATTGCAAACCACAAGGCAGGCGGGTTTGCCTACCAAACGCAAACCGGCTTTGGGCCTTTGAAAACTCACTATACCCAAAGCCGGTTGTAGTGGCAAAACCGACAGCCGCCGATGGTTTGCTGCCAGGCCTATGCGGACTACAAACGGGCAGCCCGACCGCTCAGCCGGCAGGTAACTAATTTTTTTCTAAGTACACCAAACTCTATAGCCGGCTGAGGGGTGCCGCCCAAATAATCATAAATAAAAAAGTGCTTCTACACGATGGTGAAGAAGCACTCGAAATTTTAGTAAAAAACTCTCTATGGATAGGTGCTGGATTGTTGGGATTTTCTGCTGCGCACCTTATTGATGTAGCGCCAAGATCTGAAGACGAAATAGAAGACTACTGCCACCAAAATGAAGGCGATGATGGGTGCGATGAAAGCAAAAATGGACAGGACTGATGCGGCGGTGGTTTCGCCTGTGCTTACTGCAAAATTGCCCAATCCGCCTGTGGTCATGGTGGAGGCTAGCCTGCCCGTGGCTGCTGTGCCTTTGATAGCTGCTGCTGTGCCGCCGCCTGATATGATGGCCAAGCCCCATTGGAGCACTTCACTATCAAACCCACCTAAACTGCTGGCCATGAGAAATGTGCCTGCGATGCCGGCCATGGGTATGGCTATGGTGTCAAGCGCATTGTCTATCCATGGTATGTAATAGGCGAAAATCTCTGCAAGGGTTGCCACTCCGAGCGTTATGAGAGCGGGTAACTCGCCTACCCAAGCCCAACTGTCATCTATGTTGTAGCCAAAAAATGATGCTAGGGAAAGGGCAAATAGAGGTAAAAACACTCTGAAACCGGCGGATGCGGCCAGCCCAATTCCTAGAAAAAATGACAAAATCAATGTAAGATCCATGTTTTTTTATTTTTTTTAAGCATTCTTTAACAAGTTACATGCCGAATTTTCATAAAAAAACGGGTTGGATCAATCGAGGGCCGGTCTGCGGTCGCGATGGACCAGCTCCCAAGCGGTGGCAAATATGAGTTTTGTTCTTCTGGTGAGAAGTGGGTAATTGATCTTGTCTGGTGTGTCTGTGACTTTGTGATAATCTTCATGCGTGCCGTTGAAGTAGAATATGGCGGGAACATTGTTCTTAGCAAAGTTGTAGTGATCTGAGCGGTAGTAGAACCTGTTTGGATCATTTGGCTCATCATACTTGAAATCATACTCCATGTTGAAGTGCTTCTGATTGACTTTTACAGCGATTTCTTTAAGCTCTTTGGAGAGCATTTCAGAGCCAATGAGATATAGGTAATCTTCATTTTTACCTTTGCGAAGATCATCTACGCGGCCAATCATATCTATGTTGAGATTGGTAATAGTGTTTTCCATCGGAAAAAGTGGATTTTCTGCGTAATAATGAGATCCGTAGAGTCCTTTTTCCTCACCCGTAACGTGCAGGAAAACCATGGTTCTTCTTGGTTTCACACCCAAAAGTTCAGCTTTCTTGAATGCTTTGGCGATTTGCATGATGGCGATAGTACCGCTACCATTGTCATCGGCTCCGTTGAAGATTCCTTGCTCGTTGAATCCTAGATGGTCTAGGTGTGCAGAAAGCACTACAACTTCATGCGCCATGTCGGTGCCAGGGATGTAGGCGATAACGTTATTGGCCTCGCCAGGCATTCTAGGGTAGGTGCGGGCCGGGATAGTTTGGTAATAGTCATCTGTGCCGGGTGCGGCGGCTATCTTGTTAGTTTTATAGAAATCGCTGATGTATTCTGTAGCAATTCTCTCTTCTGCTGAGCCAGCTTCACGCCCAAAAAATTCGTTGCTGGCAAATTCATGCAACATGGTTTCTATTTCTTGCTGATGAATCATGTCCAAAAAGCGCTCTATGGGTGGTATTCTAGAGGCTGCAGGAGAGGAGTCTGAGCGAGTGGGTGAGGTGGAAACTACTGCAGGACTGCAGGAAAATATTGTTGCCGCCAATAAGGTAATGATGGTCAGTTGTGACCAAGTGTTTTTTATCATTTATGTGTTGTTGAGGTTACTATTCTACAATTGTCATTTCATTGATGAGCCACTTGCTGTCTGCGAATTTGTCTATGACAAAAAGTATAAAACGGCTATCGACCATGATGTTTCTGGAAATATTGGGATCATAATACAAATCACTCATGGTGCCTTCCCACACGCGATCGAAATTGAGGCCAATTAGATTGCCATCTGCATCGAGCGCTGGGCTACCACTGTTGCCTCCGGTAGTATGATTGGTGGCAATGAAATTTACGGCTTGCTTGCCATCTGTGGCGTATCTACCGTAATCTTTTTTCTCTTGCAGATCTATGAGTTTTTTTGGCAAGTCAAATTCATAATCACCCGGTACATATTTTTCTAAAACACCTTCCATATATGTAGTGTGGTCATAGTAAACGGCGTCACTGGGTGAATATCCTTTTACCTGGCCGTAGGTAACTCTAAGTGTAGAGTTGGCATCAGGGAAAATTTTCTGATTTTCGTCTTTGAAATCGAGTTGCGCTTGCATGTAAATGCGCATAAGCTGATTGATTTGGTTTTGCAGATTGCTTCTGTTGTCCACTACAGTTTTCTCATAAGCTGCCAACACTTCACCCATTTTTTGCACTAGTGGGTCTGCAGTTGCTGCTTGAAGAAGTGCTGAACGATTGGCGAAAATTTCTGAGGTATGCTGTGTAAGATCTTTTCCATTGATTTTTTGGCCACCTGTGATGATGGAGTTTTGGATATCTTGTTGAGTGATTTCAACATTCAACGGGCGAAATGCTGCCGGCATATTTTTTTGATACATTTCCCACAATTTCATTGAAACTTCTGTATCTACGTTTGCGTTGTAATCTCTATAAAGCGAAGCGAGAGATTCGCTCACGCGGGTGTAATAATCATCATAATTTCTGTCTCCTTGTCTGCGAACAAGATTATTGAGCAAAAGCGCAACCCGAAAGGTTTCAGAGTTTCTATACAATGCTTCATCAAAATAATCTGCTGCGAGGTTGTAAGGTGTAATTTGCTCATACAGTTCATTGAGTTGTGGAATCACCGATGGGTACACGGCACATTTCTCATTCTTGGCTGTGAGGCAGTGTTGACGAATTTTTTCCTGCAATTGTGCTTCATAATTCTTTTTGATGTCGATGGCGCCACTTCTTGCTATTCCTTGGCTTTCACCTATCCATTTTTTCCAGAAATTTGCAATTCTGGCATATTTAGAAGCATATTGAATTCTGATTTTATCGTCTGCGCGCATATAGCCGTCCATGATTTTCAGTGCTTCTTCTCTCAGAGCAATTCTTGCAGGGTTTTGAGTTTTTGTGATCATTTCAAGTGCACTGCCGGGGAGATACTCATCTGTAACACCCGGAAATCCGAATACAAATGTGAAATCACCTTCTTTCACACCTTTTATGCTCACTGGCAAATGATGCTTTGGCTTGAATGGAACATTGTCTTTATGATACTCTGCCGGTCTATTGTTTTTGTCTGCATATATGCGAAATAGCGCAAAGTCACCGGTATGTCTCGGCCAAACCCAATTGTCTGTGTCGCTTCCGTACTTACCAATACTATTTGGCGGTGCACCCACAAGACGCACATCTCTATAAGTTTCGGTGATGAAAAGGTAGTATTTATTTCCTTTGTAGAAAGCTCTGACAAAAGCGTCTTGATCTGCAGATTTCTTGGCAGATTCTACAATAGCGTCTGAACGTCTTTTGACTAAATCTAAACGTGCGGATTCTTCCATTTGAAATTGCATGCCTTGCAATACTTGATCTGTAACATCTTGAATGTCTACAATAAATGTGGCTGTGAGACCCGGATTTGGAAGCTCTTCACCCATATTTTTTGCCCAAAAACCATCTGTGAGGTAGTCATTTTCTACAGAAGAGTGAGACTGGATTTGGCTATAGCCGCAATGATGGTTGGTGAGAAGTAAACCTTGCGGAGAAATAACCTCTGAGGTGCATCCACCGCCAAAATGCGCTACGGCATCTTTGATACTTGCTTTATTGGGGTTGAAAATGTCTTTTGCACCGATTCTCATACCCATACTACGCATTTCTTCCTCATTGAGCTCAGTAGGGATCCACATGCCACCACCTTGTGCATAGACCACCGTGATGCTAAGCACACAGATTAGGCTCCAAAACCATTTATTGATCATCTGATATTAAAATTTAGAATTTCTACAAATATAGCATTTCGCTTTCAAATTTTTGCGAATTGAAGCGCGAAATGCTTGATGTGATTGGGCATATACTTTACAATATCATAACATTTTTGCTACATTTGCTGGCTACATTTTACAACATTGAACACGAAAAGACAGAGGAGATTTACAGGCATAACTTTTTTAAAGATTGTTGCCTTTCTGATTTTATCTGGCTTGCTTTTTATAGGATTTTCTTACTTCATCATCACATTTACAACAGCCAATCAAATCAAGAAAAATGTATTTGAAGTGAAACCGCATAAAACGGCTCTGGTATTGGGAACGTCTAAACGTGTGGCACCGGGACGTATCAATAAATTCTACCAATACCGCATGGATGCGGTAAAATCACTGTATGCGGCAAACAAAATAAAATATGTGATAGTGAGCGGCGACAACTCAACTATACACTACAATGAAGCAAGAGAGATGAAGAAATCTCTTATAGAACTTGGGATACCAGAAGAAGTAATTATAGAAGATTTTGCAGGGTTTCGCACATTGGATTCTGTTATTCGGGCTAAACTGGTTTTTGGGCAAGATTCACTGATCATAGTTTCGCAGCCCTTTCACAATGAGCGAGCGCTGTTCATTGCCAATCACCATAACATAAAAGCCATTGCCTTCAATGCTGAAAAAGTGGCTGCTCGGGTGGCACCAAAAACCTATTTCAGAGAGGTGTTGGCACGTGTGAAATGCGTGCTGGATCTGTATATACTTGGCACTATGCCAAAATACTACAAAGATCAAGAGCCTTTTCCGAACTAAGGTTTCTCAAGGAATGGTCGATTTTAAAGAAGATAGTGATCCAAAAAGTATATTCTGATTGTAACAATTACAAGGTTTCCGGTTTGCGCTGGAGTTCATCTTCCTTTGACGGACGCCAGTTTTCAGGCATTTCTACAACCGTATGTGGGTATGGGAATTCTACTCCATTCTCACGAAATTTTTGCACAATCGCCTTGCGAATGTCGCTGCGTAAACGTGGGGCAGCAAACAAATCTCTGGAGAAATAATATAGACCAACCTCTATAGCACTATCTCCAAAGCCTTCTATCCAAATAAAGGGTTTGGGTTCATCTAACACCATAGGTTGTTCAATAGCCGCTTCTATCAAAGATTTCTCCACCACAGCCATGTCTGAATCGTAATGCACACCAAGCGGAATCTGAAAACGCACCCTGTCATCATTAAGGGAAAAATTGACCAGTTTGTTTTTGGTGAGAGCTGAATTTGGAAAAATGATGTTTTTGTTTTCGCGAGTACGTATTTGGGTGGTGCGCATTTTGATTTTTTCAACTTCACCAATTGTGCCTTCTATATCAACGACATCACCCACTTGAATAGTTCTGTCTACGAGGATGATGATTCCGGAAATGAAATCTAGGAAAAGGTTTTGCAAGCCCAAACCTATACCCACCAAAATAGCACCCGAACCCAGAAGGAGCGGAGATATATTGACACCTAAATTATTCATCACCAAAAAGAAAATCACCAAAATGATAAGGTAATTGACTATTTGTGAAAAGGCGAACTTTTTACCCAAATCTAATTTATGCGAACGATAAATAAGTCTGCGAATAAAATTTCTGAGGTATAAGCCAACTGTAATTACAACCAAAGATCCAACGATTGCATAAACGTTGAGCGTGTATTTACCAATAGTGAAAAGTTCGTATTCTAGTATTTCAATAATTCCTTTGTCCATATAAAATTTAACTACCGAAATGCCATTTGCAAATTTTGGGCAAAAAGGGAAGATTTAGAAAAAAAAAATATGATTCTTGACTGGAATGTTTTGAAGACATTTGCGTGACAAAAAGTACCAAGCATCCACAAAAGCTACAGTG
This sequence comes from Weeksellaceae bacterium, assembly GCA_030535475.1. GTDB lineage: Bacteria > Bacteroidota > Bacteroidia > Flavobacteriales > Weeksellaceae > JAUNRT01. Next base: position 23,029 of record JAUNRT010000005.1, on the reverse strand, counting down.
GTTTCAAAATTAGACCTTGCTAAATTTACTTTTCTTTAATACAAAAAAGTATGTCCATGCGATGAGTAGTATTTGAAATGGAATTCTAAACCAGAGGTAAGAAATGCCGGGTCCATCAGTGTTTCCCGTTTCATAATTGATGTTGTTGATGGCGGCGTAAATATTGGCCGGTAGTATGAGAATGAAAAATGCAATGAGAAGAACACCTACCCAATGTCTAATTTTTGGAATGAAAATACCAATAGCTGCTGCTATTTCTAGAAAGCCAGTGAAGTATATAATGGCTGTCTTGGAAGGGATGAAATCCGGTAACATCATGGCCATAGGTTGCGTGAACATGAAATGTGCAATGGAGGTAAACACTAACATGACTGCAAGTGCGATTTTACCGGAAAGCAAGAAATTTACTCTTTTGTTGAAGATTTTGGTGGCAAGTAAGCTAAGGCAAAAAACTGTAAGTAGAACTATAAGAGGTTTCATGCATTTTTGATTGCAAATTTAAAGTTGTTGAGCGGAAAACAAATAGATAGCAGATAAATGGAGTTGTTTTAATCGCAGATAACAAGATTGAAATAATAGCTATAAGCAATAATGAAACGAGGAATTTGTAATGCAAACAAAACTAGAAATTGGGGAAAATAGAGATGAACTTGGTGTTGAGAAATCTTCCGGAATTGCAGAGAACCAAGAACATTTGTATGGTTCAGATATTCTTGAAATGCCAGCGCTAATCTCAAGCCCCAGTTATTCAAAAAAACTTAGGAGCGCGCATGCGGCCGGGATGCAAGCGGTATCACGCAAAGCCAGGTGCCGATGCAAACCACAAGTAAGAGGGGTTGAAGCCGCCGACGCCTGAAAACCCTCTGACGCCGATGGTTTGCCGGCAACTGGCTGCGTAATACAAGCGGGCCAGCCCGAATAGCCGCCCAAAAAAAATAAAAAAAACCACGCAGTAAAATGCGTGGTCTTAGATATTCTAGTGAGTTACTACTTATTAAGCCTCCTTTTCTGCTACTACAGAGAAGTTGAAATCTGACTCAACCTCACGGTGAAGTTTGATTTTGCCTGTATAGTTACCCAATCTTTTGATGCTATTGCCCGGTATGCGAATGAACTTTTTGTCCACTTCTACACCCAATTTGCTAAGCTGATCTGCAACATCTGCATTGTTGATGCTACCGAACAATTTGTCACCAGCACCTGCTTTGGCTTCTAAAACAAGCTCTAGGTCTTTGATGCTATTGATTTTGTTGGTGGCGTCTGCGATGAGAGATTCTTCCTCTGCACGGCGAGCCTCCAAAGTTTCTGCCAATTCTTTTCTAGCCTTGGGAGTGGCAAGTGAAGCCAATCCTTGAGGGAAAAGGTAGTTTCTGCCATAGCCTGGCTTTACTGATACGATTTCGTATTCAAAACCCAGATTTTCTATGTCTTTCTTTAATATAACGTCCATGTTTCTTTCTAGTTAAAAAATTTTGGGTTTACTTTAAAAGGTCAGTAACGAAAGGCATCAAAGCAAGGTGTCTTGCACGCTTGATGGCTTGTGAAACTTTGCGCTGATACTTAAGTGATGTACCTGTGTATCTGCGTGGAAGGATTTTGCCCTGCTCATTTACAAATTGCAAAAGGAAGTCCGGGTCTTTGTAATCTACGTATTTGATGCCATAGCGCTTGAAACGACAGAATTTTTCTGTGCTTTGGGTTTCAATATCTATGGGTGTAAGGTATCTGATTTCTGATTCGCCACCGTCTGCGGCTTGTTTTGCTAATTCATCTATAGCCATGGCTTCTTAGTTTTTTTGGTTAGATTTCATTTTCTCTCTTCTGTCTTTTGCCCACTGAAGTGCATGCTTGTCTAGCTTTACAGTAAGGTAACGAAGTACTCGCTCATCACGCTTGAACATAAGCTCAAGATCTGCTACTAGATTGGCTTCACCTTTGTATTCAAGTAGGTGATAGAAGCCGTTGCGCTTCAACTGAATAGGGTAAGCAAGTTTGCGAAGACCCCAGTTTTCATGGTGCACGATTTCAGCACCGTTTTCTGTGAGAAAATTCTCTACTTTTTTCACTGCTTCCTCCACCTGAGAGTCAGATAGAACGGGAGTTAAAATGAAAACAGTTTCATAATTGTTCATATAAAAATTTTATAATTGGGGTGCAAAGATATAAAAAAATGCTTAGTATACAAAGTGTTAACTTAGAATGAGACTAAATTTTTTGCAGTATTTGCAGGTTTGAGTACAATGCTGTACTTTTAGACTAATTAAACATACTATACCATAATGTCAAGAAATCTGAGTCACCTAGCAGGAAATAAAGACTTTACTGAAAATCTGTTTGAGAAATATGCTGCCGCGGCAAGTGTAAGCGGTACGCCGGACAAGCAAGAACTGGCTCAATTGGCAGAAGATTTCTTGATAGGGGATGCGAATACTCTTGGAGCAATATCAGCTTTTGACTTCCTGAAACCTGAAAATAAAGGGAAAAAAGTGTATGTGTGTAATGGTTCTGCCTGCTTATGCGCGCAAACACAAGACAATGTGCATGAGAAATTACAGGCTTTTTTTGGTGAAGATGAGATAGGACATATGACCTGCCTAGGCAGATGTCATGAGAATAGCTCTTTTCACTATCATGGTAATAATTATAGTGGTGATAGCATAAACCATCTCTACGAGATACTACATGAACCAGTAGAAAACGAATTTACACAAGATAAATATACAGTGCAGGCAAAAACTGCTATGATCACGGCAGCGCCTCCAAGTTTAGAAGAATGGAAAGAGATGTTGCAATCTGCTCTGGACAAAGATCCGAAGTTGATCCTAGAAGAAGTAATACAATCTAAAATACGTGGGAGAGGAGGTGCCGGTTTTCCAATGGGTATGAAGTGGGAGGCTTGTGGCTATGAAGAAGCTGATAGGAAATATATAGTATGTAATGCAGATGAAGGCGATCCTGGTGCTTTTACAGACCGATATATTTTAAATGAGCAGCCGCAAAAACTATTGTATGGCATGATGATGGCCGGCTACTGTGTAGGAGCTGAATATGGTATAATATATATACGTGGTGAATATCCGGAGAGCGTGCGCTCTGCACGTCTAGCCGTGGAAGAATTTGTGCAAGCGGGTATGGCCGGAGAGAACATACTTGGAACAGGTTTTAATTTCCACTTTAAGGTTGTGAAAGCACAAGGTGCTTACATATGTGGTGAGGAAACGGCATTGCTGAACTCTCTAGAAGGTCAGCGGCCTGAAGTGCGCACAAGACCGCCTTACCCCACAGTGCATGGCCTATTTATGAAACCTACCATTGTAAACAACGTTGAAACCTTGGCCGCTATTCCGTGGATTTTGAATAATGGTGGAAAAGCCTATTCTGAAATGGGAACCGACAATTCATCAGGGACAAAGCTCATAAGCCTAGACAGCTATTTTGTGAATGGTGGTGTGGTGGAAGTAGAAATGGGAACTCCACTGCGTGAGGTGATATATGACATAGGAGGCGGATTCCGCGAAGAGGTGAAAGCCTTGCATATTGGTGGTCCGCTAGGAGGCATTGTGCCCAAAGAGAAGTGGGATGATCTGCTCATAGATTTTGGCAGTTTTGCTCAACATGGATTTTTGCTAGGTCATGCGTCCATACTTTCAATCCCGGAAAAAATGCCCATGATAGAATATTTGGAGCATTTGATGGATTTTGCATCTTTTGAAAGTTGTGGAAAGTGTTTTCCATGTCGTATTGGAACACGCAGAGCATGGGAAATGCTGCACGGTGCTCATGTAGATGGCAAGAAAATTTCAAGACACTTGTTTGATGATTTGCTGGACACACTGCAGCAAGGATCTCTCTGCGCGCATGGTGGCGGAATACCATTGCCTATGCGCAACGCCCTGCAATATTTTGGTGATGAATTGCAGGAGTATTTTCATACAGAATCCGTAAACGGATACAACAAAAACATTGACTAGAAATGATAGCATATATAAATAATACGCCGCATGAAATTCTCCCCGGAGAATCCATACTTTCGTTCATACGCAGGAATTACGGTACCAAGGTAGTTCCTACACTTTGTGACTCGCCAAATCTTGAGCCCTTTGGTTCATGCCGTATTTGTGTAGTAGATGTAGCTTTGGAACAAGATGGTCGCACACGTGCTATGGCTGCCTGTCATACACCGGTAACAGAAAATATGTACCTGTATCCAGAATCTGAAAATGTACAAAAACTTCGCAAAAACATTGTAGAGCTAGTATTGTCTGACTATCCAGAGGATAAACGCTTTGTAAAGTCAGAAATCCCAACAGAATTTGAGTATGTGGTACAATCTCTAGGCGTAGATGAAGTGCGATATGACAGCAAAGGCAAAAACAAAGTCTTTGAAAGTGACACCTCACACCCATACATGCGATCAGACCTCAATACCTGCATCAATTGCTACCGCTGCGTGCGTGCTTGTGATGAAGTGCAAGGAGAATTTGTGCTGAATATGATGGGACGCGGATTTGACTCGCACATAATCAAAGGCATGGATGTGAGCTTCATGGAATCTGACTGTGTGAGTTGTGGTGCATGCTCTCAAACTTGCCCCACTGACGCCATTTCAGATATATTTCAACTAAACAAACAGGTTCCGGAAAAGAAAACCAGAACCATCTGTACATATTGTGGCGTAGGTTGTAATCTTGAGATAAGCACAGTAGGTGAGGAAATCACCGCCATAAGATCGCCGTATGATGCAGCAGCCAACCTAGGCCATACTTGCCTAAAAGGCAGATATGCGTTTGAATTTTACAATCATCCGGACAGATTGCGTTCGCCCATGATCAAGCGCAATGGAGAGTTTGAAGAAGTAAGTTGGGATGAAGCCTACGATTTTATTGCAGAGAGCCTACAAAATATCAAGACCAATCATGGACCAAACGCCATAGCCGGAATTTCCTCTGCGCGAACACCAAATGAGGAGAACTATCTCATGCAAAAGTTTATGCGGGCTGTGATAGGCACAAATAATATAGATTGTTGCGCACGCGTTTGCCACTCACCCACAGCACTAGGTATGCAGCGTGCTTTTGGGACAGGCGCAGCAACCAATTCCATAGCAGATCTCAAATACACAGATTGCATCATAGTCATAGGAGCCAATCCTACAGATGCGCACCCTGTGACAGGCGCCAGAATCAAACAACGTATGATGAAAGGAGTCACAGGCATAGTCATAGATCCACGAAAAATAGAACTGGCCAGATATGCAAAGTATCACCTACAGTTGCGACCGGGTACCAATGTAGCATTGCTGAACATGATGTTGTACTATATCATTTCAGAAGGAGTAGAAGACAAGGATTTCATAGCCAATAGAACAGAAGGGTATGAAGAATTTAAGAAAGAAATTCTTGCATTGAATATTGATGAGCTTGAGAGCATCACTGGAGTGAAGAAAGAACTGGTGCGCGATGCAGCCATAGCATATGCCACAGCCAATGCAGCCATGGAATTTCATGGATTGGGCGTTACAGAGCAGAAACAAGGAACATTTACCGTGCAATTGATAGCAGATTTGGCTATGATCACGGGAAATATAGGCAAGAAAGGTGCGGGTGTAAACCCGCTTAGAGGTCAAAACAACGTGCAAGGTGCAGCAGACATGGGTTGCCAGCCGCATCAAGGTGCAGGATACATGAATGTTCACGACCCTGAAATCAACGAGAAATACAAACTTTTCTACGGCGCAGAAGTGCCCATGGACGCCGGACTCAAAATTCCGGAAATGTTTGAAGCTGCCATTGATGGTAAACTCAAAGCACTCTGGCTCATAGGAGAGGACGTGGTGCAAACAGACCCTAATACTCTCAAAGTTAAGCATGCTTTACAGTCACTTGACTTGCTCATCGTCCAAGAACTTTTCATGACTGAAACTGCTCGCCAAGCCACGGTACTACTACCTGGAGCCTCTTTCTTGGAAAAAGAAGGTACCTTCACCAATGGTGAGCGTAGAGTGCAAAAAGTACAAAAAGTAGTGCCACCACTTGCCGGCACCAAACCAGACGGTCAGATAATCATAGACATCATGAATAGAATGGGCTATGAGCAACCAGACTACACCGCTGCCGGTATGTTAGAAGAAATTTCTCAAATAGTGCCATTCTTTGCCGGCATTCGTTGGGATGAACTAGGAGAAAATGGCAAGCAATGGCCTGTAGCCAAAGATGGAACAGATACACAACTGCTACATGAAGTAGAATTCAAACGAGGCAAGGGACTATTTACCTTTAAAGAGTGGGAAGAAAGCAATGAAATTCTCAAGCACGGAAAAGATTTCCCATACATTATCACCACCAACAGAGAGCTGGAACACTACAATTGCGGCACCATGACTCGCAGAACAGGAAATCTCGAGATACTCAAAGAAGATGTATTGCTCATAAATCCGGATGACGCAGCGCGTGAGGGAATCAAAGAAGGAGATATGGTTATGGTAGAATCCCCAAGAGGCAAAGTAGATATCCGTGCAGTCATTTCTCCGGACATGCTGCCGGGAGTATTGAGCTCAACTTTCCACTTTCCGGAAATTATGCTCAACATCATTACCTCAGATGAGCACTGCTCAGAAACTATGTGCCCGGAGTACAAGGTAGTAAGTTGCAGAATAAGAAAAAGTAAAGGAAAATTCAAAAATCCACTCAAAAGAAACCAACTCACTGACGCAAATTTATGATGAAAACGCTCAATCTCTTTTACCGCTGGCTGTTACCGGCAGTTTTCACATGCTTGATTACTGCCTGTCATACATCCAATTCCGCCCATGAAAACCTCAATGGCAAATTTGCCATTATACAAATGGGAGATTTTTCTCGAAGCCAACTTGAGGATGTAAATGCTCAAATCAACTTTCAGGATTTCCCGGCAAGCAAAATCTCATTTGGCTGCAATCACATCGCCTTTCATTCTCAGACAGATGCCACGCACAAATTAGAATTACTCAACATCCGCACTACCATGATGTATTGCCAAGACAACGTCCAAAACCAAATGGAGCAATACTTTGGCGACCATGCAGAGCGCGTCAACCGCTACCAAATTCATGGCGATGAATTACGTCTATTACAAGACAATAACCTTATTATCACTGCTATGAAACTCACTCGATGACGTCATAAATTATTAAAAATAATATCAGAATTTCTTATTCTTTGCCATTTCCAAATCGGCAATAAAATTACCTACATTCGCAAACCAAAACACCTAGCATGAAGAAGCTCACAGAGATATATGACTATATACTAGCCCATGAAGAGTCTCTGTGCATGGAGTATCAAACACCACAATTTTGGCAGTTAGACGGGTCCACTTCACGCACATTCGCAGACTTTTACAGGCTCAATCTACAGTGGATACTCGGCTTTTCTCAACCCAATATAGACTATTCCAAGTCCATATCATACCAGCGCGAAACCATAAGTGGTAGAGGAGGAGACTGGAGCTACCAATCCAGAGCATACAACTGTTTTGTGCGTTATGCCTTGGCATATGACCATGATGCTGACGGCAAGTTGGGAGACACAAAAGGCATCAACACCCTACACGGCTATCGAGAAACAGGCACTTTGCTCAAAACCATAGCACTGCTACCGCATCTCAAAAAACTCAACTGCAATGTGCTGCATCTCATGCCCATACAGCAGTATAGCACAGACTCAGCCATCAACCAATCACCCTATGCCATCAAAGATCAGTATGCCATAGACAGCAGTCTTGCAGAGCCTCTCTTACCATTTACAGCAGAACACCTTTTTGCAGCGCTCATAGAAGCCTGCCATATACTAGATATACGTGTAGTTCTGGAAACCGTACTGCGCACCGCCTCTTTAGACTCTGTTTGGGTGAAGTCCAATCCTGAATGGTTTTATTGGATAGACGCTGAGCACGCAGAAAAATTTGATAAACCTACATTCACCAGCACCCAATTAGAAAGCCTGGAACACATACCACAAGGCAAAAGCCCATATATAGAGCCCGATGAGGAGTATCAATCACAATTTCACGCTCCACCCAAGCCTCAAGATATCTATTGGCAAGACAATCAGTGGTTTGCAAAAAGTGGAGACAAAACCCTCACCATTCCACATGCCTTTGCAGATTGGCCACCAGATGACAAGCAATCACCCTGGACAGACGTCACATACCTGCGCATGTACACAGATTCGCATGACAAGTATAACTATATGGCATACAACACATTGCGATATTATGATCCAGCACTTGCCACACCAGAAAATCGAGTACATGACCTTTGGGAAACCCTTTGTGAAATCCTACCTTATTATATAGAAAACTATGGACTGGATGGCGTAATGCTAGACATGGGGCACGCCCTGCCCACAGAGCTCTTGCAAGAAATCATAGACAGAGCAAGATTCTCTGACCCGGATTTCGGGTTTTGGGAAGAAAATTTTGACATCTCTGCAGAAAGTCGCCAAATTGGCTTCAACGCTACCTTAGGATTCCAATTCAGAAACACAGGACAAGAATCCACAGGCTTGCGGAGCATCCTACATACCGCAGCCAAGATACTGCCCATGCCATTTTTTGGCACACCAGAAACGCACAACACACCACGTATCGCTGCCAAAACAGGCATATTGGCCGCCAAACAATATTGGGTACTCAACAACTTCATACCCAGCTGCATACCATATATACACAATGGTATAGAACTCTTAGAAACCCAACCCGTCAACCTTGGGCTCAGTTTCACACCGCAAGATCAAGAAACCTATCCACGGGAAGAGTTACCACTATTTTCACTCAAAGCCATGCATTGGGACACCACACCAGAGTTCCGCGAATTCATGACTCGCATCACACTATTACGTGCACGCAACGAATTCTGGATAGCACACGGTGACGAGCGCACACTCATCAATCATTATCCAACCTGCAGTTTCGACCAGATCGTAGCCTTCGAAAGATTTGACATCACACAACCATGGAAGAGCATCCTCATTTTCATGAACACAAATTATCATCAAAGCGAAAAATTCTTCATGGAAATCCATGGAACCTACAACAATACCTACACAGAATTCCTGAGCGGCAAAGCCTACACATTTGACAACCATTGGGTGTATGCCGAGCTCAAACCCGGACAAATACTGATATTTGAGTTGCACAAATTACTTTGATCACATAAACCTACACACAGCTCACAGAAATCAAGAAATGCTCAAATCCTTATAAAAAGCAATTTCAGCACAAAACCTATATTTACACCCCATAATTTATATTATGTTAAATTGCAGTTTTGAGAAACACCGTATCTCTATCAATTGTCAACAACATCCTCCATATCCGCATAATCCCTAGACACCGCAATTCAAGCCACTTCCCACCTCATTCTCTCGTTCCCCAAAATTTTAATGCATCTTTCACACTCAATATTTTCTTCTTTTTTAATTATTTGGGCGGCACCCTTTTATGGGCAAGCCACGTGATATTATCATAAAAAATGAATATCGAAAAAACATCGTTCTATAGATTCAACTACGCACATACAATTGCCCATAAAAGCGTCGGTGTACGGCTACAAGTACGCAGTCTTTTGGCTACAAAAAATGTCGCAAAATCGGTTTTCCTTAATCTCTCAACCCGCTTTGCTCCTTTTTTGTAAAGCCAAAATCCTTTGCGGGCTTTTCGCCTCCCACCTGCCGCGCTCCGCTCTTTAGCAATTTCTCCAATTCTTTGTACTATAATCCGCTTCTGCGTTTTATCTCAGGCTGTTATCAACGCATTCGCCGGACTGCAGGCTGCTGCTACAGTACCAAGACCAAGGGTTTTGATTAAATTTCTGCGGTTCATATCGAGCTTTTTTTTTTAGTTTCTATCTTGTCAGTTTTGCAAACCATTCCACTCGTTCCGGATCGCGGTGGTCGAAGAAACTGCTTGTTTTGGTATCGAGATTTTTGATAACATTCATATCTTCTTCTGAAAGTTCAAAATCAAACACTTCAAAATTTTGCTTGATTCTTGACGGCGTTACAGATTTTGGAATCACTACGATGTTTCTTTGGATCATCCATCGCAAAGTGACCTGTGCAACGGATTTTCCATACTTTTTTCCAATTTTTTCCAGTTCTTCATTGCTGAAAAAATCAGACAGTCCTTCCGCAAAAGGCGCCCAGGATTCGTGCTGAACATCAAATTTTTTCATCACCTCCTGATCTTCCCATCTTTGATTGAAAACGTGGGTTTCAATTTGGTTAAGTGCAGGCGGAATTTCATTGTAGCTGATCAAATCAACCAATCTGTCGGGATAAAAATTACTGACGCCAATCGCTTTTGTTTTTCCTGATTTATTCAGTTCCTCCAAAGCTTTCCACGAACCGTAAATATCGTTAAATGGCTGATGCAGTAGGTATAAATCCACATAATCAATCTGAAGTTTATTTAAGGAATCGTCAAATGCTTTTTTGGCTTTTTCGTAGCCATAATCGGAAATCCAGAGTTTTGTTGTCAAAAAAATTTCTTCCCGCGGAATTTCGCTTTCTTTAATCGCATCACCAACTGCCTTCTCATTTTGATAAGCCTGCGCTGTGTCAATGCTTCTGTAGCCGGTTTGTAATGCTGTGTGAACGGCTTTTTTACATTCTTCGTAATCATGTATTTGGTAAACACCATATCCTAAAATTGGCATTTCAACGCCGTTGTTTAATGTTACTTTTTTCATTTTTATTTCTTTAAGTTTGGTTTATACTTTACTTATTCCAAGATTTTCCCCGATAAATTTTTCAGGATTTTCAACTAATTTTTTTACAAAATCGGCAATGGATTTTCTTGAGATCGCACCACCTTTTTCGGGTTCGCCTTTATGGGTAATCTGGTAGTCGATTTCGTTGCCGTTGGTGAACCAATCAGGTCGAAGGATGGTGTACTCCAAACCGGAATTTTCAAAATTGTCAGAAAGCGCCCGGTACGGTTTTAAAACAGACTTCAACGGCTCATCAAAAATCCCGATTGAACTGATGGCAATTACCCGCTTCACTCCGATTTCTTTCATGGCATGTATAATATTTTTTGAATATTCGTCCAGATTTCCTGCAAGATTCACATAGACAATATCTTTTCCGGTAACCGCGTTTTTAAGATCATTGAAATTTTCTGCATCGCCTTCTATAACTATTGCATTTGCAGTATTAGAAATTCTGTTTTTATTTCTTGCAAAAAGGGTAAGTTCAACATTGGAAACTTCCTTTAATGCCTCTATAACATATTGCGCCAAACTTCCGGATGCGCCGATGATCAATACTTTTTTCATTTCTTAATTAATTTTTAAAATGTTGATGCCACTGATTCAAGAATAATCCATTTTCCATCTCTTTTTTCAAACTTAAGAATTTGTTGTAAACGCCATGTATTTCTACTTCCCCAAATTCGTGCATCTACGAGGTTACGGTCTATCACTTCTGCTTTGTTGCCATCAATTTTTACCAATTTACTGACTTCTTCTACAGAATAATATTTCATACTTTCTTTTCGCACTTCATCAAACCATTCTTTTTTAGACTGATGATAACCCGTTATATGAGTTAGCGAATAGTCTTCATCCAAAATTTTATCCATTCCATTTAAATCTCTCGCCATCATCAATTCTGATAGTTTATTGGTGACTGCAATTACTTCTTTTTCTTCTTCGGTGTTTGTTTTTTCCATTGTTGTTTTTTTGTTTGTCACTGTTTTTTGAGTTACGAGTTTTGAATTTTGCGAATTTTGTGCACACGCAGTAAAATTCAGCATTACAAGAACTATCAGTAAAATTTTCATTTTTTTTTGATTTATTCAGAAAGATCAAGCAAATCTTTATTTTGACGCTCAACTTTGATTTCGATTTTTGAAAGTCGATTTTCAATTTCCTGCGGATCTTGTCCAAAGGGAATATTGATTTTGATCGGCTGTAACCGTATGAACCTGATGCACAATTCAATTGGTTTCTGCATTGGCTTCGGTAAACTCAAAATATTTTACTATACCTACCTTACATCCTGCAGACCAAACCTAATTTCTTGTTTTCATTATTTTCTAAATTAATAATTAATTCTTTTATGATTTTATTTATTTCTCATTGGTGAATTCCCATGTGTTCCTCTTGAAGAAGTGCCGAAATTCGTTCCGATATCATGCACTTCAATTAGAGCTTCAGGAGCACGTTTACCTGTAATTTCAACCTTATCGAACGCTGTTTCTAGATTTTTCATATCGGATTCTGATAGTGCAACATTCACCGCACCCATGTTTTCATGTAAATGATTTGGATTTGTTGTCCCAGGGATAGGTACGATAAAAGGCTTTTTAGCCAGCAGCCATGCTAATGCAATCTGACCAGGAGTTGCATCTTTCTCGTGTGCCATTTTTTGAAGAATGTTTACGATATCTCTGTTGGCTATCATTGCGGCGTCATTGAATCTTGGAAAGTTTGCCGTAACTCTTAAATCATCTTTTCTGAACGGAAATCCATTTGCAACTTGTCCTGTTAGATAACCCATCCCAAGAGGACTCCATGGCACCAAACCAATGCCCAATTCCTCCACAGTGTCCAAAACTTCGTTTTCAGGATCACGTGTCCAGAAAGAATATTCGTTTTGAACGGCGGATACAGTAAATTCCTTATGCGCTCTTCTGATGGTGGCTTCTCCGGCTTCAGAAAGTCCGAAATGTTTTACTTTACCAGCTTTAACCAAATCTGAAACAGCTCCTGCCACATCTTCAATAGGAACGTTGGGATCTACACGATGTTGATAAAGCAAATCGATATGATCAGTTTGAAGGCGCTTCAACATTCTGTCCACATTCGCTTTAATGTATTTTGGCTGAGAATTCAATCCGCGTCTTTCTCTGGTTACTGGATCAACTTCAAAACCGAACTTTGTAGCAATCACCACATTATTTCTGAATGGTTTTAAGGCTTCACCTACAATTTCTTCACTATAAATAGGTCCGTAAACTTCAGCAGTATCAAAAAATCGCACTCCAGAATCGTAAGCCTGTCGAATTAATTTTATGGCTTTGTCTTTAGGAGTTTCTGGACCATATGCCCAAGCAATATTCATACAACCAAAACCCAGTTCGGAGACTTCCAGCTGACCGAGTTTTCTTGTTTTCAAATCTGTGTTCAAGGTTTTCTTATTTAATTTTGAATCATTCATACCTATTGATGCATTACTAAAATGATTTGTAGCAGCGGTCAGAAGTGAATTTCCCATTAAAACACCTGAACCGGCTAACGCAGATTTCAAAAGGAAATCCCTCCCACTAAAATTTGCTGATTTTTTCATTTTCTAATTTTTTAATGGTTTTGATATTGCAAATTTAGAGTGAGCTGTTCCACAAATAATTATACAGATTACTGATTCACTTACCATTATTACTGATATTGAAGATTAAGTGTTGTGCAATGATTTTATGTTTCTAATTTTGACTTGAAACTAAAAGGAAATGGAAAAAATCGTCCAGATTAAAACTGTTACAGAATACTGCCAAATGAGAGGCGTTGAAACCCTTCATCCACTGATTAATATATTGGATTATAAAGATTTGCAAATGCTGGAACCGGCCACTTACAATTTCGGGTTTTATTGTATTTTTTTGAAGGACACAAAATGCGGTGACTTGCGATACGGCAAAGAAACCTACGATTACCAGGAAGAAAGTTTAGTATTCGTTGCGCCCGGACAAGTACTAACAGTTGAAAATTATTCTCAGAATGTAAAACCGCAGGGAAAGGTAATTATTTTTCATCCCGATTTTATCCGAGGAACGGCCTTAGGTAATATTTTGAATGATTATTCCTTTTTTTCCTACGATGTAAGGGAAGCGCTCCATTTGTCGCATAAAGAGCGCAACCAGATTCTGAATTTATTTGAGCTGATTGCGGATGAACTGAAACAGAATATTGACAAACACAGCAAGACGCTCGTCATTTCACATCTACAGGTTCTGCTGAATTATTCCACACGTTTTTATGACCGGCAGTTTATTACAAGGGAACATATCAATAAAAGTAATTTGGAAAAATTTGAAGAGTGGTTAAAGGAATATTTCAATTCGGAAAAACCCCTGAAAATGGGACTTCCTTCCGTTGCATTATGCGCAGAGGAAATGCATTTCTCTTCGAATTACTTCGGTGATTTAATCAAAAAAGAAACCGGTATTTCTGCACAGGAATATATTCAAACGAAAGTCATCAACCTGGCGAAAGAGAAAATCTTCAATCATGAAAAAAGCATCAGTGAAGTAGCTTACGAATTAGGCTTTAAATATCCACAACATTTTACAAGGCTTTTCAAACAAAAAACCGGCATGTCACCGGTGGAATATAGAAGTTTGAATTGATTAAAAATTAATTTTGTATAGATGCACAAAAATTTGGTATTCAATAACTTAACAAAATCAATTGATGGAATGTTGATTTTATAAGAATCAACCAAGTCTTATTTCTTTTTTCATGAAAGAGCAAAACTTGCGCATATTTGGGATTACGTGCAAGCTTTTTGAAAAATCTGCCCAATTAATTTTATTGTAAAATTGAAATAGGCATAAAAAAATATTAAATAATGTATCTTCTTCAAGGGAAACTTACTGCAAGTAAAGGAAACAAGATGAACTTGCGGAAATTGTAATTGATGCTTCTAAAGTGATTTCAAAAGCACAAGGTTCAAAAATTTTCATTATTGGAAAATGTGAAGATGATAAAAGTAGTGTATATGTAACCGAATTATGGAATTCCAAAGAATATCACGACAACTCATTAAAATTTCCAGGTGTGAAAGAATTAATCATGAAGGCAATGACTATTCTTGATGGACAACCTGAAAAAGGAAAAGAAATCAAAGTTTTGAGTAGAAACTAACTTTTGCCTGCAGATAACAACTAAATTATCCTTGGTTGCGCTGCACCAACAATGAACCGAGCAAAGCGAATTGTTGAACACCATAAAAAAGTAATAATTCTGTGAATAAAACTTTGGTTGAACCTAA
This sequence comes from Weeksellaceae bacterium, assembly GCA_030535475.1. Classification (GTDB taxonomy): domain Bacteria; phylum Bacteroidota; class Bacteroidia; order Flavobacteriales; family Weeksellaceae; genus JAUNRT01. Next base: position 7,997 of record JAUNRT010000005.1, on the reverse strand, counting down.
TCATTTGTGGCTATGCTATTCTTAATCATATAGTTTTCCTTGAGAGAACATGGTGAAAAGTTATGTAGGAAATGCAACCGCTTTTTAAGCGTTTTTCTTTTTCTCTTTGGATATGTAGAAATTGTTTGAGGATTTGATGGTGCGTAATTTAGTTATGCGTTATAGCTTTGTAGTTGAATTTGTTTGAATTGGTTTTTCCAATAAATTCTTTTCATTTATTTGCCAGAGTGAGATGGCCTTATGCTGTATGGCCTAGCCCCGATGCGAGCGGAAATCCTTGCAAAGCCCACAGCCTTGGCAGCTGCTAGGGTTTTGGGTACTGGAGCGATAGCGGACGTGCCCAAAACGCAGCAGATGCGGCTGTGGGCGAGCAAGATTGTAGCGTGCAGCGGGAAATAGCTCCTAAAAAAAAATTTAAAATTGCTTTGAATTTAGCTTTTTAGATGGTTGTGACTAGCCACATGCTTTGCCGTTTTTTACTCCTTCTACGGCTTGGTGATACAGCTTTTCATACCTTGGCAATATGTTTTTGACATCGAAAAGTTGAGATCTTTCACGAGCATTTTCTTTGAATTTTTTGAGCACTTGATCATCTTGCAATATTTCTATTGCAGCTTGCGCCATGCCTTGAACATCCCCGACTGGCAGGGTGTAGCCTGTAACGCCATGTGAATTGACCTCCGGAATTCCACCCACATCTGAACTCACCACCGGCACGCCTGCCGCCATGGCTTCCAAGGCCGCCAACCCGAAGCTCTCCTGTGATGATGGCAACAAAAACAGGTCTGCAACATGAAGTATGCTGTAGAGGTTTTTGACCTTGCCCACGTTTCGCACTTTGTCTTCTAATCCATATTTGTGAATGAGCTGCTGTGCTGTCTGCCACTCTGGTCCTTCACCCACGATAATGAGCTTGGATTTAATTTTTTTCTGTACTAAATTAAAGGTTTCGATGACGTCTTCTATCCTTTTGACTTTGCGCAAGTTGGATACGTGAATCAAAATGCGTTCATCCTTCTTGGCAAATTTCTCACGTAGGCATGGACCTTCTTCTGCAAAGAGCGAAAGGTCTATGAAGTTTTCTATGACGATGATGGGTTTGCGTATGTTGAAAGTGCTGCATGTGTCTTGCTTTAAGCTTTCTGATACTGTAGTGACGATGTCTGATTGGTTGATACTGAACTCCACAGCCGGCTTGTAAACGGGGTGTTTGCCCACCAAAGTGATGTCTGTGCCGTGCAAGGTGGTAATAACTGGAAGCTCTACTCCTTTCTCTTTGAGGATTTGCTTGGCGATATAAGCTGCATAGGCATGCGGAATGGCGTAGTGAACATGCATGACATCCAAGCCATATTGCTGTGCTATTTCTACCATTAAGGTGCTGAGTGCCAGACTATAGGGTTGATAATGAAATAGTTCATATTCCTGGATGTTTACTTGGTGAAAGGTGATGTTTGGCAAGGTAACATCTAAGCGGGCTGGCAAACTATAGGAAATGAAATGTACTTGATGGCCCTTTTTGGCCATTTCCATGCCGAGCTCTGTAGCTACAATGCCACTACCACCGTAAGTTGGGTAACAGACTATGCCTATTTTCATACAGATATGCTTGTATTGGGTTTTGAATCTTCAGGTCTTGTTTGGGTTTTGAACCCTATTTTTCGGCTGTGTGGCATCAATATCTGGTTTGGATGGCTTGATAAATTTTTTCTTGTACACGCTCACGAATTTCCATAGTATTGAGTTTGCGGTTGTCTGCGGAAGGGTGCACACGATTTGAGAGAAATACGTAAATAATTTTCTGATCCGGGTCTGCCCAAACCATTGTACCTGTGAAGCCGGTGTGTCCGTAGCTTGCTGTAGAAACACATTTACAGGTAGGTCCGCTATTGCCTCTTTGTTTATCGAACCCGAGTCCTCTCCTGTTGTTGGGAAACTGGTATTGGGTGAATTTGTCTATGGTGCTACTCTGCAAATAGCGTTTACCACCATATGTGCCGCCGTTGAGATACATTTGCATGAACTTGGCCAAATCATTTGCATTGCTGAAAAGTCCGGCATGCCCGGCAACTCCGCCAAGCAAGGCCGCTCCCTGATCATGCACGTAGCCATGCACCAATTGCTTACGGAAAATATGGTCTCGTTCTGTAGGCGCAATGCGGGAGAGTGGAATCTGCTGCCATGGGTTGAATTGCGTGAAATTCATGCCCAAACTTTGATAGTAACGCTCGTCTAAAACGACATCTAATCCTGCGCTATAATGTGCTTCTAGGTATTTTTTCAGCACATAAAATCCTAAATCACTGTATTTGTAAGACTTAGAAATATTTTCCTTAGACATAATTTGTTGGATAATGGAATCCTCAAATCTGTCATCAAAAAATAAGTTGCTGGCAACAGGTCGCGACAGATGACCTTGTGGACTATTGTGATAATAGCCGGGTAAATATTGATTGGTAAGGCTGTCTAAAGTAGTTTTATAAAAAGGAATCCAAGCATACAATCCGCCTTGGTGGGCAAGGATTTCTTTGAGGGTAACACCTCTCTTGTTGGATGAAATGGCGGATGCTTCTAATTCTTCCAGTTTTGTAAGGTCTGAAAGTACTCCATCCTCATATTTTTCCATGACCAATGGTGTGGTGCCCACGATTTTGGTGATGGAAGCCACATCATATAAATGATCCCATTCTATCTTATTTTTTCTGGAATAATCTGTGTAACCAAAATATTTGTCATAAAAAACTTTACCATCACGCACGGCCAATATTTGCATTCCGGGTGTGGCCTGCACATCCATGGCATCTTGAGCAATTCTGTCTATTTGCTGCAAGATTCGGCTGTCCATACCTACATTTTCCGGCATGGTGTAGGCCAATCTGCCAATGGCTTTGGTTTCTATACATGAACCATATTTGTAGGTGTCATTCACGTCCACGGGCAATACGCCTTTTGCAGGAATAGCTCCGAAGATCACTTGTGCTACGGCAGACATGGCCATGTCATGATTCTGGTATCCTACGACTAAGCTTGAAATATGCGTATTATCTATACTATTCAGTGCATAAGGACTTCCAAATATTGACACAACCACTGAGGTGTGCTGTGCGATGCTGTTGATCAAATTTCTGGATTGACGCGAAATTTCAAAAGATTTGTACGGCGTTGAGTTGTCTTTGTGCAATGAAATATAAATTACATCAAAAGATTTCAACCGCTCTACGTTGTTGACAATGGAAGCATCTAGCTTTTCGATCTCAGCATATCTGCGAAGCATTTGGTAGAAATACTCTCCTTCTGCTTCTTCGAGTTTTAACCATCCAAATTTTTGATTTTGTAGATTGGCAATGGGTAAAATGCTATCCCGATTTTTCACCACCGTGATAGCTTCTTCAAATATTTCTTGTGTGATAGCCAAACTCTCGGCATCATTGAGCTCATCAAGCAGATTGTTTTCTTGCAAATTGTTGATCGTATGCAAACCTGCCCAATACTTGGCCATCAAGATTTTCTTAACGCTTTCTTCCACCCTATTTTCAGCGATATCACCTTTTCGAATGGCTTCGAGTATTCTTTTCTTGCCAGTGGCTACTGCTTGTGAGAAAAGCAAAATATCATTCCCGGCTTTGAAAGCCATATAATCACTCTCACCATTGGGGAAATGGTCTGTAACCCCTTTCATATTCAGCGCATCTGTGATAATAATGCCTTGAAAACCCATTTCTTCTTTCAAGAGTTTGGTGACGATATTATGCGACAAAGAAGCCGGAACTTTAGGATTTTTTTCCAAAGCTGGAACATTGAGATGGGCAACCATGATTGCGGTAATCCCTTTGTCTATCATAGTCTGGAACGGAGCCAACTCTACGGATTTCAGTCGCTGCAACGAATGAGGTATGGTGGGCAACATTTTATGAGAATCCTTATCAGTATCTCCATGTCCGGGGAAATGCTTAGCGCTGGCTATAATATTCTTGTCTTGCATGCCAAAAGCATACGCCCAAGCTTTGTTGCCTACATTGCTAGGATCTGAACCGTAGGATCTATTGCCAATGATAGGATTTTTTGGATTCACATTTACGTCAGCGACCGGAGCGAAGTTGAAATGCCCTCCTACTCTGCTGAGATGCTCTGCTACTTTACCACCCATGCGCTTGATGAGATCTGCATCAGTTACAGCTCCCATAGTCATAGCCCAAGGGAATTTGTTGGTGTTTTTGAGGCGCATGCTTAGATCCCATTCGGCGTCCATGCCTATGAGCAACGGCACATGCGATAGCTGTTGCCATTCGTTGGTGAGTTTTACCTGACGATTTGCATCATCTTGCATGAATATAAGGCCACCGATATGTTCTTTTTCTATAAGTTGCGCAATATCCCGCTCATGAGACACTCCTTTGTTGGTATAAGCCGCTATCATAAACAATTGTCCCAATCTCTGATCCATGCTCATGTGATTGTAAATACTGTCTACCCACTGCATTTGAAGCGAATCAACATACAATGGCGATCTGGATTGTGCATTGCTAGACATAAGGCTCAAAAGCAAAACTACTGTAAAGATTGATAATATTTTCTTCAATTTATTACTCATTTTCAGCCGCAGCAGGCGGTTTTTAATATTATACTTTGGTTCTGTATTTTAGGTTGAGCGATCTTAAAATTGCCCAGGTATCTGCATCCATTGTGCCATTATAATTAGCAGGTCTGAAGTGCAGTTGAAATGCCTGGATCACTTTCTTGGTTTGTTCATCCCACTCACCTGTTATGGATATGTTGTACCCATAAAGCTTCAGTGCATTTTGCACATCTGTGATAAACTCTTTTTGATTTTGTTTTTCATAGGGATACTGGCTCAAAAACTCAAAATAATGATGATATTCAAACCATGCTCCTACACCAAACTCTCGATAGAGTTCTTCCCACGGGAACAATGCCCCTGGATCGTATTTACGACCGGGTGCTACATCTGAATGGGCTAGAACATTTTGTGGCTCTATGCCATGTCTTTCAATGATATTCCGCGCCAACAGGCCAACTTTCTGTATCTGATAAGAGGGAAATTCAAAGAAGAACATCTGTCCTTGATTTTCTGTGAAACCTTGATTAACAATTTCTATCCCAATAGAACTATCATTTAAGTTGTTTCTACCATTCCAAAAGCTGACTCCGGCATGCCAAGACCTTTGATCTTCGCTCACCAAAATGTGTATCACATCATCGCGCAGGTCATTGACAACGTAATGTGCACTAACTTCTCTTTGCGAAAGTACTTCCAAAGATTTATCATTGTTGAGCGCTGTGTAATGCATTATCAGGAATTTAACTCGGGAATCCTGCCCATAGGCCGGGTAAAATTCGTCATTCATTTCATAGCCACGTATCTTGGCCGAAACATATTGTTCATTTTCCAGTTGATGTATCTCCTTGATATAGACCGTATCACGCACAGTTTTAGTAATGGTCTGCACTTTAGGCGTGCCGCAGGAGGATAAAAAGAAAATGGATAATATCAATAAAATTACAAATCGAAATGTAATAGGCATGTTAGTAAGTCAGTTTGATTCTTCAAAAATAGCAAATTTGTTGGAAATTAATCGCTTGCTAGCATAGCATAAATGCAAAACAATGATTTATCAATGATTTACATTTGTAAAAATAACGATTTCAAGATTCTAATAATTGTTACATTTGTATATTCACAAAATTATATTCTTCGTTGTCCAATTTGAATCTTGCCGGTGAACCTATCTTCAATTCACCCTGAGTCAAGAACTTAAAATGTTTTCCTGTTGCATCTATCACTTCATGTGCTTGATAGTGTTGCAAGTCTCCTATTTCCGCTATTTTGCCTTGCAATACTATTTTATCTTCCTGCAGTATTTCATCATATTGTATGGCAATGTCAAAGCTTTGTTTGGTATTGTTTACAATGTTAACATTGTAAACAATGATGTCATAAAACTTATTATCATTCACCGGGACTAGTTGATATTCTCTTTGCCATTGCAATTTGTCATATTCCTCTCCCATTTGACCCTGTAACCAGAGTATAAGCGTTAGGAAAGTGAATCTGCGGGTTTCATGCCTTGGATAATCCTCGGGATAGTGCCCACACTCTAATAATAATATAGGTGTTCCTTGTTTCATGAAATTATCCCCGGTTGCCAGAGGATAATGTGAATCATCAAACCTAGAAATAGCTTTTGGTAAGAAGTCTTGCAGATGATGAAACATATAACCGGCAAGGCATTCCGACGCGATTCTTGCAGGGTTGTAATTGTTTTCCGCATCTATAGAAGCAGCCAATAAGCTAATGCTTGCTGGCAAATCACTGTTTTTCGCATGGAAAATCGTGCGCATGTCATGCATATTGAGCAACGCATCATAATCTCCTTTTTCTACGCAATCTTTCAAAACCATGATTTCCGGTGAACTTTCACGAAGGAAGTCACGGTTGATGTCGATTTGTTGTGCGTTTCTACGGGTGTATAGCTCAGCACCATCCGGATTGAGCTGCGGAATAAAATCTATGGTAAAATGCCGGTAAATATCTTGAGAATACTCATCTTTAGAATGCAACCAGTTCCAAAGGTCTAAAGATGCTCTGAGAGCTGTTGTCTCATTTCCATGCATTTGCGACCATAGCAAAACTCTTCGGCTCCCTATCCCAAATCGCATTTTATATATAGGCTTATTCTGAAAACTATAGCCTATAATTTCGTACTGATATGCATTTTGTTCTAAAATGTCCAGAAGCATTGAAGGATTCACATACCTCGATTCCAAACCTTCTTGCCGATACTTACTATATCGATCAAAAATTTTTTGCCATTGCTGCATAGTTCAAAGATATTACATTTTATTTTCACTAGAGAATGTTGAATTATGTAAACACAATACTAAGTTTACAATATTCATTTTTCTCACAGCATTCCCTTCCACTTCTTTCATCAAAGCATAATAGATTTTATTAATTTTAATACGTTATTTAATTTGAAATCAGTTACATATTATACATCAAATAAACCTTTACATTAATTTTACTTTAAATGAATTTTATTGCAATACCTCTTGTGAGACGATTTTTATTTATGTACATTTGTAATCATGGACAACAAACAACGCATAGAGGCTATCATGAATCTTTACAGGATTAACGCCACAGAATTGGCGGATAAATTGGGTGTGCAACGCTCCGGAATCTCGCACATTATTTCCGGACGCAACAATCCTAGTTTGGATTTTCTCATGAAGCTGAAAGAAAGTTATCCCCTACTCCGCTGGGATTTTTTGATATACGGGCAATTGCCCATGGAAGATGCTCCTGCTGCGAATGTCAATATTGACAATCCAGATAACCAAGAAAGTCTTGAAATCAAAAAAGCCGAAGAAAATAGAGATCTGCAAAAAAGTGAAACTACGTCAGAAGTAAAGCCACAAGAGAAAATAATTGAAGCAAAACCTCCTGCCTCGGATTTTGATGAAAGTGCAAACCGACAACAAAGACTAGAATTTTCTAATGAATTTTTATTCAGAGAGGAAGAACGTCCTATCTATCATACATCAGGCAGAAATGCAAATTTCAATCGAAATTCTTTCAATAATGAGAAACGGGAGTATGAAGTGGAACGCATTCTATTTTTCTACACCAATGGCACATTCAAGGAGTTTAAACCGCAATAAATCAATTTTTTACGATAAGAAAAATGTCTTATTGGGAGCTATTTGAGTGTACAAAAAAGTGATTTATAACCTTTTTGCTTACACCCATTCTTCAATTCCCTCGCTATAGAAGAATTTTAACGGTTTGGAGGTTTGAATTTTATGATTGCTTTAGAAATTCTCCAAATCAAAACTGAAATCATTTCTAAGTAAATCAATCATGTTCAGTACTTTGTTTGCACTTTCTTTTACTAGGAAAGCAAACTAATCTCTCGCTTATACTTTATTATATATCCAAGAAATCAACTGACTTGCAAGTTCAAAAGGTGTAGTTA
>JAUNRT010000052.1 GCA_030535475.1 Weeksellaceae bacterium | reverse complement strand
AAAATTAGTTCAAATGACGATTTCTTTTTCTCAAATCAATTATTCAAAAGTCTCCAAATATAAGAAAAATATTCTATTGTTGTAAATATTTTTTGACAATTTATTGAATTTGTCCAATGAGCTGAAATACAAGAGTATCTTGGCTAAGCTGAGAAAGATTGTAAAATGCTCATTGTTCCCAATTCTTTAAATGTTGTTTTCAATGGCATATAAGCAAAATTCTAGGTGAATAAAAACCAGTGTATGCCTATTTGTAGTCTGAAGTCTCTTGCGGGGTTTTGTGGTGTGGATAGGTAGTTGCCGCGCATGAAAAATGAGTTGATGTTCTCGCCACGCAAATAGATGCGCATGCGCTGCACGCGAAGGTTGAAAAAGCCGTCTAACTGTGGATAGTTGCCGATTTTGCCGCCATGGCCGGGCAAATAGAACTCGTTGAGTATTGGCGAAAATTCCGGTGACTCAAAGGCGGAATACCAATATATACTGGCACCTGTGTTGATATGTGCGTTGTTCTGAAAGGCAGCGGTGCTGTAATATGCTGTAGCTCTTGCGACTACGCTAGGCAGTGGCATGTGTTGCCCATTCTGCAATGATTGTTGGTATAGGGCTTGGAGATCAAAATTGAATTTGCGCCAAGTGGGTTGAAATCTGGCTCCTACTGTGGCATATCTGAGGTCGCTGCTGAGCTGTGTAGGAAGCATTTCGCTGTTTAGATATACATAATTGGAGTAGTTATATGCCTGGGCAATGACTGAAAGCCGGTAGCGAGAGATTTGGGTGGATAGGTTGATGTTTTGATATGCGGTATTGCTGAATTGGCTGTTTTGAAAATTCAGTGGTTGATAGAAGCTTTGGTTGTTAAAGTAGTTGAGGGCAGGGTAATGGCTACCCACATTGAAGTCTGCCTGGACCGGATAGCCTTCTATGGGTTCAAAATAGAGTGAGTTGTGTAGCAAAAAGCGACTGCCCCAAATGTTTCCATGGGTGATTTCTGCTTGTGAGTGTAAATTGACTCTTTCACGCCACAGAAATTTTAGTTGCGCTAATGCGCCTAGGCGCTGCTCCGATAGTGAAGGCGATACGGAAAATTCTTCTTCACTAAGTGCCAAGGATGGATCGAACTTGAGCTGGGAGCTTTGGTGCAAAATTCCTGCTTCTAACCATAGGTTTTCACGCCAATTGTACTCTAGGGTTCCAACATTTTCTAATTTGTTGAAGATTTTATTGTTTCTTCTCTCCACTTCTGGCAGCACTACAAATGGATAGTAGGTTTCTGGCTGGTTTTCCAAATACTCAAAGTGTTGTGAGGTGTATGTGAATCTGTGTCGTATGCGCAATGGATAGGTTGTGTGATTGGCTGTATCTGTACTGGGTATGACTCCGAAACTATGTTCAAAATAGCCTCTTTTTTCCCCAAATGTAGATTGTGCGCTTTGCAGGTTGGGGGTGAGACGTACACGATTGAAAAATCTTGGGTCTGCCTGAAGGAATCCTTGTAAGCTTTCCGGATTGAGGCCTGCATTTTCTTCATTGTCTAATCGATGGCTGGCAATGTGCATTTTTGCATTGTACCTATAATTGCGGGTGTGGTAATTGGCAGAGGCAATGAGGTTGTTGCGAGCTGCTAATTGTCGCAGGTAGCTGCCTTGAGACCTGAGTCCTTGGTATGTGATGGCGTAATTGATCTGGCTATTGGGGTTGTGCGTGAATGTGGTGATGAGGTTTTGACCTTCTTTCACACCACTTTCATAGAAAAACTCTGTGGTAGGTGTTTTCACATCAAAATAGCGCACGTCTTCTACACCCACATATTGAAATGATTTGCCGACAGGTAAAATGGAGAATGCATGTTGTCTGAGCTGCGGTTTGAGGGGATTGAGTGCTTGGTTATGATTGGGAAAAATCTGATAGCCAAACAAGTCTTTCTGATAGACGTTGTGGCGGTAGTAGTGGTCTATGGTGAGAGTGGTGTCAAGATTTTGCTTGGGTTGGTTGAGCTTCCAGTATTGATAGTCTGATATGGTGGTCTGGAAAATTTGTAGTGAATCTGGTGGCGAGTCAAGTGTATCTCTTACGTTTCTAATGGTGTCATTGAGCCTATTGAGCTCATGCAATCGATCGGCGCCAGTTTGTGTTCCTATGGGTTGCGCAAGTGATAGGACTCCAAGGAGGCAAAAAAAAACGATGTGAAACTTTGTTTTCAAACTGCGCAAAGGTACAATATGATTAATAAAAATGTCACCGCAGTAGGAATTGTGTTGTTTGCGCAATGTGGAATAGGCAAGGACAACTCACTACTGCGGTGACTTGATTTAGAAAATAATGTTTTCTACTTTTTGAGTATCTTTCTATATACTATGCCTTCATTTGTATAAAATCTTGCATAATATAGACCTACAGGTAAGCTTGAAACATTGAACTGATTGAATTCTATACCAGATTTGATATCAATTTCCATTGCCATGCTTCCTTTTGCATCTAGCAATTCAAATTTGTGTATTTGAATATTCTGAGGCACTTTGATCTGCACTATGTCACGTGCCGGATTGGGATACGTGCTGATTTCGACTTCTTGCAAACCAGGGTCTTGAGTGCTAAGATTCTGTAACGTACCTCCGGTGATGATGAGAGAATAGTCTTGAGAAGCACCCACTAAGCTTCCTTTGTTGGTAACATGTATGGTGTATGTACCATTTGCCACCGCATTGTCAACTTCTACTCTTTCAAAGTTATCTACATCATTTGTGGTCCATCTGAAGGCGTATTCTGTAGGATCTTCCGGGTTTAGTGACCAAGGGTAGTGTGTTGAGCTCTCTCGAGTAACTTTTACATCAAGATCGTTACGCAGATTGAGGGTTGTGGGATTTAATTGCCCATTATTGGCTACAGCCGCCGGATCATTCCAAGTGATAGATACCATAAGTGGTTCATTGCCACTAGCAACCACTGTGAAAGTTTGCGCCTGCTGGGAAAGCAAAGTGTTTTCTTGAATATGTGCATTGGTATTACTCAAACTTCTCTGAATGGTAGTAGCAGCGCGTTCAACATTAGGCAATCCATATCCAAATTGATAATCCGGTCCATGCGCTTCACCAGCTTCTCTTGCGGTGTGCATAAGAAGCCCTCTCATGGTAGCACTAAGCATGAATTCTCCGAAAAGAGACTCGTAGTATTGTTGTAATAATATAATAGCTCCAGAAATGCCCGGTGATGCCATAGAGGTACCTCCTGCATGGGCATAAGCGTTTGTAGAGGCATTGGAAGTAGAATATACGCCTACACCTTTAGAAACTAAGTCTGGTTTGATGCGACCATCATCTGTAGGTCCCCAGTTGCTAAAAGCGGCCATAACTACATCATTTGGCCCTGTGTAATTTGCAACATTTCCTACCGCTCCAACTGTAAGCGCATTTTTAGCAACGCCCATTCCTGTTACCAATTGATAACCGTAGTAGTCTGGATTGAGATTTTGAGCATTGGCTCTATCATTTCCAGCAGAAATTACTGGGAGTAAATAAGTATATTGATTGCAAAGTAAATCTGTGGATCTAGCATCAGCATTATAAGCTCCATAAATCCAAACAGGAAGATTTGAAGCATCATAGCCATAACTATGGTTTGAAACCAAAAGACCAAAAGAAGCGGCTTCTGCCATTTCTGCGTAATCATTTTGTGAAGTTGCGGTAAGGATAGTCGCCGCTGGTGCTATACCTCTCCCGCTATTGTTACTAGAGCGTTGACCACTACTGGCTATAGTACCCGCTACGTGTGTAGCATGGAAAGTAGTTTCACCGCTGGAATCAAAAACGATAACACGTCCACTTAAATCTAAGTGATCTGTCATGGCCAATCCTGAAGCGGCCTCCCATACTCCAGCAGTCATGTCCTCACCTTGCAGATTGAGCCCAAGTGAGCCTCCCGGCAACATACTAAGACTCTGCAAAGATTGTGCAGCACCATAATTTGTAGGTACGGTATAAATAGGTTTACCATCCCAAATAAACCTGATATCTCCAAGCAAGTGTTGATATTGTGGATTCTGAGCAATAAAACTTCTATTCAGAATTTCTTGCTTTTGGTATTCTTGATTGAAACGCTGAATGAGTTTTGCACTAGCAGTTTGGTCATACTTTGCAGTAATTTTCTGCCTTTGTTGAGCATTTTGAGATAATGCAGAGATAGAGAGTAATGAGCAAGCCATTACCAATAGAATTTTTTTCATAGCCAATAAACGATAGTTTAATTGTGAATATTATACAAATATAATGAATAAAAAAGTGATGAATAAAAAAAACAGGTCGGTAAGCCGACCTGTTTTAGAATTTAGTTTCACAAAACTAGCAGATTAATAGCCAGGATTTTGAGTCATATTTGGATTTGCATTCAATTCAGCAAATGGAATTGGAAGTGTAAATCTGTGATCTCCTAAAGGAATAGTCAATGGTTGACCAGATACTTCATCATCCAAATCACTTCTGTCGAAAGCTTGGTTTGCTCTAGTTCCTAGACGACGAACATCTACGTATCTATGACCTTCAAGCCAAAACTCCAATCTTCTTTCATGCATGATGCTCGCCCAAGCCTCAGTGGCGCTAGCATATGATACCGCAGGTGCAGTACCTTCATACACTCTTTCTGCACGAAGTGTATTCACTGCGTCTGCTGCTGCACCTAAGTTACCAGAATTTACATGATTCTCTGCAAGAATCAAATACATTTCTGACAATCTGAACAATTTTACATTGTTTCTAAGAGGAGCAAAGTTCACACCTGGATACTTATCTATAATGATAGCATTTTCTTCAGGTACACTTGTAGGATCTACGTAGGCATATCTTCTAACATCATTTGGCATGGCGTTGTTTAACAAATCCCATACTCTCAAACTCATGCTCCATATTGGAGAACCAGAATAGTTTGATGCGTTGAAGAACCAAATAGAAGCAGGTTGGAAGCCAACACCTTGTACTTCAGACTTCAATTGGAAAATTACTTCTGGAGCAGTAGGTACATCTTTCCAGATTTGTCTAAATTCATTTGAAGGGTTGTTACCATAGAAATTGGTCAAAGTACCAAGAGGCGAACCAGAAGCCAACTGTATACCGTAGTTATTGATAGCGTTATTAGCATGTACGGCTGCTTGAGAATACATTTCACGATAAGTATACATTCTAGCCATCAAAGCCTCAATTGCTGCAGCGGATACAAAATGATTATTTTGTGCACTACCAATGTTAGCCAAAGCAAAGTTCAAATCTTCTTCCATGTGCGCATAAACTTCGCCATTCGTAGCTCTCGGCAATCTGTCTGCGATAGTTGGAACATCTGTCATGATTGGCACACCAAGGGCGCTGTTATCTGCCATATTGGTAGTGTAATAACTTTGAAGATTCATATAAGCCAAAGCTCTTAAAAATCTCGCCTGAGCCAATACAGAATTGTAGTCAGCCACTTCGTTGTCACCTGGTACAACGTTACCTGCAGCTGCAATCATACGTGTAGCTCTGTTGATGGTGAAATAATTCGCCACCCAAATACTAGCCGCTTGTGAAGTTGCTGAGTTCAGTACCCATCTGTGCAAATCACGATTACTACCGTTATACACATGTGATGGTGCTAATTCATCAGTATATATACTTGTGAATTCAAGACCAGACAAACCTGCCACGGAAGTATACAATCCGTTAAGGTATAGCTGTAGATCATTTACAGTCCTGAACGTGGTTTCATCGTCCAATAATCCAGGCTGCTCTATTTCATAGGCGTCTTGACAAGAGAACATTCCAAAAAATGCCAAGAATAATCCTAATATTCCTATTTTATTTTTCATCTATTATTATTTACTTAGTTTATTAAAATCTCGCATTAAATCCGAAAGATATTGTACGTGGATTTGGATAAACCCCTAAAGCAGTAGATTGGTAACCTTCTGGGTCAAAACCTCTCCAGTCACTCCATACGGCCAAGTTTTCACCTTGAGCAAATACTGTAAATTGCTTCACAAATGTGTTTCTCAACAATCTACCTGGTACTGAATAACCCACTTGTACATTTCTTAGTCTTACAAAAGATGCATCGTATAAATATCTGTCTGAATCACCATCAAAAGATTGGTTTGTATTTGCTAAAGCTGGCATGTTAGCATTTGGATTTTCCGGAGTCCAAGCGTTTAACAAGTCAGCAGATACGTTATAACCAGCTACAGAAGCAGGGCTACCATCGTACAACCAATACAATTGGTTATCCCATCGCTTCATGCCAGCCATATAAGAAAACTGAACATCTGCAAAGAATCCATTGTACTCACCTTGAACACCAAAACCACCAACATATCTTGGCAACGCAGAATAACCAGTACGTACAGCGTCTCTCACCAAGTCAGGTTGTTCTGTAGGGTTACCGTCAACGTCAGCAAAAAGCAAATTACCATTTTCAGGATTTACTCCTAAATAATTCAACAAATACCATTGGTTGATTGGACCACCGATCAAGTTTGCAGTACCACCAGGAGTTGTGTCTTCTTCAAACAAGTCTATAACTTTGTTATCATTATAAGCACCATTACCCCAGAAAGTCAAACGAGCATTTTCTTGACGAATTGCATGGTAGCGCAAGTTCAATTCAATACCTTGGTTTTGGATTTCACCATTGTTACCCGTAATAGCATATTGACCATGTACACCAGAAATTGGTTGAGTATCAAATAGCATTGTAGTATTCTTACGATATAAATCTAAGTTACCTTCAAAACGATTATTGAATACGATCCAGTCCAAACCAATGTTTGCTTGCTTGATAACTTCCCACTGAAGTGTGTTATTACCTAACACAGACACAATGGCGTTTTGGTTTAAGTAACCACTACCACTTGTAGTATTGTAATCTAGAGCAGCATTAGGGTTCATGTACATTGGATTGTAGTCATAAGGAGCAACCGAAATATTCTGGTTACCTGTCAAACCATATGAACCTCTCAACTTCAATAGGCTAAATGCCGATCCATCCATAAATGCTTCTCTATCGATATTCCATCTACCAGCTACGGACCAGAAAGTACCCCACTTTTGCTCATCGATAAATCTATACGAAGCATCTCTTCTAAGAGTACCGGAAATAGCATACTTGCCATCAAATTCATAGTCTAATGTTCCGAAAATCGCGAACATACCTGCATCTACTAATCCAGCAGAGTGAGATGGTATATAATTATCTCCACTTCTTGGAACCCATCCTGTACCTGCGCCAAGAGCCCAAGTAGCCGGATCAAGACCATTTTGCTGATGTGCATCAGTGCGAAGGTGAGCTTTAGTATACTCCATATATGCAGCAGCAAAAATGCTATGTCTTTCAGCAAGTACTTTAGAGTATTCTAAACTTGTAACGTTTGTGAACATTACATCTCTTCTATGAGAGAGTGACTCTATTCCGCCATAGTCAAGATTTGCATTTTGTGCAACCACAATTGCTAAATATGACCATGGAGCACGTGCAAAATTTCTAGTTTGATGCTTATAATCAACAGAGACTTTATTTCTTACTGACAAATCGTCTGTAATTTTGTAACGACCGTAAGCGTTAGCCAAAATGCTGAATTCTTGCCAAACGTTTGGTAAATGGCCTGGACGTAAAACGTCTTCTAATACGTGAACGTTTCTACCTTCACCAAAATTTGAACCAATAGCATTATACAATCCTTGACCTGTTGGGTACAAGTTAGATTGTAAATAAGGTAGAGCAATCATTGCACCTTGCAACGGGTTCTGAATAACGTTAGCACGTATATTTGCATTTGTCTCAGAATCCAACTGATGTCTTACAGAGAAACCAGATTGTAAGTTAGTACCATAATCAAAACGATCATTTCTAGTTTTACCAGCAATGTTAGCTCTTACACTAAATCTCTGGAAATCTGTAGTAGGAACCATACCTTCTACATTTTGATAACCCAAAGAGTAGAAAGATCTAAAGTTTTCACCACCTTGAGATAATTGAACATCATGCTGTTGGTTGATACCATAATTGAAGAAGTGACCTAACCAATCTGTATCAGTACCCCAGTTGTCTATTTGCTCTTGAGTCAAAGTAGCACCAAAACCAGAGTTAGCTCTGTTTTGCAAAGTTAAACTTTGACGAGCGTTCGCAAGGTTGTAATCATGCGTTGGTAATGTAAACATACCCATCATTGAGTTTACGTTTACTTCCAAATCTTGGTTATATCTACCAGATTTTGTAGTAATAACGATAACACCATTCGCAGCACGGTTACCATAAATAGCTGTAGCGTGTGCATCTCTCAAGATGTTTACACTTTCAAAATCTGCTTGGTTCAAGTTACGGAACTGGTTGTTACCCATCGGCACCCCATCCACTACAATCAATGGATCAAGATTTGCATTGATGGATGATCTACCACGTATCAAAGCTGTAATTTGCGCTGAACCCGGAGACCCTGAAGCTGACTGAATCATAACACCCGGAGCAGCACCCTGCACTGAGTTTAAGAAAGATGTTGTAGGTCTGTTCTCGAATGTTTCTGCAGAAATCACCGATTGAGCACCTATTGACTCAGCTCTAGTTGTAGTTCTGTCATAACCCATAGTAATCACTTCTGACAGGGCAATAGAAGCATCTCCAAGAGCAAGCTGACCCATGTTCAGATTGTTAATCGCAAATCTTTTCTCAGCAAAATTGATTGGATTTTGAATAATCAAATTTTGCCCAATTTGTGCGTCTATATTAAACACACCTGCTTCATTGGTTTCTGTTGAAACCCCAGTTTCTTCCACAGTGACTAAGGCACCAAATACTGGTCCTAATCCCTCTTCAATTACCACACCTCGCACCTGTGCATACGCGAAGGAGGTAAATAGTAATAGCGCAAAAACGCTTAAAACTAAATTCTTTGTCCTCATATATTGTCTTTTAATAACATTTTAAATACAAATCTGTAACAAATAATTAAGATTTCCAAATTTTTAACAAATTTACTAACAAAAAGTCCCGCTTTCGCGGGACTTCCTTTCCATAGGTATTATATATATATTACTATTCACAATACCTACAAACTACAATATGTAAAGACAATAATTAAGGAATCCACCAAAGTTTGCTATCCAAATTATCTCCATTGGCCAAAGATTGTAATCCTTGCAACCAATTATTATTATTCAATGTCTGTTCTTTCTCTGGATATCTCATGCGGTATGGAATGTAGTTGATAGCTTCCAATGGTACAAACACGTATGGTGTGCCATCAATTTCATATCCTGTAGCTCCGGGTAGAAGCAATATGTCTCCACCAGGAACTCCTGTTCTTCTGATTTCTGACCAAGCTTCTTGTGGCTGCATGAATAATGCAATATATTTTTGAATCAAAACATTCTCTCTATTTGCTGCAGGAACTGTAGATATGTAAGATGCTATTCTATCAGCATCTACTCCCCAATGTTCCATAGAAGCTTGTATACCATTTATGTAATTGGTCTGGCTCCAGCCATTCATCTCAGAAAGAATGAACTCTACCTCTGCATATTCTATAAGTACCTCCTCATAGTTAGGTGATAGAATTCTTTGGCTGAAGAAAGATAGACCAGCAATAGGGTTGTTAGCAGAAACCCTGTTAGCAGGCAGGCCATAAGGCATACCTTGGTACATATCTAGATCATCTGTTTCTGTATAATTACCTGCTGCCACTTGTGGTAGAGTCAAACCTTTTGGTGCGGCCATTTTCTGTAGACGTGGGTCTGTAGAGAATGGTCCAGTTTCACCTTTCAATAGGTTTATAAATCTATCATTCACGGCAAAGTCAATTCTTGGGGAGGCACCAAAATATGCTGCCCAGAATGGTGAACCCTCGTTAGCAGTGTTGCCATAGCTGTGTTTTGCATTGTCTGCATTAGAGGTAAATACACCCTGTGCCACTGCATCTGCCATTTCTGCAGTAGCTTGTGGGTAAACATCTTTCACACGATTGGCTATTCTCAAACGCAAAGAGTTTGCAAGCTTTTTCCATTGAGTAGCATTGCCACCGTATATGTTATCACCTTGAGTGAAAACCGCTGCACCAGTATCAAACTGCGCAGACGCTTCTCTCAATTCCTTGAGCATATCAGCATAAATATCTGGCTGTTTTGCATATTTAGGTTGCATATAAGATTCTATTTGCAAAGCTTGAAAATCAGGATTACTTTGCCCGCCATAAGACCAATAAGGGACATCACCAAAATGCTCAACCAAAAGTAAAAATACATAGGTAGACATTACACGGCTAGCCGCGATTTGATTGTCCAAACTGCCATATGCAGACATACTGTTTGCAGTTGCCGGATCGCTAGCAAATTCCATGATTTGTTTGTAATTGGCAGCAGATCTATACAGTTGATCCCAACCTGTCTGTGCAGTAGAGGGTCTGTATTGGTACTTGTCTTCTTCTAAATAGTTTATTTGAGCAGAATATTGTACCCATGGCAAGGTTCCACGTCCAGACATCCACGCGTCTCGCGTAAAGTCAAAAACCCTTCTATTAGCATTATTGAATACCGAGTACGTTGGCACCACCTCTGGTGAGTTTGGATTGACATTCATGTCATCAAATCCTTCACCACAAGAGCTGAATAGCATCAATGCCGCGGAAACCAATAATATATTTAATTTTAATTTTTTCATTTTACTTATCTATTAAAAGTGAAGTTTAACATTCAAACCATAAGCTCTGGTTGGTGGCAAATTTCCTCCTTCCAAGCCTTGTATGTTTCCACTACCTGCGGTAGCCATTTCTGGGTCAAAGCTAGGATTATCCAATCCCCAAATCAATAGGTTTCTACCAAAAACGGTAAACTCTACAGCCTCAAACATATTTACTAGACGTTTTGGTATAGTGTAAGATAGTGTAACGTCTCTCAATTTTACATAGCTAGCGTCAAACACGTTCTGTGCCACCGGGCCGGAATAGTAATGAGAGAAGTATGTAGAAGCCGGAACATTGATAGTGTTTACAGAAGTGTCAGTCACTGTATATGAACCATCCTCTGCATACGTCACAGTACCTCTCACACCTTCAGCAACAACACCGTTCTCACGAACTCCATTCTCTGCAGTAGCTTCAAGCATACCAGAGTAGTGCCCAAACATGTTGGAAACAGAGAAGTAATTACCACCTTTTTGTATATCTATCAATGCGCTCAATCTTACATTCTTGTAGCGGAACGTATTTCTTATACCCATATTATAATCCGGTATTATAGAACCTAAATTGGTTACAGGACTTTGTAGGTATAAACCGTTGGCACCTACCACTTTATTTCCAGCATCATCATATACAAAATCTGTACCTCTTATCTGGCCATATCTTTCACCTTTCACAGCCCACAATTGAGCGCGGAATGGGGCATTTACCAAAGAAACACTTTCCATATCACCATATAAGTCTTCTACTATGTTGTCATTTTTGGCAAAGTTCCAAGTCACGGTCCAGTCAAAATCTTCTGTTCTCACTGGGACTACGTTTACCAATGCTTCAATACCTTTATTTCTCAAAGTACCGGCATTTAGCCACATTGCATTATAACCTGTAGTATAAGAAGTCTCACTACTTAAGATCAAGTCATATGTTTGCTCATCATAGTATGTAACATCAAAGCCCAATCTGTTTTGTAGGAAAGACATTTCCAAACCTACTTCCCAAGTTTTCTTACGCTCCGGTCTTAGATTTGAATTAGCTCTTGTGGTAGGAAGACCGAAAGAAGGGTTACCAAGGAAATTTAATCCTGCCAAGAATACGTCTGAAGTGTTATACGGATTGGTAGCACTACCTACCTCTGCAAAACCACCACGTAGTTTACCAAAATTCAACCATGGAGAATCTACCAATTCAGAGAATACAAAACTGGCAGTAACAGATGGATAGAAATATGAGTTGTTTGCTTGTGGTAATGTAGAAGACCAGTCATTTCTAGCTGTACCTTCTATGAAAAATGTGTTCATATATCCTAGCGACAACATTGCAAAAACAGAGTTAGTTTGGAACTCTTCAAGGAAATTTGTCACAGTTGCTTGAGAAACACTGTTGGCCAAGTTGTAAATACCGGGTACTACTAGTCCACCTACAGTTTGTCCGATAAGGTTGCTAAATTTGTTATTGCGCAAGTTACCCCCAACAAAACTGTTGACAGACACGTCACCATAATTTCGGTCATAGTGTAGTCTTGCCTCATAGTTCATTTCCGTGAAATTTCTTTGCGCTTGGTAGAAACGCGACAATTCTTGTGAACCAACAGCCACACGCTCTCTGATTCTCAAATCATACATATCCGCATATACAGCACCTGTAGCATATAGACCCTCTATCATACCCAAATCATATCTCAACTTCACGTTACCATAGAAGCGGTTTCTAAGGTCGTCAGCAGTGTTCTGATACGCACTCCAATAAGGGTTGTTGGAATACTGAGGGGCTGGGTTGTTCCATGCTTGTCTGTTCCAAGTACGTTGTGCACCATTTGGTAACATATAATTTCTCAATCTATTCATGTCTAGCTGACGCTGACCCCATTGTACAAACTTTTGCATCACAGAGTTGTTGCCATAGCCTACTTCTGGTCTATTGAACCCGTCAGTACGAGAGTAATTGAGGTCTGAAGTCACACTCAGATTGTCAAAAAGCTGTGTACCTATAGATAGACCTGCAGTAGTACGCTTCAAATTAGAGTTAGGTTGTATACCTGTTGCGTCTACATGTGAGAGGGAAACTCTGGCCAAAGTTCTGTCAAAAGATTTGGAGAACGCCACAGAGTTATTATATGCCACACCTATATTGAAGAAGTCTCTGGAGTCTGACTCAGGAGCTACCCAAGGTCTTGGACGCAAATAGTCTGCAGGAAACTCTGGGTCAAAAGCATCCCAATGAAGTACAGAGATATTTGGGTTATATCTAGGCCCCCAGCTCTCATCCATACTATATTCTACTATATTGTAGTCTGTGCCGTTGATGTTTACACTCTGGAAAGAGTCTGATGATCCACCTCCATACATATTTTGCATTCTAGGCCATAGGCTTATGGATTCAAAAGATACACCGGAGTTGAGTACTACCTCATCACGGCCTTTTCTACCTTTTTTGGTAGTAATCATAATTACACCATTGGCACCACGCTCACCATAAAGTGCTGCAGCGGGTCCACCTTTGAGTACGGTGTAGCTTTCTATGTCATCCGGATTGATATCAAACATACCGTCACCATAATCTCTACCACCAGCCCCGCGTTGAGCATTGGTAGTATTGAAGTTACTATTGGCCATAGGGATACCGTCAACAACTATAAGTGGTCGGTTCTCACCCAAAACAGAGCCTGCACCACGAAGTATAATACGTGTAGACCCGCCCAAGTTACCACTTGGAGCAGAAATCTGTGCACCTGCCACGTTACCTGACAAGCTTGCCAAGGCGTTGTTACCTCTAGAAGCGCTCAATAGATCACCATCTACTTGTTGCGCAGCATAACCTAATGAGCGTTTCTCACGCTCTATACCCAGTGCGGTAGACACAACAGTACCCAACTCCACTATGCCACCTGATGCCATAGCAACATTATATCTGTCTCCAGCACCTACCACTACTGTTTGGCTATCCATACCTATATACTCTATAGATAGGGTCTCACCTTGATTTACCGTGATCGAGTAGTTACCATCTGCATCGGTGTACACCCCACGATCAGTTCCCACCACAGTCACATAAGCGTCCTGCACCGGAAATCCATCTGAATCCGTTACTCTACCGCTGATCACTTTTTGCTGTGCCCAAACAAAGAGAGTCACAAAAAGCAATAACATGGTAAAAAACGTTTTAAAGTTAGTCCTCATACTTCAATTGTCTTTTAAAATTATTTAGAGCTAAATTAGAAATTAAAATGAATGATATGCATACATTACTCAAAAAAAATCAAATTTCCTCAAGATTAACCTTTATTCATCACATATACCACAAGTATTACAATCGTAATTTATTGATTTCAAATATGTTAATTGAACGTAAAGATATATTATCCAAATGTTAATTTCTGTGATAATTGCAGCATTTTTACCCAAATTTTGGCTGTATTGGCAAGAGTATCTTACAAATTTGCGGGTTTTTTTTTCTAGTAAGTCAGTTTTTTGGAGTATGAGCGAGAAAGTTGAAACTCTATTTAGGGGAACTTTATGAGAATTGGTGATAATGATTTTGTAGTGTATACTTAGTATTATATTATTAGCGATTATTTTTTTTCTTTTTTTTTTGGGCGGCTCTCCCTACGACGGGTGGCTTTGCCACCCGTCATAGGGAGATCGGGTCATTGAGCATTATCTTGCTGGCCTGCTCCTGCAAAAAATGCCTCTGCAGGCACACTCTCAGGCGAAAGCCGTGACCCGGTACCTGCAGAGGCTTTTTTGCCAAGTCGCAGTCTGCACAAGGATATAGCTCATGCCCCTGCCGCAATTTGCCCAAGCTACGCTTGGACAAATTTGAAAAGCGGTTGGAAAAAAGTTTTTTGCTGAGAAGTGAAATTTTGATGATATTGAAATGGAATTTGAAAGCCTAATTCCCAACTCGAATTTATGCTACAAGTGATTTTTATCAAAGTTTAGCTGCCTCAAATTTATTGGACTAATGACTCAGAGTTCTATTCTGAGCTACAGCCTTCACTATTTGTGTGTAAAATATGATTAAAATGTGTGGGCTAGAAAGCGACTGCGCTAATGGTATGTTTGTGACGCTTTGATGTGGACTAAGGTAATCCTCTGCCAAACCTATTTTGGGAAAGGGTCTGTGTGCATATTCTTGTACACCCAAGTGGGTTTGCGGCAGGGCGCAGGCGGAAAGCGCGCAAAGGGGCAGCCACATGCAGGAAGGGGCTGGCCAGATTGACGGCAGGAAAATCTAGGCTGGCCCACTGACTGCGTGGCTGCCACTGCGTACTTGTAGCCGTAGACCGACCCATTTGCCGATGAATATACGTAATACTATATATGTAAAATGAAAAGGCAAATGGGTGCCGCCCAAAAAAAAAATCACCTGCTATGCAAGTGATCTTTGTGTGGTGCCACCAGAACCCGAACAATACAATTCAACAAACCACTAAATCTATCATCAATACGGTATAACTGTAATTATATCAACGATTTGTAAGCGGATTAAACCGGTATGATTGTTGGTATTGATTTGTTAAAATTGGTATAAATTGCGTTTTGGTTGGATAACGGTTGGATAAATCAAAAATGCGCACTACCTTTGTGAAGCTCAATCCTATTAAAATATACATTATGGCTACTGTGAAATATCGTTTACAATCAAATTCTAACAATGCTCAAATCTATGTGAGATTTTCAATTTCACGTGATTTGGTATTTCAAGAAAAAATAGGGATGACTATTTGTGCTAGTGAATGGTCAAAAGAAAAATCATTGCCAAAGCAAAGAGATGCCGAAAGCAAAGCACTGGCCGTAAAGTTACGGGCTTTGGCAAATGAGATACATAAAAGCTACAATGAGGCTGCAATGAATGGTGCTAGGCTCACCAAAGATTGGTTTAAGGGTGTTATTGATTCTTTTTTTAATCGTGAGGCAAAGCTACCAGAAAATGACAATTTCTTATCTGTGTACCTCAACAAAATCATTGAGATTAATAAATTTAGTGGTAACATAAAGCAATCTACAAACCGAAAATTCATACAACTACAAAGCAAAATCCTAAGCTTTGAAGCGTTTAAAAAACACAAATACCTTATTTCTGAAATTGACAGTACATTTTTGGTTGATTTTCGTGAATACATCATTTCTGAATATAGGTTAATGGATTCAAGCGCAAACGCTCAATTGCGTGTGCTAAAAACTGTGCTACGCAATGCACATAGTAACGGCAAAACGGTACAGCATCAGGTTTATAGTTTCAAGATAAAGCAAGTAAGGTCGGTAAAGGTGTTTTTAAGCTTTGATGAGGTAGCAAAAATCCGTGATACTAATATGGTGGGCACCAACCTTAATTACGCTAAGGATTGGCTTGTAATTGGGTGCTATACTGGGCAAAGGGTGAGTGATTTGCTACGTATGAATAAATCAATGATTTCTACCAGAATAGATAATGAGGGTGATAAGTTTCAGATTTTAGAACTCATTCAAGAAAAAACCAAAACGGCGGTATCTATACCATTGCACCCCGAAGTACAGAACATACTGAAAAAATATAAGGGTGATTTTCCCCCCACTTTTGGGGTGACTAAAGATAGCAACTTTGTATTGTTTAACAGATACATCAAACGTGTATGCGAGATAGCTGGGATTAATAACGTAATTAGTGGTAGGGTGTTTAATAAAACATTGCGTAAAAATGAGATTGTAAGTACTGAAAAATACAAACTAGTGACTTCACATATTTGTAGACGTTCATTTGCCACCAATTTTTATGGTGATAATCGTTTTACCACGCCACAAATAATGGCTATTACTGGTCACAAATCAGAGGCTGTATTTCTTAGCTATATCGGTAAAACATCCAATGACCATGCTCTACAAACTGCAAAAACATTTAAACAAATAGCAATATGAAAACTATAATAGCATACGAACCAATGGGCGTTTACCAAGTAACGTATAAGGCCACATCCAATCACAAATTTGGCAAAATATCACCATAGACGGTGAAACCTATGAGCTTATTTCAAAGGTAAAAATCGGTGAGACTTGGAAAGATATAAAGCTATGGTGAAAACACTACCAACATACGACAAAGTATTTTTTGTGCATTATCGATGCGACAACTTCAATGAGGGTAACAGAATCTATTCGCTAAACATCTTTTGTAACGATATAGCAGTGGAATATGCAGGCAATGAAGTTGTGAACATTAAAGAATACAGCGAAAAGGTACACGAATTGTTGAGCAAAGGGCTAACACTTGTCCATTGGAACCAAAGTCACCCAGCCTATGGTCCCGACCATGTGAACCAAAGATACA
>JAUNRT010000051.1 GCA_030535475.1 Weeksellaceae bacterium | reverse complement strand
ATTTCATACCACTCTAAACCGCGGCTCTGCAAACCATGAGAGGGTGCCGCCCAAAAAATAATTATTAGTAGTATGTTCTGCTGAAAAATTGCAGTTTTTTGCACAAAAAAAAGGAAAGAAATCTGAACAAATGCTCTGATTTCTTTCCTTGTAAAACGGTTTTACAGTAAGTTCTTAGCTTACATTTTCAATGACCATGGCTGAGGCGCCGCCTCCGCCATTGCAGATACCCAATGCGCCGTACTGAGCGCCGTTCTGCTTGAGGACGTTGATCAGTGTAACTAAAATACGTGAGCCTGAGTTGCCCAGTGGGTGACCTAATGATACTGCACCTCCATTTACATTGACTTTGTCCGGGCTAATATTGAGCAATTTGGTATTGGCTAATCCAACTACTGAAAATGCTTCATTGAGTTCGAAGTAATCGATGTCGCTTATCTGCAAGCCAGCCTTTTTAACGGCTATAGGTAGGGCCTTGGCGGGTGCTGTTGTGAACTGCTCCGGCTTATTGGCAGCGTCTGCATAGCTAACAACTTTTGCGATAGGCTTGATGCCTAATTCTTCAGCTTTTTCACGGCTCATAAGTACTACCGCGGAAGCTCCATCATTGAGTGTAGAGGCATTTGCGGCTGTAACTGTACCATCTTTCTGGAATACGGGTCTGAGCTGAGGGATTTTTTCTAGCTGGACGTTTTTGTACTCCTCGTCTTCTGCGAATTGGATTGGGTCTCCTTTTCTCTGCGGGATTTCTACCGGAACGATTTCCTCATCAAATCTACCTTCTGCCCAGGCTGTGGTAGAACGCTGGTAGGATTGTATAGCAAACTCGTCTTGCTGCTCTCTGGAAAATGAGTGCTCTTCTGCACATTTTTCTGCACAAGTACCCATAACGTTACCATCATATGCATCTGTGAGTCCGTCGAAAACGAGACCATCTATCAATTGTGTATGTCCGAATTTGTTTCCTTTTCTACCTGTTGGGTTGTAGAATGGCACCATAGACATGTTTTCCATACCGCCTGCTACGATGATGTCTGCATCACCTGCTTTGATGGCTTGGGCTGCCATCATTACGGCTTTGAGCCCTGAGCTACAAACCTTGTTGATAGTGGTGCATGGCACATCATGTGGCAAACCAGCACCCAATGCTGCTTGACGCGCCGGTGCTTGACCAAGACCGGCTTGTAATACGTTGCCCATGTAAACTTCTTGTATCTGATCTGCAGAGAGGCCAGCTCTTTCTACTGCGCCTTTTATAGCAATGCTACCCAATTTGGTGGCAGGGATATCTGACAAACTCCCCAGAAAACTACCAATTGGAGTTCTGACTGCTGAAACTATATATACTTCTTTCATATAAATAATGGAATATTGTAATTAATCATTTTGTTCTTCTACCAAAACTCGCCAACCGAATGGGTCTTCGGACACGCCAAATTGGATGTTCATCAACTGCTTTTTGAGTTGCTTGCCCCAAGATTCTTCAAATGGTAGATCTTCTAGCTCGCAAACCATGTCTTTGAATCCAATGGCTGAGAATGTATTGAGCACAACGGCAGTTCCTACTCCGAATACTTCTTTCAATGAATCATTCTTGTAAGCTTCTTTGACTTGATCTATTGTCACTGCTTCTTCTACTACTTTCCAACCATTTTGCTGAGCAAGTGCTATGATACTATTGCGAGTAACGCCATTGAGAATTCTTTCTGAGATAGGCGCTGTGTATAGAGTGTCATCAATTCTCACGAATACATTCATGGTACCGGCCTCTTCAAAAACTTTGTGTGTTGAGGAGTCTGTCCAAATAACTTGATCGTACTTTTCATCTCTGGCTAGGCGGGTTGGGTAGAATGCTGCAGCATAGTTACCGGCAGCCTTGGCATATCCTACTCCACCAGGTGCTGCTCTTGAATAGCGGTCTGCAACTTTAACGCGCAATGGTTGTGCATAATAGTCTGGCGCTACGGCAGTAATGATGCAGAACATGTACTCTTTGGAAGAGCGTGCTGTAATCATAGGCTCTGTGGCAAAGATGAATGGTCTAATGTAAAGTGACATTCCATAAGTTGAAGGAACCCATTGACGATCTATGTCGATGAGTTTTTTGAGCCCATCCATGAAGATGTCTTTTGGAACGGGTGGCATGTCTAAACGAATTGCAGAATTGTTGATTCTTTCAAAATTCTTTTCTGGTCTGAAAAGAAAGACTTCACCTTCTTCTGACTTATATGCTTTCATACCCTCAAAACAAGACTGACCATAGTGTAAGGCTTGCAAAGCAGGTGAGAAAGACATATTCTGAAATGGTAGAATTTCCGGATTGCCCCATGCATCATCTTTGTAGTGGCAAACCAGCATGTGGTCACCAAACATGTTACCGAATGATTTGATGTTTAATGACTCGGGTGTAAATCGAGATTCTTTTATACGCTCTATTTTCATATTTGACAATTTTTTTAATTTCCGAATTGAAGTGTTCAAAAATAATAAATTTTTATCAAATTCTTAAAATAATTCCGTTATTTTGAAAATTATTTATGATGATGAATGAGGATAAAGCGTTTTTAAAAACTGCTGATAATAGTTTTACGATTTTTCTTCCGGAGCTGAACGAAACGTATCATTCTAAGCATGGCGCTATACAGGAGTCTATGCATGTCTTTATAGAAAATGGGCTGAAATTAAATTTAAAAGAAAACAATCGCGTTTTAGAATTTGGGTTTGGCACAGGCTTGAATGCACTACTGACTGCAATTTTTGCTGATGAAAATAAAGAATCAATAGAATACACGAGTATTGAGAAATTTCCTCTGCTAACAGGAGAGGTTGAAAAACTAAACTATGCTGCGAGCTTGGCGGAAAAATATGATTTACAAAAAGAATATGTTCAGGATATTTTCACTAAAATTCATACCTCAACATGGGGTGAAATGGTGAAAATTTCAGACAATTTTTCATTGAAGAAAATTCAATCTGATTTTGAAACGATAGAATTGAAAGATAGACACTACTCTGCATGCTATTTTGACGTTTTCAGCATTAGAGTTCAACCTGAGCTATGGTCTGAATCTATCATGAGAAAAATATACGAATCATTGCAAAACAACGGGCTATTCATAACCTATGCTTGTAACGCAACATTAAAGAAGAATTTGAGTATGGTGGGTTTTGAGTATATGAAGAAAAATGGGCCAATTGGCAGGCGAGATATGACAATTGCATGGAAGAAATAAATCAATTTAATGTCAGAGTTTATGCTCTGATTGTGCATGAAGACGCATTGTTAGTGATTAAAGAGCCTTATGCCGGAGAGATATTGTATAAATTTCCAGGAGGAGGGATTGAATTTGGTGAAGGGTTGGTTGCTGGTTTGCAGAGAGAACTTATGGAGGAGCTCAATCTTGAAATAGAATCTTATCAGCACTTTTACACCCATGAAGACTTCCTGCGGTCAAAGTTCAAACCTAACGAGCAATTATTCCTAGTATATTATTATGTAGTAGTAAAAGACCTAAATCAAATGGATGTAATTGACCCAAATATCGAAGAGCTTATTTGGATACCAATATCAGAATTGACAACAGATTTGGTGAATTTACCGACAGATAAAATCGTAGCTCAAAAGCTATTGAATGAGAGAATGAAATAGAATAATCAGATTTTCATGATTTAGGTTGATTCTGAGCTTTAATGTTTACGAATTGCGGGGAAAATAAGTTCTAATTAGAATTTTTTATCGAACCTAACTAGTTTTTTACATCCTTTCAGAATAGAATTAAAATTTGAACAATAAAGGAAAGTTATTGATATACTGATTATTATGGGTGATAAAGTAAGCTCATTGTATTTTCGGATCAAATCTGAAATAGGTAAATAAAAAGTGAAAAATAATTCATAAATTTGTTCGGCAAAAAGCTTTATGCCAATCACCGATAAAATTTTACAGGAATCTTACACTTTTGATGACCTGCTACTCGTCCCAGCCTTTTCTAAAATTCTTCCACATCAGGTAAACGTTCAAACTCAACTTACAGAGAAGATAATTCTGAATGTTCCTATTGTGAGTGCGGCTATGGACACCGTAAGTGAATCTAAAATGGCAATAGCTCTTGCTAGGGAAGGTGGTCTATCTTTTATTCATAAAAATATGAGTATTGAAGACCAAGCCAAGGAAATAGATCTGGTGAAAAGATCTGAAAATGGAATGATCTCAGATCCAATCACTTTAAAACCAGAGCAGCTATTGCAGGACGCTGAAGACTTGATGCAGAAATATAAGATTTCCGGCTTGCCTGTAATACAAGAAGATAAAAAGCTGATAGGCATTCTCACTAACCGAGATATTCGTTACCAAACTGATATGTCTCAAAAGGTGTCAGAGGTGATGACTAAAGAAAATTTAGTTACATCCCATATACACACCAGTTTGGAAGATGCGAAGGAAATTTTGCTCAAGAATAGAATTGAGAAATTACCCATAGTGAACGACGAATACAAATTGATTGGCTTGATTACTATCAAAGACATCGATAATTTGTCTGAATATCCAAACGCTTGCAAAGATTCACGTGGACGCCTGCGTGTAGGTGCAGGTGTAGGTGTGGGTGATGATACGCTGCAACGTGTAGAAGCACTTGTAAAGGTAGGTGTGGATGTGATTGCCATAGATTCTGCGCATGGTCATTCTGCAGGAGTCATCAAAAAAATCAAAGAAGTAAGGTCCTCGTTTCCAGAGCTGGACATTGTTGGTGGAAACATTGTAACCCCAGAAGCTGCTAAAGATTTAATAGCTGCCGGATGCAATGCACTAAAAGTAGGGGTTGGACCTGGAAGTATCTGTACTACTCGTGTGGTGGCTGGTGTAGGTGTGCCGCAATTGTCTGCTGTATACAATGTATATGAAGCAGCGCGTGAACATAATATACCTGTGATAGCAGATGGAGGAATCAAATTAAGTGGAGATATTGTGAAAGCTATTGCTAGCGGAGCTAATTGTGTAATGCTCGGTGGAGTATTTGCAGGTACAGACGAAGCTCCGGGCGAGGAAGTAATATATCAAGGCAGAAAATTTAAAACTTACCAAGGAATGGGATCCTTGGCTGCTATGCGAAGAGGAAGCAAAGACAGATATTTCCAAACAGAAGCTAAAAAGTTGGTTCCGGAAGGTATAGAAGGTCGCGTACCTTACAAAGGGTCCGTGAAAGATGTAGTGTATCAATTGTTAGGCGGCTTGCGTGCCGGCATGGGGTATTGCGGTACTGAAACTATAACCGAACTTAAGGAAAATACAAAATTTGTGAAAATCACTAATGCAGGCTTGCAAGAAAGCCATCCGCATGATATTGTGATAACCAAAGAAGCTCCAAATTACTCAAACTAAAACATTTAATCCTAGGATGAACAAAGATTTAATAGGAACAGGCGTTGCGCTTGTAACCCCATTCAAGCAAGATGGCAGTGTAGATAAGAAAGGAGTAGAAAATTTGGTATCGCACGCCAAGAAAAATGGTGTGGAGTATCTTGTGCTTATGGGGACAACTGCAGAAAGTGTAACCCTGTCAAAAGATGAGAAGAAAGAAGTCATTGACATTATCAAAGAAAAGAACAATGGCGATCTGCCTTTAGTTTTGGGTATCGGTGGCAACAACACTAAGGAAGTGATTCATGAAATTCAGAACACCAATTTAGATGATTACACCGCAGTACTTTCAGTATCTCCTGCCTACAATAGACCAAATCAAGAAGGTATTTATCAACATTTCAAAGCTATCTTAGAGAATACAGACAAAGACATAATTTTGTACAATGTCCCGAGTCGTACCGGTGCAAATGTTGCTGGTGAAACAACGCTAAAGTTAGCCCATGAGTTTTCAAACTTGGTAGCTATAAAAGAGGCCTCTCCTAATTTTTTACAATCTACCGAAATCATAAAAGACAAGCCGACGGATTTCATGGTGTTGTCCGGCGATGACGAGTTTGCATTACCTATGGTATTGGCTGGCGGTAGCGGTGTTATTTCAGTAATTGGTCAAGCACTACCCACCTATTCTGAAATGATAAGATTGGGATTAGATAGAAAAGTTGACGAAGCTTACAAACTACATTATAAAAATCTAGAGATCACAAGATCAATTTATCTTGAAGGGAATCCAACAGGGATAAAAGCATTACTCGAATTGCAAGGTGTTTGCAATAGACAAACTAGATTACCACTAGTAGCAGCAACTCAAGGTTTAGTGGACATTTTAGAAAATCTTAATAATGCCTTATAAAAATTCGGCATTCGACTTGCTTTATTAAGTGAGTGTTATATTAATTTAATATGTCTTATTTTTGCAAAATGTTTCAAAAGATTTTCACACTTGTAATCATTTCATTATTATTTTTCTCTTGCAATAAAACTTATGAGAATGCATTGAAAAGTAATGACCCTGACAAAATGCTCGCAGCAGCCAACACGCTCTTTGAACAAGAAAAATGGCAATATGCTATAGAATTGTATGGTAAAGTAGCATCAAATTTTGCAGGTATGGATGAGGCAGAGCAGATAGCTTACAACTCTGCGTATGCCAATTTCCAAGATAAAAACTACCCTTTGGCGGGAAGGCAGTATAAGAATTTTCACTCCGGATTCAGTAGAAGTGATAAAGCAGAAGAAGCTCTGTTTATGTCAGCTTTCAGCTACTATCAAGGTTCACCGGATTATAACTTAGACCAAAAGAATACCAGAGAAGCTATAACCGAACTTCAAAATTTCATAGACACATATCCAAACTCTGAGAAAATTGTTGAAGCAAACCAATACATCAACGAATTACAAGAGAAATTGGCGCAGAAAGACTTTGAAATTGCCCGCTCTTACCACAAAACATTGAAATATAAATCGGCGGCTACTTCATTCGCCAACTTCTTGGATGATTTTCCAGACTCGAAATATCGTGAAGAAGCCTTTATATATCAATTGAGATCGAAATCTGAGCTTGCTTTGCAAAGTACATTTGCCAAAAAGAAACTTAGATTGCAAGAGGCTTTAACCACTCATAGACTTTTCACCAGAGCATATCCAAACTCTAAATTTTCGCAAGAAGCTAATAATCTCAGAGATAAATTGATTCGTGAAACCGAACAGCATGAGGTAGCTCTAGCTAATTATGAAGTCGCTAAAAAAGAAGCTGAGGAAAAGGCTAAAAAAGAAGTAAATTAAACATCCATAAAAATACATTTCATCAGAAAAGCAATGGAAAACAAAAAACACGAACCAGAATTAACTACTATCACTTATGATAGATCAGCTATACAGGAAAAGACAGGAAATCTGTACGAAGCTATTGTAATCATGGGTAAAAGATCTGAGCAAATACAGAGTGAACTCAAAACTGAACTCAACGAAAAACTAGACGAATTTGCTTCTCATAGCGATTCACTAGAAGAGGTTTTCGAAAACCGCGAGCAAATTGAAGTTTCAAAACATTATGAGAGACTTCCAAAACCAACTGCAATCGCCTTGGCCGAATTCATGAACGACCAAGTCTATTATAGAAATCCAGATATACAAGCTTAATACACTATGCCGGTACTACAAGGAAAAAAAATACTCTTTGCGGTCACCGGCGGTATTGCCGCATACAAGACACCACATCTTGTACGTTCCTTTATAAAACAAGGAGCACAAGTGCAGGTATTGCTCACAGAAGACGCAGAAGCTTTTGTGAGCAAACTCACGCTTGCCACAGTATCCAACAACCCGGTATATTCGACATTTCAAGGCGATAATGGCACATGGAACAATCATGTAGAGCTTGCCTTGTGGGCTGACATTATTCTCATAGCCCCACTTACCGCAAACACTTTAGCCAAAATGGCACATGGTATTTGCGACAACTTGGTATTGGCAACATATTTTTCTGCGAAATGTCCCGTGTACGTGGCGCCAGCCATGGACTTAGATATGTACCAACATCCCACCACCAAGTACAATTTAGAAAAAATTGCATCTTTTGGTAACCATATTATTCCGGCAGCCAGTGGATTTTTGGCTAGTGGATTGAGTGGACAAGGGAGAATGGAAGAACCAGAAAATATTGAAAAAATCATCAAAGGTTTTTTCCAAAATTCTGAAACTCTCGAGTGGGAAGACAAAAAAGTTCTAATTACTGCCGGTCCTACTTATGAAAACATAGATCCTGTAAGATTTATTGGTAATAGATCTACAGGAAAAATGGGATTTGCCATTGCACAAAAAGCGGCGGAAATGGGCGCAAAGGTTACTTTAGTAAGTGGCCCTGTTTCACTTGAAATAGAACATCCAAACATAGAATTGATTCGCGTGCAAACCGCAGATCAAATGCTAACCGCTTGTCAAAAAGTATTTAAGGCATCAGATGTAGCGGTTTTTTCCGCAGCGGTAGCAGACTATAAGCCGGCGCACATCGCAGATCAGAAAATCAAGAAATCCAGTGAACAGATGCAGATAGATCTCATCAAAAATCCGGATATTCTCAAAACTCTGGCAGCGGATAAAGGTGAAACCATTGTAGTAGGTTTTGCACTGGAAACCGAGAATGCCATAGCAAACGCGCAGAGCAAACTGAATAATAAAAACGCTGATCTCATCGTTCTAAATACATTGCAAGATGCCGGCGCCGGATTTGGCACAGACACAAACAAAGTTACCTTTGTTACTAGAGAAAACAACATAAGTTTTGACTTAAAAAGCAAGAACGAGGTCGCCGCCGACATACTGCAATTTGTAGCTAAAACATATTTCTAAAAATCATGAAAAAACTCATCTACATATTCCTTTTCATCGTTGGGCAAAATCTCACGTACTCACAGGAAATCATCGCCAATGTGCAGGTAGATTTCACCAATGTACGTGGATCCTCAAACGTAGCTTATGAAGCACTTCAAAGTTCATTGAATGACTTCATCAATACCACTCGATGGACAGAGAAAACCTACAAAATGCACGAACGCATTGAGGCTAATATTACCCTAATAATACAAGAAAGGATTAGCAACAATCAATTCAGAGCGCATCTGCTCATACAAAGTCGTCGCCCAATTTTCAACACAAATTATCATAGTCCAATACTCAATATAAATGATACCTCATTTACATTTGACTATACAGAATATGAGCAACTTATTTTTAACCAGAGAAGATTTTCCAACAAAAACCTTACAGACGCTATAGGCTTCTACATCTATCTGATTTTGGGATATGATGCAGATACCTTCGAAAGAAATGGTGGTACAGAATACTTCCGTATAGCACAAAACATTGCAAACAATGCGCAAAATGCACCATTTGACGGTTGGTCTTCTGTTTCCGGGCCAAGAACACGCACAGGACTCATCAATGACCTGCTAAATCCCAAAAACA
Source organism: Weeksellaceae bacterium (assembly GCA_030535475.1). Classification (GTDB taxonomy): domain Bacteria; phylum Bacteroidota; class Bacteroidia; order Flavobacteriales; family Weeksellaceae; genus JAUNRT01. The sequence continues at coordinate 7,745 of JAUNRT010000051.1, read as the reverse complement.
GCACACTACGCACGGCATATTACAACTATCACAGAATGGGGCTAGATATGATGACACAGAACGAATTGCAAGCAAAAAACAGTATTGCCAACACCATTCTCACACTAGAAAACTATCAGCGCACCAACAATTATGCGCAAAACTATCCATTAGATATCTTCATGCAAACCAAGAAAAACGAAATCGGTAACATTTTCTCCGGTGGCGTTCGTACCACGGCACAACTCACCAAAATGAAGGATATGCTCAACACGATTGCTTCCGTGCATAGTGCCGAGTGGAACCGTATCTCCCAATAACTACTTTTTGAAGTATGCTGCTTCAATTATCTGTAAAAAACTATGCGCTCATTGAGGCGCTACAACTCGAGTTTTCACCCGGATTCACTGTGATCACGGGTGAAACAGGTGCAGGAAAATCCATCTTGTTAGGCGCTCTAAAACTAGCCTTGGGAGAACGTGCAGACCTCTCCAGCATCAAAGATGCTACCCGCAAATGCATTGTTGAAGCGCATTTTTCCATTGCAAATCTTGATTTAGAGAATTGGTTTGAAGCCCATGACGTAGATTTTGACAATACCACAATTCTTCGCCGTGAATTGCTGCCCAATGGCAAATCACGTGCTTTTGTGAATGACACTCCCGTTACTCTCAAATTCCTGCAGAGTTTGAGCAGTAAACTCATTGACATACATTCACAATTTGACACCGATCAACTCATTGAAGAGGATTTTCAAATACAAAGCTTAGACATTGTCGCAGGTCAAACTGCGCTCGTGCAAGAGTACAATCTACTATATAGTCAGCTACAAGAAAATCAAAAAAATCTCAACCAACTGCGAGCACAGCAAGCAGAACAGCTCAAGCAGCAAGATTATAAAAATTTCTTGCTAGAGGAACTCCAACAACAGCAGTTAGAAAATCTTGATGAAACCTCTCTTCAGCAAGAGATACAACTATTGACTAATGTGGATAGTAGTTTGCTGCAATTACAGCAAATTATTCAGCAATTAGATCATCCGGAGATAGGAATTATCACCCAGCTTCACCAAGCCAACAATCAGGGAAAATCGCTGAAAAACCAAATTCCCGGATTGGAGAGCGCAATAGAAAGACTAGAATCGCTGTATTTCGAGAGCAAAGATTTGCTTAGTGAATTTGAAGAGTGGGAACAAAAATTGGAGCCAGATCCTGAAAAACTCGCTGAGCTACAAAACATTTGGAACCAATTGCAGCAACTGCAGGCCAAGCATCAGGTACATACTATAGCAGAGCTCATCAGCATACAGGACCAGCTATCGCTAGAGCTAGAAAATCAAATGCAGCTAGATGAACAAATTGCTCAGTTAGAAAAACAAATTTCCAACATCACCTCACAAGCAGAAAAAATTGCTCTTGAGCTTCACAAGGCCCGACTCCAGGCCGTGAAACACTTAGAAAAAGAGTGGCAACAGAGCTTGCAACAGATGTCAATGGAAAAAGCAAAATTCACCTTCCAGATCACAAAAAGGTCAGCACTTTCGCAGCATGGCTTCACAGAATTGCAACTCCTTTTTTCAGCGAATGAAGGCCTTGCCCCTAAGTCTTTAGAGAAATCAATATCTGGTGGTGAGCGATCGCGTGTGATGCTTGCAATCAAAAAATCTGTGGCCGAAAAGATGCAACTTCCAACCCTGATTTTTGACGAAATAGATGCAGGCGTTTCAGGCAAGGTGGCAGCGCAGATGGGCCTTATACAGCAGCAGATAAGCGCAAATACGCAAGTGATTTCCATCTCACACCTACCGCAGATTGCCGGGATGGCTACAGCACATCTACATGTAACAAAGTCAGAAAAAGACGGCAAAACCTCATCAGAAATTCGGGTTTTGAGTCCGGAAGATCGGATTGTAGAGATAGCCAAAATGTTGAGTGCCGGTCAGGTGACAGAAGCCGCCACACAGCAAGCCAAGAGTTTGTTGCAACGGGTTTAGAAATCAATTGTTTCCAGGCTTAACTTTTATTAAATTTTTATTTTTTGGGAGAATCCCGTAAGAACGGGACCAGGCTTTCAGCTCAAATCTTGCTTGTCTGTGCATACAAACCCCGCTGCTGCGGCACACTCTCGCGGATGAGCCGCGACCCGGTACCGCAACAGCGCGGTTTGTATTATGCACAGACTGCACAAGGATACCGCTTCAATCCTTTTCTCGCAGGTTCTCTTGCGAGAACCTGCCAAGTACTCAGTAAAAAAGGACTAAGTTTTTCTATAAATCGGAAGCTCTCTTAGGGCTTTTCCTCAAACAATTCTCTGGTATATTGCAATAGTTCTTTGCCGCCATAGGCACCGTGTCCCGGTATCACAATTCTCCCTCGGCCATAGTGTTGCTGAACTCTTCTAATGGTTGTAGGCCATTGTGGCAAATTAGCATCCTCAGTATAGCCTTTTCCGGCATTGAGTTCTTTTACCAAACAGCCACCCGCTAGCACGCGCTGATCTGTGAAGTAGGCAATGATATTGTCTGCTGTGTGACCTTCGCCCAGATATACGGCAACGATAGTTCTGTTGCCAAAATTGAACACTCTACTCCCATCTATGGTGTTTTGTGGTAGGTGTGTCACACCATCTTCTCTTGCCAATTCCGGAGTTCTTGGATGCGCATAAGATGCGATACCTCTGCTATGAAACTCCTGCAGCCCGCCAAGAGCATCTTCATGAAAATGCGATGCTATAACGGCATTGACTTTTGTGATTCCATGATTTGCCAACCAATTGAGCAGTTCTGCAGAACTGGCATCATCTACCGGTGTATCATAAATCACAGCTTCGTTATTATCTAAAAACACTACTCCGTTACACGCTACATTTCCAAAAGATTCTGTAGATAAATAGCTTGTGTGTATGTAAACATTTTTGGTGAGTTTTTGAATATGTAGCTGATCAGATTTGTGTAAAGTCTGTGCTTCGGGCAAGGGTTTTGTGGCACATGAAGTGAAAACAAATAGTGCTCCGAGTAGTGTCAGCACTGAAAATTTGACGAAATATCTCTTAAATGTCTGCATACTACAAATATAGCTATAAATCAGAAAGCCTTTGCCGAAGATTGCCAACTCAAATGAATTCGGGTAGGTGATTCTTATTGTTGAAAACCATTTAATGAACAGAAAAAATCACTCTTAATGTGAACTATTTTCCAAAGTTTGCCACAATGCTGTTCCCATAATGAATAAAAATGTGAGCTAATAAAAATGATGTGTGTAGGTTTTCTGAAACTAAGTTAGTGAAAAGTTTAGCCCCGATGCGAGCGGAAATCCTTGCAAAACCCACAGCCTATGCAGCTGCCAGGGTTTTGGGTACTGGAGCGATAGCGGACGTGCCCAAAACTCGGCAGATGCGGCTGTGGGTGAGCAAGATTGCAGCGGGCAGCGGGAAATAGCTCCTAAAAAAAAATAAAAAATAAAGTATGTATTGCTTTTTCCATTAGGTTTGATGCATAAAAAAACCCGCCGAAGCGGGTGTTTATGTGGTTTACAGCTCTAGAGCCCTGAGGATATCTTGTTCCTTGTTGGAATCCATGAGCAGCTCTGTTGGGTTTTCCAAAGCCTCTTTGATGGCTACTAGGAAGCCCACAGATTCGCGGCCGTCTATGATGCGGTGGTCATAAGAGAGTGCCACGTACATGATAGGGGCGATGGCGATGCCGCCGTTTTTCACCACCGGGCGCTCAACAATGTTGTGCATGCCTAGGATGGCAGATTGCGGCGGATTGATGATTGGAGTTGAAAGCATAGAACCAAAAACTCCACCGTTGGTGATGGTGAATGTACCTCCTGTCATCTCATCTATGCTGATATTTCCGTCACGTACTTTGGTTGCAAGATCTTTGATGCTCTGCTCTACTCCTCTGAATGTGAGGTTTTCTGCATTGCGTATCACTGGCACCATAAGGCCTTTGGGTCCTGAAACGGCGATGCTGATATCTATGTAATCATAGCTGACTTTGAAATCACCGTCTATCATAGAATTGACTTCTGGGAATTGCTGCAATGCGCGTACTACTGCTTTGGTGAAAAATGACATGAAACCAAGGCCGACTCCATGTTTTTCCTTGAATTGGTCTTTGTACTGCTCGCGTAGCTCGAAGATTGCGCTCATGTCCACCTCATTGAAAGTAGTGAGCATAGCGGTGTCATTCTTCACTTGTACGAGTCTCTGTGCCAATCGGCGGCGTAGAGATGAGAGTTTTTTGCGCTCTGTGCCGCGATTGCCATGCGCAGGTGCTGTGCCCATTGATGGTACGTAATTCTCTGCGTCTGCTTTGGTGATGCGGCCGTCTCTACCAGAACCTTGGATCTGATCTGCAGCGATTTCTTTTTCACTCATGATTTTGCGAGCCGCAGGCGAGCTGCTACCGGTAGCATATGTGGGTGGCGGCTGCATGTCTTGCGTAGCTGCTTCTGCCAACTCGGTTTTTGGCTGGTTGTTGCGTACTTCTTCCGGAGTGGTTTTGGCGTTATCACCTTTTGGCTGCTCTTTTGATTTTTCATCTTTTTGGCTTTCAGACTCTGCAGATTTGTCTTTTTTGCCATCATTGCTGTCGCCATCAGGTTTTTGTGCACTGGTGTCTATATGGCACACCACTTCACCTACCTGTACTACATCACCTTCTTCTGCTTTGAGGGTGATGATACCGCTTTCTTCTGCCGGTAGTTCTAGTGTAGCTTTGTCTGAGTCAACCTCTGCGATGGGTTGATCTTTCTCTACATAATCGCCATCGCTCACCAACCAGGATGCGATCTCTACTTCTGTGATTGACTCTCCCGGTGAAGGGACTTTCATTTCTAGTACGCTCATAAGAATAAAATACGTTTATCTATTTTCTGAAAAATTAAAGGTGTCGTTGATTACTTTTGCTTGGTTGTTGCTCCAGCGCTTGGTAGATCCGCTTGCCGGAGCTGCACTTGCACGTGGTGATACAAATTCCCAATCTATTTTGAGTTTGCGGGTGACACGGTATATGTATGCCCATGCTCCCATGTTTTCCGGCTCTTCTTGTGACCACATCACAGAGGTATGATTTGGGTAGCTTTTCAGTACTTTCTCAAACAACTCCAAATCTAGCGGATATAGCTGCTCTAGACGTATAAGTGCTACGTTCTCTATTTTGTTTTCCTCTCTGTGAGCATGCAAATCATAGTATAGTTTGCCTTGGCAGAAGACTACTCTCTCTACTTTGTCTTTATCTACAAAATCATCATCAAACCATGTGTGGAATGTGCCATTGCTCAAGTCTTCTAATGGTGACACTACAAGTGGGTGTCTCAAAAGACTCTTTGGCGTGAACACCACAAGTGGCTTTCTGTACTCTGCATGCAGTTGTCTGCGCAGTGCATGGAAGAAGTTTGCAGGTGTGGTACAATTGACTATGAACATATTGGCCTGTGCAGAGAGTTGTAAAAATCTCTCCAGTCTAGCTGATGAGTGTTCTGCTCCTTGCCCTTCGTAGCCGTGCGGTAAGAGCATTACCAGACCATTTTGTATTTTCCACTTGTCTTCTGCAGCAGAGATGTATTGGTCTATGATAATCTGAGCGGCATTGGCAAAATCGCCAAACTGTGCTTCCCAGATGGTGAGTGTGTTGGGTGCAGCCATGGCATAGCCATAGTCAAACCCTAGCACACCATACTCAGAGAGTAGCGAGTTGTAGATTTGCATCCAACCTTGATCTTCACGCAAGTGGTTGAGCAAGATAAATTCTTCCTCATTGGTTTCTTTTTTCACCACGGCATGGCGGTGAGAGAAGGTGCCGCGCTCTACGTCTTCACCAGACACGCGCACGTTAAAGCCTTCTGTGAGCAATGAACCATAGGCTAGCGCTTCTGCCATACCCCAGTCTATCTTGTCATGTTTGAAGACCATGTCTCTACGCTGCTCATGCAAGCGCACTACTTTTCTTATAAAATCTTTTTTTGGCTCTGGCAATGTGGTAATCACCTCTGTGATTTCTTTGAGTGTGTCACCGGAGAATTTGGTGTCCACACTTTCCAACATCTCATGCTCCAAAGCTATGTTTATACCATCCCAAAGTTCTGGCATAAAGGGATCGAGCGTGTTTTTTTCAATTTTTTTAGAATCTTCAAAGTGTTGTTCAAGAATATCTTTGAAGTCTTGCTCCATCTCTTGGATGAACTCCTCTCCTACAATGCCTTCTTGTGAGAGCACCTCTTTATAGATTTCTCTAGCATTGGGATGCTTGGCAATGATGTTATATAATTTGGGTTGTGTAAATCTTGGCTCATCCCCTTCATTGTGTCCATATTTTCTATAACCGAGTAGGTCTATATAGATGTCACGCTGGAATTTTTGACGGTAGTCTATGGCAAAACGTATGGCGTGGATTACTGCTTCTGTATCATCTGCATTGACGTGCATCACCGGGCACATGTTGATTTTGGCCACATCTGTGCAGTATGTACTAGAGCGTCCATCAAGATAGTTGGTAGTAAAACCGATTTGGTTATTGAGCACTATGTGCAGTGTACCACCGGTTTTGTAGCCATCAAGGGTTTCCATCTGTGCAATTTCATACACAATACCTTGGCCCGCTATAGCAGCATCACCGTGCAACACTATTGGCAGTATTTTGCGATAATCTTGCTCATATTCCAGGTCAGCCTTAGCTCGTGTGATACCTACTACCAGAGAAGCCACAGCCTCTAGGTGTGAAGGGTTGGGCGCCAAATTGATTTTTACCTCCTTGCCCTTATAAGTTTTGGTGGTAGTAGTTGAGCCCAAGTGATATTTCACATCCCCATCAAAGTAATCTTCTTCAAACTCCTTTTTTTCAAACTCAGAAAAAATCTGAGAGTATGGTTTTCTGAAAATGTTGGCTAGCACATTGAGGCGGCCACGGTGTGCCATGCCCACTACAAATTCTTTTACACCCAGCTCAGCACCACGATTTATGGCTTCATCCAAGGCAGGGATAACAGTATCATTCCCTTCTACAGAAAATCTCTTCTGTCCCACAAACTTTGTGTGTAGAAAGCTTTCAAAAGCCACAGCCTCATTCAGCTTGTGTAGCGCTTGGCGCTTCTCCTCTTTGGAAAGTTGCGGTTCAGTGAGATTTTCGTTGAGCCAGTCTTGAATCCATTGTTTGGTCTCGCGCTCACGTATATACATATATTCCACTCCTATAGAAGCGCAATAAATGATCTCCAGATGCTCAATGATTTTCTTGAGTGTCTTCTTACCGCCTTTGCCTACCAGCACGCCGGCTTCAAACTCCACCTCAAGGTCATGGTCATTGAGATCAAAATTGGAGAGTTCTAGCAATGCCGGATACTCTCTACGGTCGCGTACAGGGTTGGTGTCTGTAAACAGGTGTCCGTGTTTGCGGTAAGAATTGATAAGGTCTATCACTCGAAACTCCTTTCTCACATCATCACAGATGTGCGGGTCAGAGGCCAGCGCCTCTGCGGCATCGAACTCGCCGTTGAGACCATAATTTTCTTGGCCAAAATCATAACCCTGGAAAAATGCGCGCCATGAACTGTTTACCGCATCAGGAAATTTCTTATATTTTTCATAGAGTTCTTCTACAAACTCAGCATGTACTGCATTGAGGAAAGAAAATCTATCCATATTCAATCTTTACTACAAAACGATTAATCCCACAAAGATATGCTTTTTGCCTTATTTACCCTTACTTTGCCAGAGAAATTTTCCCATAAGTCAGACAAAAGTGAATCTGCGCACAACAGACT
>JAUNRT010000050.1 GCA_030535475.1 Weeksellaceae bacterium | reverse complement strand
TCAAATATTTAAACTACAAGTTTCAACTGTTTTGCCGTGCAACGGTCTTAGTTTAGAAATAATGGTTCAGGAAGATAAAGATATGCCCATGATGCACTTTGCTACCTCCGCTGCATCAGCGGATTAAAGGTAGAAGTAGCATTGCACCACACCGCAGACAACCAATATCAATTTCAACTAGATGAGACCGTTTCTTGTAAGGCTCACTCAGCGGAGGCAAGCGCGCCGGTGATGTCGGGAATTGGTTTTGTACCCCTTGTGACAAAAAGAAACTTGCACCAAAAAAGTAGTAAAAGTGGCATACCAAGTAGATGCATCACCATGTATTGGCCAGCCTTTGAAATAAGCATTCAAGCTGATTTACAAGGGATTTAAAACAAAATACAATTCTCTAGAACAAAAAAACCTGCTACGCGTGCGCAGCAGGTTATTTTTATTTTTAGAACTTATTCAACTAATCAAAGCAAGTGTAGTTCGATTTCTACATAGCTTAGAATAAACAGATAAATCAATAATTCTTATTATCCTCAGGGTATTTCGCCATGAACTCCTCCGCATCCTTCACCATGTTTTTGCTACCGCAGAAAAACGGCACACGCTGATGCAGCTCAGTAGGATTTATGTCCATGATGCGCTTATAGCCATCGCTAGCAAAGCCACCGGCTTGTTCGGCTATGAAAGCTATAGGGTTACACTCATAGAGCAAGCGCAGCTTACCATGCGGATTGTTGGTACCTGACGGATAAATATAAATACCGCCTTTGAGCATATTTCTGTGAAAATCAGAAACCAAAGAGCCTATGTAGCGAGAAGTATAAGGTCTATCCCCTTCAGATTTTTGACAATACTTCAAGTAATCTTTCACTCCTTGCGGGAAATGCACATAATTACCCTCATTGATAGAGTAGATCTTTCCATCTTCCGGAAATTGCATATTTGGATGCGACAGATAGAAGATTCCCAGATTTGGATCTAGCGTAAAGCCGTTTACACCTTTACCTGTTGTGTAAACCAGCATGGTAGAAAGGCCGTACACCACATATCCGGCAGCTACTTGTTTGTTGCCCGGTTGCAAAAAATCTTCTAGTGTCACCGGTGTGCCGGGCTCAGTAACTCTACGATATATAGAGAAAATAGTACCTACAGTCACGTTTACATCGGCATTAGAAGATCCGTCTAATGGATCTATGAGCACCACATACTTGCTCAAGTGTGCATTGCTGCCGTTGGTTACAGGTATGAAGTATTCATTCTCTTCAGAAGCAATACCACATACTACCTCCCTCTGTATCAAAGCTTTGATGAATGTTTCGTTGGCAAACACATCCAGTTTTTTCTGTGCTTCACCTTGCACATTGTCTTCGCCCACATCGCCTAAGATATCCTCTACAAGTCCCGCTTTGTTCACCTGATGGTTTACAATTTTTGTAGCAAGCCTTATGGAGCTGAGTAGTCTAGAAAGTTCACCTGTTGAATACTGAAAATCACCCTGGTTTTCGATAATAAATTCGCCCAGAGTTTGAAATGTCTTTGCCATAAAAAATCACTTAATCAAGGGTAAAATTACGGGGATTTTACCATAATTGAAATAAAATTTATCAATTTTTATTGATATATTCGCATTTATTATTTGCGCTTTACAAGGTGTATGAAGTACAATTTGTTCATCATCAATGGTCCCAACCTCAATTTGCTGGGCAAGAGGCAACCAGATATCTATGGTGAAATGGGCTTTGAAGAATATTTCAAAAGCCTTGAAAATGACTTCAATCATGTAAACCTCAATTATTTTCAAAGCAATCATGAAGGTGAGCTCATTGATTTTTTACATGAAATCGGTTTTCGCGAAAATTCCGCTGCGGTCATGAACCCCGGAGGACTTTCACACTATTCGGTATCGCTTTTGGATGCGATTTATGCTATAGAAATCCCTGTAGTTGAAGTGCATATAAGCCAACCACAAACCAGAGAATCTTTTAGACATACGTTGCTCACTTCACAAGCTTGCGTAGCCACATATTCCGGTCATGGCTTAGCCGGCTACAATATGGCCATTGAATTTATCATCAACAATTTTTCAAATAAATAAAAAATAATGAATAAAATTTTACAAATCAGCTGTTTAGCAGTATTAGGCACCGCAACATTGTTCGGTCAAGACTATAAGGCTCCTAATATGGCATTCCAAGATTCATCTTTTAACTATGTAGCTTTCAGCAATGAAGACCTACCCACTACCCAATGGGCAGACTCTGCAGAAACAGATTGGTACAATGGATCTGAAGACACATTTACCCTATCTACTCCGCAGCAACTTGCAGGTTTGAGCTTACTTGTGGCTCAAGGTAACTCAATGGTTGGCAAGACCATAGAGCTCTCAGGCGACATTCAACTAAGTGGTAATCTGTGGACACCGATCGGTGTAAACAACAACAATCCATTCAGTGGCGTTTTCAATGGTAACAACTTTACTGTGCACAACATGGTTGTGAATCGTCCGGGAGAAGATTTTCTTGGACTTTTTGGCCAAACCAATGCTGCCACAATCCGTAATGTACGCATGACAAATGCTATAGTACAAGGTGCGGATACAGCCGGAACTGTGGTAGGGAACTTATACAATGATGGATTGTTAGAAAACTGTCATTCTACCGGGCACTCAGTGCTTATTACTGGCTACAATGCCGGTGGTATGCTAGGTGGTGCTTTGACCAATTCTGTGGTGAACAGATGCTCCGCAGAAGGTAGCGTAGTGGGTGTCAACCAAATTGGTGGTTTTGTAGGAACACTTTGGGACAAGACAGAAGTGCATGAGTCTTATTCAGCCGGCACAGTTTCAGGTGAATACATCATTGGCGGATTTGCAGGTTTCAGCACCATGGCATTTGGACCAGACCGTGAAAACAAGGTTTTCAATAGCTATTCTCGAAGCAATGTATTTGCAACAATGTTCAGAGCCGGAGGCTTTTTCGGATCACCTGAATACATGAGCGAAATCCACAATTGTTACTCTACCGGTACTGTATCTCAAGTAGAAGATGCGGGTGCATTTGTAGGCTCTACAGAAACTGCATTGATAGAAAACTCTTACTATGATTCCGATTTGAACAGTTTTCCGGCTATTGGCAACCAAGAAGCAGGTGCATCACCATTTGACGTTACAGGATTGCCTACAGCAGAAATGACAACTGCAAACTTTGCAGACATGCTCAATGTTGACACCGAAAACATTGTGTGGTTTTACCATCCAGAAGTAAATGACGGGTATCCAAACCTCAATTTGCAAGAGCAAATGTCTGTATCTGATGTAGCAGTAGCTTCCAAAATAGGCATTTACCCAAGTATTGTTCAAGACCAATTCATCATCAAAGCAGAAAATGATGGACTCAAATATCAAATCTTTGATGTGAATGGTAAACTTGTGCGTCACGGCATCACTCATTCTACAGAACATGTAGTACACGCTCATGGTTTAGCGACAGGGGTATATTTTGTAAGAGTAATCCAAGATAATCATGCCCAGAGCATAAAAATTATCAAAAAGTAAAAATCATATTAATTCACAATGAAAAGAATTACTTCACTTCTATTCATTGCATTGAGCTTTGCCTGGTTGCAAGCTCAATGCAATACAGAAGTTATACCACGCACCAATTGGTCTGTGCATAGCTTTGATACTCAAGAAGCATCTGGTGAAGGCCAAAACAACGGTAGAGCTATTCATGCTATAGACAGCAATCTCAACACTTTTTGGCACTCGCGCTGGCAGAATTTCACGCCCTCTTATCCGCATTTTATTGCCATAGATATGGGCGAAGTGCAACCTATGAATAGCCTGTCTATCGTATCAAGAGCAGACGGCAACTCTGCAAAACCCAGAGCCTACAATCTTTACTTGAGCACAGATGGCGAAAATTGGGATCCCGTGCAATCTGCCGGTGACTTTGTATATCCTAACGTAAATGCACCGGGGCAAACCGCCAATATCTCTTTTCAGCCTATAAATGCCAGATATTTCAAGCTAGAAATTTTGAGCAACTATTCTAACGATCCGCACATAGCCGTCGCAGAAATTTATGCCGGACGTGTAACTGGAGGTGCAGAGTGTGACCCAACTGGACAGAACAACCAAGTGCTTACAGTAAACAACATACAGCAAGTATATGCAGATCAAGAGCCTTTTGCCATAGAAGCGTCAGCCAATTCAGGATTGCCGCTTACCTACACAGTAATTTCCGGGCCGGCTACCATCAATGGCAATGTGGTAACACTCACCGGCGAGGGAGGAACTTTGGTGATTGGCATCAGCCAAGTAGGCAATGCAGAGTACTACCCACTTGATTATCAGATGACCATAGAGGTGATCAATACAGACACCATAGCGCCGGAAGTGTTTACAAGAATCACAGAAGAATATCCTGTGGAAATGAATAACCTCATCCCATATCCTCTCTATGCTTATGCTAGCATAGATGAAGAAGAGGTGCTATCTATTGCCAACATAGAATTCCTGGTAAATGGCGTTGCGCTTGAGACTGAGTTTGAAAACGCTCATGGCGTAGCATGGTGGACACCTTCAGAATTTGGAACGCACAACATCGTGATTCGCGCCATTGGCAACAACGGTATGACTTCTGAAATTACCAGAACTGTAACTGTAACGCAACCAACCGGTGATAGATATGAGACTACAATAGACAACGGTATCATAGACTTTGGTACTATGGGCGTGCAGTGGTATTATGGCACCTTTACAATGCCGCAGTTTGTGGGAACTTATGATCACATCAAGGCAGACTGGATAGTAACTTGTCCCAATGTACCTGGAGGTTGTGATGATTGGGACAGATTGGCATTTGTGCAAATTAAGAATCCTCAAGGCAAATGGGTAGAACTCATCCGCTACATTACACCGTATGGCATAGCTTGCTCACATGAGCTTGACGTTACAGACTACGAGTCTATACTACAAGGTGAAGTAGAGTTTAGAGTTTACATAGACACCTGGGGAACAGGAGGCTGGCAGTTTACCTTAAATCTTGATTACCAATTAGGGACACCAGAATATACTTATACAGCTATACAAGAATTGTGGCAAGGTTATTACCAATTTGGCGACCCTGCCAATCTGCAACCTATGCCGCAAAGAACAATCATTGCGCCGGACAATACGCAAGAAACGCAAATGAGAGTTGTGACTACTGGACACGGTTGGGGACAAAACAACACGGGCAATGCCGCAGAGTTTTATTACGCCACACACCACTTCCAAATCAATGGTGTCAACACCTTCACACAGCCTTTGAGACAAACTTGTAATCCTAACCCAGATGGATGTAATGGCCAGTTTGGTACTTGGTATTATGACCGTGCTGGATGGTGCCCAGGCACTATAGCACCACCGTATATGTATGATCTTACACCATATATAGACAACACGTTCCAATTGGATTATATCTTCCATCCTACCTATCAAGACTACTGTCACCCGAACAACCCGAATTGCGTGAGCGGACAAACCTGCCCGAACTGTAATGACGGTTACAACCCTCATTATAGAATTGGAGGATACATAATCCACAAATCCAATGAGGTTTTAGGTCAATTGGCAGTAGAGGAAGTAGTGAATATAGAAAATAGCATTGCTGTGCTTCCTAATCCAAACAATGGTATCTTCCGTATGCAAATGGCAGAAGAAGCAGGGCCAATGGTAGTGCAAGTGTTTGATGCTGCGGGTAAGTCTATTTACCTGAGACATTTCCAAAACAGAGAGCAGTTTATCACCCACACTTTCCACTTATCACACGCAGCAGCAGGAGTTTACTTCATACGTGTGCAGAATGAGAAAGAGGTGATATTCACTAAATGGATCAAGAAATAACAATCCAAAAAATATGCTTATGATTGCAGAAAGGTGAAAATGGCGTAAATTGCAGTTTTATTGGAATGACAAAGCGCAAAAAACATTCTGAATCCCTGCAACGCGCCACTGATCTTGTAAGCATATATAGAAACTTAGTGCCGTTTATCAGACCCTACCGGGTAATGATAGGCGGCACTCTCTTTCTTACATTTATAGGTGCACTCGCCGCTCAAGTAAATCCTCTTGTGCTCAAATACACCGTAGATGAGGTAGAAAGGCTTATGAATCTGCCCAATCCTATGGAAGAAGGTGTGCGTGTGCTCACCATCATCTCTGCCATACTTTTCGGCAAAGAGTTGCTAAACATATTCATACAATTTGGCCAAAAGTATTATGGTGAAAAAATACGCATCAGTGTTTCTAGCACCTTGGCACAAGCCGCAGTAGATCGCATATTACAATATAGATCATCCTTTTTCCTAGATGAAGACCACGCCACCGGCAAACTACAAACCAGAATAGACAGAGGGGTAGAAAGTCTTACGCGGCTAGTACAGAACTTCTTCATAGACATACTGCCTCTATTTTCCAACGCCATCATAGCGTTGGTGATCATGTACTTGGCCAACTTCTACATTGGGCTCACTGCAACCATGGTCATACCTATATATTTCTGGGTGAGCATGCGGCAAGCAAAAAAACTGCTCGGGGTACGCCGACATTTGCGCAGCCAACGAGAAAACAAATCTCATGGGCTCATCAACATCATTCAATCCATTTTTGTAATCAAAAGCTTCAACCGCGAGAAGTATGAAAGCGAAAAACAGTACAATCTGCAAATGGATTTGATGAACAGCCAACTCTATACCCGCAAAACCAACTTTTTGTATGACAGCATCAAGTCTTTTCTGGAACAAATAGGCGTAGTCCTTATCATCATCCTCACTGCCTATTTGGTACTCAATCAAACCATCACTTTGGGCGCAATAATGCTGCATATTATGCTATTCAACAACGTGTCTGCACCTATACGCCAATTGCACCGCATATATGATCAGATGAATGATGCTCTGATCTACGCAGAAAGCTTCTTTGAAATCCTCAACGCAGAAGAAGAAAAAGAAATTAGTGGCGAGTATGAAGCTAAAATTCAAGGTGATTTCCAACTGCAAAATGTAAATTTTGCTTATCCTAACGGTCATCAAGCACTGCACGACGTTACCATGCATATAGAGAAATGCAAAACCACAGCTCTGGTAGGCTTGAGCGGCGCCGGGAAAAGCACCATAGTGAATTTGTTGTGCAAATTCTATGAACCCCAAACCGGTCTCATGACGCTAGACGGCATACCTCTCGCAGATTATGACAATGATGCGCAACGCGATCAAATAGGCCTCGTGCTACAGCGCAACCACATTTTCCACGGTAGCATTTTTGAAAACATACGCTATGGACGCATGGACGCCACAAGAGAAGAGGTAGAAAGTGCCGCAAAAAAAGCCTACCTGCATCAACAAATCATGCAATTAGAAGATGGCTATGACCACAATGCCCAACTGCTAAGCGGTGGCCAGCAGCAGCGAGTGGCTATAGCACGCCTATTTCTCAAAGACCCTTCAATCATCATACTCGATGAGCCCACCGCTAGCCTGGACGCTATAGCAACAGAGCAGATAAAAAATAGCCTAGATGCTATAAAGAAAGACCGCACGGTGCTTGTAATTTCACACTCGCTCAGCCAAATAGTAGATTCTGACAAGATATATGTGCTAGATGAAGGACGCGTGGCAGAGAGCGGCACTCACCAGGAGCTCTATACCCAAAACGGCAAATACAAAGAAATCTTTGATGCCAGTGCTCGAAGTATGAATCTGGATATAATAGCCGATACACTAGATTTATAATTTTTTTTGGGCGGTACCTTTTTTTCGCAGCGTTTTTCTGAGCAATAACTTGCTCAGAAAAACGCTGCGAAAAAAAGGTCGGTGTACGGCTATAACTCCGCAGCAGCCAAGTGGCCTTCAGTCCTCGCAGGCGGGTTTTCTTTATTTTCTCAACCCCGCTGCTCAGCTTCAGGCAGCACTTGTCTGCTTTGCGGGGTTGCCGCCTTCCACCTACCGCAAAACACTTCGTGTTTTTGTGGGTAAAGTGACTTTTGGCTTTGTAAACCATACGCTGTTTAGCTCTTATTACAACACGTATGAAATACAAAACCGTTCAATATTTCTTGAGCATTATAACTTTTAATGCTTAAAATCGCACTACAAACTTAGACCGCCTGCCATGGGCGAAATGCGAGAGGGATTGACACGGTAGCGCGCAAAGCGGATTGGCTCTACAAACCACAAAGCAGGCGGGTTCACCTACCAAACGGAAAACGGCTTTTGACCTCTGAAAACCAATCAAAATGCTCAAAAGCCGTTTGTAGTGGTGAAACCGACTGCTGCCGATGGTTTGTAGCCAAGCCGATGCGTACTACAAGTGGAAAGCCCGACCTGCACTTTTTTGATGACACTTGGTAAACTTACTTCCTAACTCTTCTAATCTTACTTGTAGAGGAACTAAAAAGCGAGCCCTGACACTAAAAAAGTGCAGGGCTCGCCCAAATAACTAAAAAACTATTTTTTACTGTGCTTTGATTTCTCTCACCAATATGGTATACACCGGGAAGTGGTCAGAGTAGCCAAAAGGATTGTATGTGTCGCCGCCGTACATTCTGTTGGGATAGCCCTTCCATTGGCCTGATTTGGTGACAAGGAATGAGGGTGAATAGATGTTGGTGCGGTATTCTTGATAGCTGGAGTAGTCATTGCCAATGAGGGGTTTGGAAAGGATAATTTGGTCGAAAAGGTTCCAACCGTCACGGTATGCCAATGTGCCAAATCCTTTGCGGTAAAGGGGTTCCATCGCGTTGTATAAATCGCCCTTCTGCAATTGGTCTTTTTTGCCTACTGATCCTAGTACGTTTTTGATGCTTGGGCTCACGGGATCGTCATTGAAGTCGCCCATGATGATGATTTTGGCGTTGGGTTCTGAGGCTTGAATTCTCTCTACTGATTTTTTGAGCAACTCTGCTGCTGCCTTACGCTTGGGGAAGCTGGCTGCTTCGCCACCACGACGTGATGGCCAGTGGTTTACCAAAAAGTGCATGCGCTCACCATCTAAAAGGCCACTTACGAGCAGGATGTCTCTGGTGTAGTCTCTGTAACCGGTGCCGCCATCATAGGCTATGAGCTCGATTTTTTCTGTGTTTTGTACTACAAATCTGTCTTTCTGGTAGAGTAAGGCTACGTCTATTCCACGCTTGTCTAGGGAGTTGTAATGCACTACGCCATAATTATATGGCTGCATGGTGGGGTGCTGAGCGAGGGCTTCTGTAACGGCACGGCTCTCTACTTCACACAAACCTACTATCACGGGAGCGGTTTTTGTGACATCTGCTCCTATGCCTGTGATGACTTTGGAGAGGTTGGTTAACTTTTGGTTAAATTTTTGGGTGTTCCAAGATTTTGTGCCTCCCGGAGTGAATTCGTCTATGAGTATAAGGGATCTTACCAGTTTTTTGCCTTCTATATTTTCTCTCAACCAAGATTGTCTGAAGGGTTCATACTCATACTGGGCGGTGTCTGCCAATGGAATGGTGATATGGTAACGCTGATCCTGGTAGTCTAATGTGCCGTCTATATAACCGGCAGATGGTATGGTGTCAAAAAGGTTTTCCACGTTGTAGAAAGCTACTGTGGCCGCCTGCAACTGCTTTTGCTGAGCATATGAAAATGAGGCAAGTAGGCAGGAAACAAGAAATAAAATTAATTTAAAGTTCATAAGTGATTATACAGTTCGTTAAATCAATGTTTAGATATATATTTGCAGCTCGAAATGAATTACTTGGCAAAAGTAAGATAAAATTTTACCATGATGAAAATTTGGTTCAGTGCTTTGGTTTTGTTGATGAGTATTCAAATATTTAGCCAAAGTAGAGTAACGGGTTCTGTGTATTCTGCAACAGATGAGAACCCTATGTATGATGTAGAGGTGCGCCTGCGTGGTACTAATCATGTGGT
This sequence comes from Weeksellaceae bacterium, assembly GCA_030535475.1. GTDB lineage: Bacteria > Bacteroidota > Bacteroidia > Flavobacteriales > Weeksellaceae > JAUNRT01. Next base: position 7,389 of record JAUNRT010000050.1, on the reverse strand, counting down.
GCGAACTGACAGGATTGGATATTTTCAATTCTTGGATGTGACTCCGGGTCACTATGTTCTAGACATAAAGCAAGTAAGCTATGCTGAGTATGAACAAAGTGTTACGGTAGAGGAGGGTACGAAAGATCTTGGCATCATCTACTTGCAATACGCTCCTCAAGATGTAACTGTGGGGTTGATAACGCTCACGGAGGATGAGCTTGCATCTGAAGAGTCTGGTGCACAGAGTTCTGTGGGATTGCTACAATCTTCCCGAGATGTGTTTGCCCGTACGGCAGCTTTTGAACTAGGTAGTTTCTGGTACAGACCTCGTGGGTATGATAATAAGTATAATGACGTACTCTTCAATGGGGTGCGTATGAACAAGATAAGCAATGACCGTGTGAACTTTGGTAACTGGGGCGGATTGAACGATATTACGCGCTATCCAAGAGAGTTGACATTTGGCATAGAGCCATCTGACCACTACTTTTCTGATCTAGGTGGCGTTACTTACTTTGACACCAGACCTAGCAATTTGCGTGCGGGTCATAGTTTTGCTTACTCACTCACTAATAGATCTTACCGCCAACGCTTGATGTACACTTATAACACTGGGTTGAGTGCGAAAGGCTGGGGATTTGCTGCTTCTGCATCTCGCAGATGGGCAGAGGAAGGACGTATGGAAGGTACGTTTTATGACGCTTGGGCGTACTACCTGGGTGTAGAGAAAAAATTTAATGACAATCATACTTTGTACTTGTCTGCAATAGGTGCGCCAACGAGGAGATCTACTGCAAGTCCAAATACGCAAGAGGTTTTTGACTTGAAAGGTGTTACTTATAATGCCTATTGGGGTTGGCAAGATGGTGTGAAAAGAAATGAGCGTGTGCGCAAAACGCATGAGCCTCTTATCACCCTCACGCACGACTGGAAAATCAATGAAAGAACAAACTTGCTCACTACTGCAGGTGTGCAGTTTGGTGAAGATAGCAGAAGCAGATTGGATTGGTATCGTGCCAACAACCCATCGCCACTGTATTATAGAAAGTTCCCAAGCTGGTTTCAGAATCTGAACGATGGGGATGCCAATCATCCATCTGTATTGGCTGCAATAGACAGCTGGCAAAATGATGAGAATTACTACCAGATCAACTGGCAAGAGCTATATAATGCCAATTTGCTGAGCCCAACCGGTAGAGCTTCTTACACTTTGGTGGCTGATGTGAACAGAGATCTTACTACTTCTATGAATTCTTTGCTACGCACTGAGCTCAGTGAAAACTTTGTGTTGCGTGCCGGTGTTTATTACCAAGGCGTAAACTCTTCTCTTTTCAGAAGACTTGAGGATTTGTTGGGAGCACAATATGCGCTTGACAAAAACCCATTTGCAAGAGAATACCAGTCTGGTGACAATGATGAGAATAATCCTGATCGACATGTGTTAGAAGGTGAAAAAATGCAATATGACTATGAGATTGCTCACAATCAAATCCAAGGTTTTGTACAGGGTAACTATTCTGTAGCAAATTGGGATTTCACCGGTAGTTTTAAGTTGAGCAATACTAGTATGCAAAGAGAAGGACACTTCAATCATTTTGCTTTTAACGATTCTTATGGCAAGAGTGATAAGTATAGCTTCCTAGACTATGGAGCAAAATTGGGTGTTGTATATAAAATAGATGGTCGCAACTATGTTACTTTAAATGCAGCACACTTCACCAATGCTCCTACTGTAAATGAAGTATTTCCATTGCAAAGATTGTCTAACAGAAGTATTCCAGACTTGAAAAGCGCTGTGATAAACTCCGGAGACATCAACTATATACTACGTGCGCCAAGATTACGCATACGTGCTACTGCCTATGCTTCGCAAATAAAAAATGAGATAGAGCAAGCCTTTGGGTACATACAGGTAGGTTCTACAACCGGATCAACTTATAATGTATTTGCCTCTGAAATAATGGCAAATGTTGAGAAACAATATTTGGGTACAGAATTGGGGGTAGAAGCCAATCTTACTACCCGCTTTACAGCAAATGTGGTTGCATCCCTAGCACAAAACCTTTATAAGAACAATCCGGACTTATACAGATTTACTGAAGTTCCTGAGTTGGGTGACATCGAAGGTCTTGGTGGTACTAGATATGTGGGTACTACATACCTACGCAACTACCGCGTGGCAACATCACCACAGAAGGCTGCTTCTGTAGGATTACAATACCGCGATCCAAAGTACTGGTGGGTGGGAATCTCTGCCAATTATCTAGCAGATAACTATGTGTCTATTGCAGGTGCAAGACGTACAGAGGCTATGCTTAGAGATCCGGAGATGCCTTCTATGCCTTATCCAGAGGTTACAGAGGAGAGTTTGAGAAGACTGTTGGCTCAAGAAAGATTCTCTGATGAATTTATGGTAAACCTAAACATAGGTAAGACGTTCAGAATCGGACGCTACTATGTGGGTCTCACAGGTATGATCAACAATGTGCTGAATAATAAAAACTACAAGACGAGTGGTTTTGAACAGCTAAGACTTGGTAATTTTAGAGCCCTGGATGACACCAATTTTGCCAATGTATTTGGTAACAGATATTGGTATGATCCAGGAACAAGTTACTTCCTAAACATGTTTGTCCGTTTTTAATTTTGTAAATTTATAACCGTAGAAATTATATTTCAATGAAAACAATAGTTCAACTGAAATCTATATTGGCGTTTACGCTGATTGCGCTTTCACTTACCAACTGTGTAAGAAATGATGATTTTGATATTCCACCGATTCAGTGTAATGATCAGTGGGTAGCCACTCATAACATCTCAGAGGTGAAGAATATGGTAAATCAGGAAAACCCTGCTACACCTGTTCCATTACCGGCAGATGTGGTGTTTGAAGGTTACGTAATCTCAACCGATGAAACAGGGAATTTTTTCAAGACTCTTGCTATCCAAGATTCAAGAACCAACCCTACTGCCGGTTTGCAGCTAGAGCTTGATAAGACTAATACGTACACCAACTTTCCTGTAGGCTCCAAAATTTTGGTACGTGCAAACGGATTGTATATTGCCAAGCACAGAGGCCCAATAAAAGTTGGAAGGTTGGGCAGTGATAATTTCCCAATAGAAAGACTTGCTGACAATCTTGTATTTGCTCACGTAAATCTTGCTTGTGATCCAATTCAGCCTATAGAGCCAAAAGTTTACACCAGCATAGCAGAGGCTAGACAAGAGAGCAATCTAAACACGTTAATACGCCTTGAGGGTGTACAGTTCAGAAATGCAGGCAATGGCGAAACCTTCTTTGATGCCGCAAATGCGTTTGGTGGTGCTAGCAATGTAATTGTTGAAGACCAAAGCGGTGCTACAATACAATTGCGCAACAGCCAGTATGCCACATTTGCAGCGGAAATCCTACCAGATGGTAGTGGATCTCTCACAGCAGTGTTGAGCGCTTATACCTCACCGAACAACAACGTCACTCCATCTACTTATCAGCTATTTATTCGCGGTACAGAAGATGTAGATTTTGATCAAGAACGCTTCTACACAGGGCCACCGCCATCACAGCAATATTGGTCTTGCTTGAACGAAAATTTTGAGTCTTACGTACTCAACAACAACAATTTCCCAAGATATCATAACATTGCTGCAAGCGGTGATCGCAAGTGGGAAGTACGTACGTTTGATAACAACAAGTATATACAGCTCACTGCGCACAATTCCAACACGCAGGTTACAACTTATTTTGTAGTGCCGGTGAACTTCAGCAATGCTGATTCTTTCTCATTCCGCACAAAAGCAGGTTTTGACAATGGTGCACCACTTACCGTACACTATACCACCAATTGGAATATCCAAAATCCAGTGGTGAATGAAGCCAATCTTGTGGACATTACCAGCAGTTTCAGCATAAGCACTGGCCCTTCAAATGGCTATGCCGCTAATTATACACCATCCGGCAACTACTCATTGAGCAGCCTTTCCGGCAATGGTGCCATTGTATTTAAATATTCTGGAATAGCTACTGGTGGTGGCGTTACAACTACTATGCAAATAGATGATATTGTGATTACAGATAATGAAAACCCTAACTGTAATTAAGAAATTTAATAGTCAAAATCGTGACTATAAACAAGAAACCGTCTCAATACTGAGGCGGTTTTTTTATATTTATTAATTATGAAAATTTCATTTACATAGAATGTTCTACTTCGGATTTCAGTTGAAGTATTCCAAAAAGCAATTTAACGCATGCTAAATTTTCCATTCGTCGGTGGCTTTGCGCTTCACTCGATACCATATGAATAAACTTTCAGAATTCATTACTTTATTTAGCTTCTATGAATACCATAGTTGTAAACTTACTTGTGTTGTAAAGACATTTAACTTCCCAAATGTCCAGAGGCTCCGTGTCCTGAATTTATTCCTCTTAATTAATGAACTCTTACCTTCGCATCAGATAATTGCAAGCTCAATTAGAATCATCCTAAAACCACCACAAATACAATGTAAAACAACATATACAGAATTTCCAATTGAATTTTTGGAATAATCAAAACACCGAAGCCTTTGCGTAAATTAGTTTTTTGAGTCAACTAAATGCAGAATATAATCCACAAATATTGATTATGTAGTTCATAACAGCAACACAGAAAATGAACTCAGGTGATATACTCACTGAGAATAAAGTTGGATATCTAGCAAAAAAAAGATCCATAAAGGATCATTTTAAACGGTAAGCTGGCTTGGGTCTTTACTCTTTAATGCAGCAATGTATTCTCTACCTTTTTCTGTGAGAATACCATGCAAGAAAATGTGACTCTTCGCAGAAGAATAATTCTTGTACTCCTCTTCAGTCATAAATTTATCTGACGTTAGCATCTCCATGTAGTTGGCTGTATAGATTTCGGCCATAAGGTGTGTATCATAGTCAGAAATGAAGTAGCCTTCACTAATGCCTCTATCCAGCATTTCTATCATCAAAGTTTGAATGATGTTTTCTAAATCTTTGATAGACTGTGAATAAATCTTTTTATAGTACTTTTTGATTTGGAAAATATTCTGACGTTGTTGTGTGATAGGAACTATCTCTAGAAGGTTTACTCGGGTCTGAAGATATGCATCAATCGCGTTTTCAGCTGTTCCAAAGATTCTTTTGGCTCTTTCTCTTACAATCAAGTCACGGTAGCCTAGAACGTACTGTATGAGTTCGAGTTTATTTTCAAATTGCTCATAAAGTGTTTTCTTAGATATCTTCAATTCTTTTGCAATCTGATCCATAGACAAATTGCGGTAGCCCAAACGCATAAACAGCGGTGTAACTTCTTCAATGATTTTATCCTTTCTCATATATTATTTTATCTCTCCTCTTTTATCATTTACCTATTTTCATAGAAGTTAGAGCAAAATCTATACCTCTTCTTTCTGCCCCATAAACATGAGATATGCCTTGAGGAAATCATCTATTTCGCCATTCATCACCGCATCAACATCACTAGTTTCATGAGATGTGCGTACATCCTTCACAAGTTTATATGGATGCATCACATAATTGCGGATCTGGCTCCCCCACTCTATTTTCATCTTATTGGCTTCGATTTCGCTTCTGGCAGCCATACGCTTTTCAAGCTCAATTTTGTAGAGTTCAGACTTCAGCATCTGCATGGCTCTTTCACGGTTGGCAAGCTGTGATCTTTCTATTTGGCATACAACCACAATTCCGGTAGGAAAGTGGGTCAGTTGCACCTTTGTTTCCACTTTGTTCACATTCTGTCCACCCGCACCACCAGATCTGGATGTTTGCATTTCTATATCGCTGGCATTTAGCTCTACTTCTATCGTGTCATCCACCAACGGATATACATAAACGGATACAAAACTGGTGTGTCTTTTAGCATTGCTGTCAAAAGGTGAAATTCTCACCAATCTATGCACACCATTTTCACCTTTTAAGTATCCAAACGCAAATTCACCTTCTATTTCCAGGGTTACGGTTTTCACCCCTGCTACATCGCCTTCTTGGAAGTTGAGCTCTCTGACTTTGTAGCCATTTTTCTCTGCCCACATCAGATACATGCGCATCAGCATTCCCGCCCAGTCGCAACTCTCCGTACCACCGGCACCCGCCGTGATTTGGAGCACTGCGCTCAGGTCATCTCCTTCTTCGCTAAGCATGTTCTTGAACTCCGTTTTCTCCAATAGCTCCATTGCGTGCGCAAATTGCTTGTCGATTTCCTCCTCGCTACCTTCACCTTCTTCTTTGTAAAATTCATAGAGAATTTCAACATCGTGAGCGGCTTGTTGTATTTGGGAATATTCTTGAACCCAAGTTTTTTTGCTCTGCAAGTTTTTCATGTGCAGTTGAGCCTCTTTGGGGTCATTCCAGAAATCGGGAGAAGCGGCTTTCTCTTCGTCGTTGGCAATTTCTATTTGTTTCTGCTCAATTTCTAAATATTTGTGTAAATCCTCTACACGTTGCAATAAATCTTTGAGCTGGTCTGCCTGAATCATAGCTGCAAAGATACAACTTGTTTTGCAAAAAATACTATTTGCTCTGCTTTTAGATTTACCAACGATTATTGGTTAATCACCTCATTTGTAGTCTTCTACCGTCCAAATTCTGGCCATATTTCCATTGAATGAATTGAAAAAAATTGAAAAGTTTGTATTCTAAGTCGATGCCGTAATTTACACTAGGGTCATAATTAATCTCCATCACATACAAATCATTAGAAAAACGCATGGGCTGTCTCACGCGAATATTCCACTCTGTTACCAGAAAAAAGTTCCGGTTTTTATAATATGTCTCTGAAAAATAGTTTTTCGGCATTGCTCTACTAGCCAAGAAAACATCATAGGCAGGGTCAAAGACTACCAAGTCATACTCTCCTTCTTCATTGGGTTCAAAATCCAAACCCGCCTGCTCTACAGGTACAGTTGTTTGTTGTAATGAGGATCGGCAGCCAGTAAAAATAATTGTTACAGTTGCCAACATGAGCCATAAAAAAAATCTCATAACTTATTTTTTGCTCTAAGTTACGAGATTTCTTTTGAAAATTTGTTGAATTTTATGCTTTATGTAGCATTTCTATGTCATCTCTTTCATACAACCTTTTTTCACGCACTTCTTCCGGATCAACATCTTTGTTGATACGGCCAAAATGCTCAGCCAACCCGTAAGTAAGCCAATAAGGAACAATTGATCCTAAGAATAGTAGACACCAAAAACCACACAATGCCATGGTAGTGAAAAACAAAAATCCAAAAAACTGATCCATATCTATGTATTTGGTTGGGTCAAATGTAAGAACTTTTTGCACAACACAAAAATGAATTTTAGCATCCGCATAGAAAAAAACACTTTCATTGTCACAAATCTTTTGCAACAAGCTTTCTACTCTTTAATATTTA
>JAUNRT010000049.1 GCA_030535475.1 Weeksellaceae bacterium | reverse complement strand
AAGCTTTCAATAATATTCTCGGTGCTATCTAGGTTGAAATGATGAAATGTGAAAAAATCGAAAGCGTCTTCTCCCAGATAATGAAGCAGGCTACTAAATCAGGCCTGTGGTGTTGGCCGCGGCAGGTGGGAGGCGTAATGCCGCACCAAAAACAAAAAAGTCCATTAAAAAGGCATTCAGCGAAGCTAACCCCCGCAAGGTTTTTTGGCTCTCGCAAAATGTGAGCTTCAAGGGGTTGCTAAAACCCTTGAAGCCACAATTTTGCAGCCAAAAAACCGCGGAGTAATAGCCGTACACCGACCCTCTTTTTGGGCTGATACTGACCCGATGAATAATCTGATGAACGAATTTCTATAAATCCATATTAAAAGTCAGGAATGAAAATAATGCCCAAAAGAGGGTGCCGCCCAAATAAAAAAAACATTTTAAATGCTGCCAAAATATCTCTGCTGAGAACTTGCCTCAAAATAATATTTCACGAAGCAAACACGCCTCAATTTTACATTTTTAGTCTTCCGTTCCTATAGAAGTGCCTCTTAATAGAAAAATTTATCCAAAGTAAGTGTGCAAAAAACACTTATTTCAAAATAAATTTAGCCTCTTCAAGCTCTGTAATCATGAGCTTTTTACTGCCTGTAGCGCTTGGAATGCAGAAAAAACTTTGTAAACTATTTTTGTGTAAAAAGTTTTCTGCATATATTTGCTCCCGTTTTTCAATAAGAGATGACGCGAGAATATATTATAGAAAAATCTACTGCCATGTTTTTGCAGCACGGATTCAAAACCGTGACTATGGACAATGTTGCAGAAGAATTGAGTGTTTCTAAAAAGACTCTGTATGAGATTTTTGGGAACAAAGACAGTCTCATAGAAGATGTGATGCGGCATAATCTGCAAACCGCCATGTCCAAACTTAGCGAGATAAGCACACAAGCTCACAATGCCGTGGAAGAAATGTACTATATGCAGCACTATTTCAACCACCATTTCGACCTCAATCAGCGGTCTATATGCATATACCAGCTCAAGCGCTACTACCCCAAGATCTATAAGCAGATTTTTGAAACCAGCAAGAAAGATTTTATTCAATTCATTGCGCAAAATTTGCAGCGTGGTAAGACACAAAAGCTGTATCGCGAACCTGTGTATACTGAACTATACAGCGCATGGTTTTTTGAGTCTAAAACCTATTTTGTTGACCAATTAGAGAAGGAAAGCAAATTCAGCAGTGAGGAGATTTCCTTTACACTTTTTGACACCTTCATGCGTGGGATTTGCACGCCAGAAGGCCTTGATTGCTACCTAAAACTCAATACACCCTCATGAAAAAATTTATCACACTAGGTGCATTTCTGCTAGTACTGCAATTGCAGGCACAACAGGCACAGGTTTCTCTCACATTAGAGGAGGCCATTGCGCTAGCTTTACAGAACAATCATGAAATGCAAGTGGCCGATTTGGAAATAGAAAAAGCCAAGAAAAAAATCTGGGAAACCACCGCCATTGGTCTGCCACAGGTGAGCGCTTCTGTAGATTACAACTACAACCTCAACGTTCCGGTGGCTGTGTTTATGGATCAAGTGATAGAGCTTGGTGCTAGGCAATCACTAAGTGCAGTGGTACAGGCCAATCAACTATTGTTTAACGGCTCTTATTTTGTAGGCTTGCAAAGTGCACGTGCTTTTGCGAAAATCTCTGATTTGGCCAAGCGCAAAACCGAGACCAGTATCACTCAAGCCGTGATTGCTTCCTATTCTATGGTGGTAATAGCAGATGAAAATCTGAATATTATAGATAGAAATATACAGAACTCCGGCAAGATATTGCATGATGTGACAGAAATATACCGTGCAGGATTCACAGAGGAGCAAAATGTGGAGCAGCAAAGTTTTTCTCTTAATAGACTCAGAGCATCGCGCACAGTGGCAGAGCGCCAACGTGACATGGGATTATTGGGGTTAAAAACGCTCCTAAACATAGACCCTGAAACAGATTTGGTGCTACTCTCAGATCTAGAGACACTGATGCTGGACAATCTATCACCCATGGGTGCTACCTACAATGTGGCTCTAGAGCAGCATATAGACTACCAAATGGCAGACCACCAAGTCACTATAAATGAATTGCAGGTAAAATATCAGAAATCAATGGCGCTACCGCAGCTAAGCACCTTTTTCAGACATGGTGAGAACAACTTCTCACAGGATGGAAAAATCTTCATGGGATTCCAGGAATTTTTCCCGTCCACTGTTTGGGGATTACAACTGAATATTCCAATTTTCTCTTCGTTTCAGCGAAGAGCCATTACGCAACAGGCAGAGATAGACTTGGATATAGCCAAAGTGCGCAGAGACCAAGTGCAGAAGCAGATGGAACAAGATATACGCTCAAGACAATTGGAGTATGATTCTGCTCTTGACAACTACTATGTAATACGCGAATTGGTGGAGCTATCACAGCGCATTTATGACAAAGAACAAATAAAATATTTTGAAGGATTGTCATCTTCCATGGATCTCACCAATACAGAAAATCAACTGTTTCAAGCGCAAAATGACCTCATACAGGTGTCTCTGCAGTTGATGAACGCTAAAAATGAACTTTACCAGGCTATTGGCCGCTACTAAACCAAAAATCAAACAAGAAAAGCAAATTACAATGAAAAATTATTTCATTCTATCTCTAATAAGCATTTTGTTCCTGGCTTCTTGTCAAAACGAGCCACAGAGAAATCTAAACGATCTGCTAGCCAATGGTTCCGTAGCGGAGCTTGATGCTAAAAGAACACAATTACAGCAATCTGCTGATAGCTTGAACCGCATCATCAAAATATTAGGTGATACTATAGCTCTCCGTGACCCACAACGTCCACGCAGTGTGTTGACGCAAGTGGTAAGAGACAGTGTGTACCATCACTTCATAAAAATCCAGTCATCCATACAAACAGATCAGGATGTACAGGTTTCACCAGACTATGCCGGTGTACTAAATTTACGGGTGCGAGAAGGCCAACATGTGAGCCGTGGACAGCTCATAGGCACAGTATCTGACGGCGGACTAGGTGACCAAGTGAATCAGGCGCGCATTCAAGTAGATCAGGCACGCGCACAATTGCAGCAGGCAGAAATACAAGCAGATCTTGCCAAAACCACTTATGAGCGACAAACCAACTTATGGAATCAAAAAATTGGATCTGAAATGCAATGGTTGCAAGCCAAGACCAATTATGAAACAGCTCTGAAACAAGTGGCGGCTGCTCGCACACAAGTATCTGCAGCGCAACGCGGTGTTTCCGGCTCACAAGCTCAACTTGCACGTACCAACATCTACGCACCTTTTAGTGGTAGAGTAGAGCAAGTAATCACTCAACATGGTCAGGCAGTATCTCCAGGTATGCCTATCATAAGATTGGTAAACACTGCAAACCTCAAAGCAGTGGCGCAAGTGCCGGAGGCATATGTGACTCAAATCTCAAATGGTACCAAAGCAGTTGTAAATCTACCTACGCTCAATAAATCTATAGATTCACGTGTGAACCGAGTGAGTGCCGCTATAGACCCGGGCAATAGAACTTTCCAAGTGGAGGTGCCTGTGAGCGGTGAAAACCTGAAGCCTAACCTCAACGCAGAGATTTTGCTCAATGACTATACCAATGAGAAAGCTATAGTGGTATCAGAAAGTGTGTTGCATGAAGATGCCGAAGGCAAATTTGTTTTTGTAGCAGATCAGGTGCAGAATGGCATTGGTGTAGCTAAGAAAGTGCGCGTACAAACCGGCACGGAGTCCAATGGTTTTGTAGAAGTACTTGAAGGCCTGCAAAACGGACAAATAATCATTACTGAAACACCGGGAAGACTCCAAGAAGGCGACCGCGTGGAAATCTCTAACTAACTGATTTGTCAAGAAACAAAATTCAAAAATGAACCAACCTATTACACCACAAAATACAGATAAGAATTTCGCCTTGTCTACATGGTCTATTGAGAACAAGATGACTGTGTATGTGATGATGGCCATCATAATTGTGGGTGGACTTATTGCTTTCAGCTCTATGCCAAGGGAATCTTTTCCGGAGGTGATTGAAAACAAAGTTTACATCTCATCTGTGTATCCGGGTAACTCTTCTGCTGACGTTGAAAAATTCATCACAGAAAAAATTGAGAAAGAAATACAAAGCGTTTCCGGAATCATAGACGTGACTTCCACCTCATACAATGATTATGCAATGACCATTGTAGAGTTTGGCGGTGATACACAGTTGGCAATAGCCAAGCAAGACATTAAAGATAAAATAGACCAAGTAAAAGCCACTGCCGATTGGCCTACCATGGACACTGGCGCAAAGGTAGAACCAAACGTATTTGACCTGAATATTGCAGAGGTTGTTCCTATCTCCAACATTAATATCACGGGTAACTATACTACCACACAACTAAATGACTATGCAAGAATGCTGCAAGATGATATTGAAGCTATGCAAAGCATCAAAGAGGCTCCAATACGTGGTATCAATGATCGTGAAGTGGTTGTGGCCTTAGATGTCTATAAAATGGGGGCATCACAAGTGAGTTTCAATGATGTGGCCAATAGTATTTCCGGTGACAACAAAACAATCTCCGGTGGTAACCTTATCAATGAAGATCAACGTCTAAACATACGTGTGGTAGGTGAAATCACCAATCCGCAAGATCTTTACAGCATAGTTGTAAAGCAGAAAGATGGAGTAGTATTTTTACGTGATATTGCAGAAATCTCTTTTCAGGAGAAGGATAAGACCACCTATGCACGTGAGACAGGTGAGCCCGTAATCATGATGGATATTCTCAAGAGAAGTGGCGAGAATATGATTGATGCGAATGAGAATATAGAAAAGATTATAGACGAGGCAATGCAAACCTATTTGCCCAATGATCTAGAGGTAAAGATCACCAACAATCAAGCGCCACAAACACAAAATCAAGTAGATGACCTGATAAACAATATTGTATTTGGGGTAATATTGGTGATAGGTGTATTGATGTTTTTCCTTGGATTCCGTAATGCTAGTTTTGTTGGGCTTGCAATCCCACTTTCTATGCTTATGGCACTATTCATACTCTCACTACTAGGCACCACCCTCAACACTATGGTACTTTTTGGGCTAGTAATGGGCTTGGGTATGCTGGTGGATAATGGTATTGTGGTAGTAGAAAACGTGTACTCTCTTATGAATCAGGGATATTCACGAAAAGAGGCTGCAAAACAAGGTATTGGTGAAATCGCCTGGCCGATTATTGCCTCTACAGCTACTACATTAGCCGCTTTTACGCCTTTGGCATTATGGCCGGGTGTGATGGGTAGTTTCTTGAAAATATTCCCTATCACTATTTCTGTAGTTTTGGGCTCATCTCTATTTGTGGCATTGGTAATCAACGCTATGATTACCGGCGAATTTATGCATACAGAAGAGGAAGATAAAAAAGCTGTAGATAAGAAAAAACTTCTTATAAGAAGCTTGATAATTGGTATCACTGGTGTAATTTTAGTGATTCTAGGATTTTCATTTGATATTGAGGCTCTGCGCATATTTGGTAATCTATTTGCGCTCACAGCTATCATGTTATGGGTATATGAACTTTGGCTCTACCCAGCGAGTATATGGTTGCAAGACAAAGGTCTTCCTTGGCTAGAAAATAAGTATCAGAACTTCCTCTCATGGGGTCTAAAAGATCACAATCCTAGATGGATAGTTTTTGGAACTTTTGGCCTGTTTGTAATCAGTATTATTCTATTCGCATTAGTGCAACCGAAAGTATTGTTTTTCCCGGAAAATGATCCCAATCAGATCATTGTATATATAGAATATCCTGAAGGCACTGATATTGAAAAAACCAACGAAACCACTCGCCGCATAGAGCATGAAGTGATAAATGTGATGCAGCAATATGTGGTAAATGAAGACGGGCAATCACACAATTTCATGGCGGAGGCGATCCTCACTCAAGTAGGTGAAGGTGCTGGAAACCCTATGGTGGATGCCGGTTCTGCGGCAGAAATACCGCATAAGGGTAAAATCACTGTTTCACTAAGAGAGTATAGATATAGACGTGGCATCAGAAGTTCTGATGTGCTGGAAGAAGTGAGAAAAGCAGTACAAGGATTTGCAGGTGTGTCTGTGATTGTAGAGAAAAATCAAGTAGGGCCACCTGCAGGTTATCCAATCAGTATTGAGGTGACCGGAGATGATTATCATGCCATGATGGATGAGGTAGAAAAACTTCAACAATTCATTGAAGAAAGTGGCGTTGATGGTATTGAAGAATTAAAGGTGGATGTGAGTAGAGATATACCACAACTCACAGTAGAGGTGAATAGAACTTTGGCGGGTAGTCTAGGGATTACTAACCAAATGGTGGGTGGAACTCTGCGTCAAAGTGTATTTGGACAAGAGGTGAGCCGCTACCGACCAGAGGGCGATGAGGATGATTATCCCGTGACTATAAGACTAAGACCGGAGCAACGCTATGATCAGAGTGTGATATTCAATCAACCTATCACCTTCATGGATGCTAGCACAGGACGTATATCTCAAATTCCTATTTCCTCGATTGTGAGCCAATCCCGTGAAAGACAGTTTTCACAGATCAAGCGTAGAGATTTCAAACGCGTAATCACCTTATACTCCAACGTTTTAGGAAACTACAACCCAACCGAAACGGTGAATAATATCAAGGAAAAACTTGAGCAAAGCTCGTATTCCATGCCAGACGGAATCAGCTATAGATTTGCAGGTGAACAAGAGAAGCAAGCGGAAAACATGAGCTTCCTAGTCAATGCGCTTTTGATAGCTGTTGCGCTGATTTCTTTGATAATTATTGCGCAATTTAACTCGATTTCTAAACCGGTGATAATCATGCTCACGGTAGTACTCAGCTTCATAGGCGTATTTCTGGGGCTGATAGTCATGCGCGACGACTTTGTGGTAATGATGACGATGATGGGTATCATATCTCTAGCGGGTATTGTGGTGAATAACTCCATTGTGCTTGTTGACTACACGCAATTGCTACTAAACCGTCGCAAAAAAGAGTTGGGCCTTACAGAAAATTATATGTTGCCACCAGAAGAGATGACACCGCTTGTGGTAGAAGGTGGACGCTCTAGGCTGCGCCCTGTGTTGCTCACCGCCATAACCACGGTTTTGGGTCTAGTGCCGCTGGCAATAGGTTTGAACATTGACTTTCACGGTCTCTTTTCAAGATATGATCCCAATATATATGTAGGGGGTGACAATGTGCTTTTCTGGGGTCCACTGGCCAAAACAGTGATTTATGGTTTGGTGTTTGCCACGTTCCTTACGTTGATTGTTGTGCCTATAATGCAGTATATGGTAAATAAAATAAAATTCAGAGTGAAGTATGGTAAAAATGGTAAGAAGCACCCATTGACCAATACTTATAACCAAAATAATGAGTATGTACCGGAATCTACCGAAAACACTCCTGAACCAGGCATTATTTAATTAGGGCAACAACACCTAAAATATTTATAATAAGCGGATTAGAGAAAGTTGAATTTCTCTTTTCCGCTTTTTTTTATAAGATTTTGTAGTTTTCCTCAATGATTATTTACTTATTGGTTGAAGAAATAATCTTGTATGATAACTCAATTTATTCAAGTGCAAAATATTCTTTTACAGCGGTTTGAAACCCTATTGATATAAAAAAAACTCACACCAAATTACCTGATTGGACGCTCCATTGCACAAAAACATATAGAAACAATGGCTGACCGGATGAGTGAACGTAACTCTAATGATGAACTTGAGATACGAGCGGCCCCCGGGTTGAGCGAAAATCCTTGTGCAGGACAGGCCGGGCAAAACCCTGCCAGCAGGTACCGGGTCGCGGCTCACCCGCGAGAGTGTGCCTGATGGCAGAGGTTTTGCAGGCCTGGACCAACAAGATTGTAGCGGAACACGGAATAGGGCCCCAAATAAAAACAATCGACATGCTGTTTGCAATATTTCTTGCTATCTTCGCTTTATGGGAAATACCTTGGGAGAAGTGCTGAGGCTGACGACTTTTGGTGAGAGTCATGGCGCGGCAATGGGTGGCGTGCTGGACGGTATGCCGGCTGGTGTGGAGATAGATGCGGAACGAGTGCAGGCAGCTATGCAACGCCGCAGGCCAGGGCAGTCTGCAATCACTACGCAGCGCAAAGAGGCTGATAAGGTGGAGTTGCTTTCAGGGATTTTTGAGGGTAAGACTTTGGGTACTCCTATAGGTTTTGTGATACGAAATGAGGATCAGAAATCTGGGGACTACAGCGAGATGCAACAGGTGTACAGGCCTTCTCATGCAGACTACACGTATGACAAAAAATATGGTGTGCGGGATGTGCGTGGTGGTGGCCGGTCTAGCGCACGCGAGACGGCGAATTGGGTAGCAGCCGGTGCTTTGACTGCTCAATTACTACCTGAGGTAAGTGTGCATGCATTTGTGTCTAGTGTGGGCAATATCTTTGTGAATTCTCCTTATGAAAAAATGGATTTTTCACTGATAGACAGCAATATAGTTCGCTGCCCTATGCCTGAAATAGCTGAGGAAATGATTGAGGCTATAGAGGTTGCCAAAAAGCAGGGAGACACTTTGGGCGGTACTGTAACTTGTGTGCTACGTAATGTGCCGGCAGGGCTAGGTGAACCGGTTTTTGGCAAACTGCATGCGCGATTGGCACATGCCATGATGAGCATAAATGCTGTAAAAGGATTTGAGTATGGTAGTGGTTTTTGTGGTGCGCAAATGCGTGGTTCTGAGCACAATGACCGATTCAATACGGATTTTAGCACGCAGAGCAACCTTTCCGGTGGTATTCAGGGCGGTATATCAAACGGGATGGACATATATTTCAGAGTAGCCTTCAAACCCGTGGCGACGCTGATGCAGCCACAAAACACGGTGTCAAAGGATGGAGAGAGTGCTGTGTTGCAACCCAAAGGAAGGCATGACCCTTGTGTAGTGCCGCGGGCGGTGCCGATTGTAGAGGCCATGAGCTCTTTGGTGTTGGGGGATCTGTATCTGCAACAGCGTATGCAAGGCATGGGCTAATTGGGTTGCGGCATATTCTGTATCTTTGTTGGATAATACCATAGCTTATGACCAAACCTACGCTTCCTAAAGGAACAAGGGATTTCTCTGCTGCAGAGATAGAAAAACGGGAATATATAATCAAGGTGCTTCGCAAGCATTTTGTGCTATATGGGTTTGCTCCTCTTGAGACGCCTTCTTTTGAAAATCTCTCCACTCTCACCGGCAAATATGGTGAGGAGGGTGATAGGTTGATTTTTAAGATTTTGAATTCTGGTGAGTTCAAAAAAGACATTTCTGCCGAGGATCTTGAGCAAAAAAGTAGTGCCGAAATCGCACCTAAAATTTCTGAGAAAGCCTTGCGATATGATCTCACAGTACCGTTTGCCAGATATGTGGTGATGAACAGAAATGAGATTTCTATACCATTTAAGCGATTTCAAATACAACCGGTTTGGCGTGCAGATAGACCTCAAAAGGGACGCTATAGAGAGTTTTATCAATGTGATGCGGATATAGTTGGCAGCCAATCCATACTGCAAGAGTTGGAGCTGATAAAGCTATATGATGACTGTTTTGCAGAGCTGGGGCTGGCAGTAGATATTCACATCAACCACCGCAAAATTCTTAGCGGACTGGCAGAGGTGGCGGGAATTGAGGATAAACTTATAGCCTTCACTGTAGCGCTGGACAAGCTAGACAAAGTAGGCAGCGAAAAAGTAATTGCCGAGTGGCTCGAAAAAGGTATTGCAGAAGATGCTATATCTGTACTCACTCCTCTTCTTGACAATACGGATGGGCATGAGCAATTGAAAACTTTGAAAAAATTACTTGCTAAATCTGAGATAGGAAGTGCAGGGATTGAAGAGCTAGAATTCATACTGCAAAGTATGGATGAGCTGGGCTTGTCACAGGCTAATTTGATTCCGGACTTTAAATTGGCTCGAGGCCTTGAATACTACACCGGTGCTATCCTGGAAGTGAAAGCGCGCGACCAAGATATGGGCTCGATAGGTGGCGGTGGCAGATATGATGATCTCACCGGTATTTTTGGGCTGAAAGATATGCCGGGAGTAGGTATCTCATTTGGCCTAGACAGAATTTATTTGGTGCTTGAGACGCTAGACCTATTTCCGAAAGATATAGAAGACATGCCCAAAATTCTATTCATGAATTTTGGCAGTGCAGAAGCTTTGCAATCGCTAAAGTTGGCCGCGCAGCTGCGCATGGCGGGATTGGCTGCCGAGGTGTACCCGGAGGAGGCTCGTATGAAAAAGCAATTTTCTTATGCAGACAAGGGCAAATTTAGCCATGCTGTGATGATGGGCGCTGAAGAGATGCAAAAAGGAGAAATTTCTGTAAAAAACATGAAATCCGGTAAGCAAGACACCATTTTGCAAAGCGAGCTACAACATTATTTACAGGAAAACAGCAGCTTCTAGATCTATGATAGCAGAAAAATCTGACGACATTTTGGCACAAAAGGGCTTAAAAAAACCTCTGATCATTGCCGGACCTTGTAGTGCAGAATCTGAACAGCAGATCATGGCTACAGCAGCAGAAATACCATGGGATGAGGTTTCAATATTCAGAGCCGGCATTTGGAAACCGCGTACCAAGCCAAATTCTTTTGAAGGTGTAGGCGTTATAGGACTGAAATGGCTGCAAAAAGTGCAGCAAGAGTTTGGCGTGCAAGTAGCTACCGAAGTTGCTACAGCCGAACACGTAAAGCAAGCCTTGGCGCATGGCATAGATGTGCTGTGGATTGGAGCGCGTACCACTGTAAATCCTTTTCAAGTGCAAGAAATAGCTGAAGTGCTGCAGGGTACAGATAAGCTAATTATGGTGAAAAATCCTGTAAATCCAGATCTCAATCTGTGGATTGGAGCATTTGAGCGCTTGCAACAGCAGGGAATAAACAACCTCATGGCCATACATAGAGGCTTCTCTACTTACAAGAAAGAAAAATATAGAAATATTCCGCAGTGGCAGATTCCGCTCGACTTCAGAAACAGCATGCCCTACATACCGCTCATATGCGACCCATCACACATTGCAGGAAGAAGAGATTTGGTGTTTGAAATTTCACAAAAAGCCATGAATTTTGGCTACGATGGGCTGATGATCGAAACGCATTGCCAGCCGGATGTTGCGTGGAGCGATGCCGCACAGCAGGTCACACCAAATTCCCTGAAACAGCTACTGCATAGGCTTCGCCATCCTCACCAAAATGATGATGCTCCGGACTACTTAAGAGACATTGAAAATCTCCGAAGACAGATAGATGCCAAAGACCGCGAAATCCTGCAAATGATTGTAGAAAGAATGAAAATTGCCAGCGAAATAGGGCAAGTAAAAAATAATCACAACATTACTATCTACCAACCAAAACGTTGGAAATTTATCCAAGAACATCTACGGGAAATTGGTGAATCTCAAGGTTTGAGCGCAGAATTCATACATAGATTCTTGTCTGCATTGCACCAAGAATCTATACAAGTGCAAAACCGTGAAATGACCCAACAATCTGACGATGCAGATCAAGCATAAATAAGTAAAAACAGGCCTCAAGAATTTTTTCGTATCCTGTCAACTCAACTTAAAAACTTAATTCAAAAAACAGCAGATCATAAGATACAGCTCAAATTTTAACCATGAAAAATTTCATATTTCTTATAGTACTCCTTCTGCAGAGTATCGCATTTGCTCAAACCTACAAAATCACATATCATTCCTATTTTGAGGGCAAGAAAAGAGAAAATTTCGATCCTATTATTGCATTTGTCAATGAAAAAGAAAGCTATATACTCAGCCAAAAAATCTTGGAAAGCCAAAAACCTGTGCCCTATGAAGTGCAACGTATAGATAGGAAAACACAAAATCTGCATCAATTTGCATTTCTCAAAGACAATCATGTTTCTCAATTCATAGACACAGCACACGCGGGCAAATACAGCTATACTCATAGTGCAGAAACCAAGGAAATTTTGGGCTATACCTGCCACAAGGCCGTGACAAATATCAACTCCAATACCATGGAAATCTGGTATACCAAAGAGCTATCACTCAAGGGAGGTCCATCAACTTTGGGTCAAGAACTAGGGCTTGTACTGGAAATAGTGCGCAATGGCAACTCCGCCACCCGTGCCACAGAAATTACTAAAGTAAAACAGTTTCAGCCCGGTACACTATTTGGCAATCACAACATCACCACACATGACGGGCTCACCCATAGAGACCTCATTTGGCAAAGCAGATTCACAAAAATTCCTGTGTTCCACAATGAAACCATCAATTTTATAGACAATCCCCAATCCAACGATTCTGTGTACAGGTACGCACATGGCACCATCATCCTCAGAAAAATTCAATA
Organism: Weeksellaceae bacterium; assembly: GCA_030535475.1. Classification (GTDB taxonomy): domain Bacteria; phylum Bacteroidota; class Bacteroidia; order Flavobacteriales; family Weeksellaceae; genus JAUNRT01. The sequence continues at coordinate 4,937 of JAUNRT010000049.1, read as the reverse complement.
TCCAAACATTAATGCCACAGACAACCTTTTTGTAGAACTCACAGAGCAATCTCGCGGTGATGCCTATGACCGCACAGGCACCGTGTTTGTCATTACAAAAGATAGAGAGAAATCTTTTTTCCATGCATTGCAACAAGGCATAGACAGCGTACCCCAATACCAAAACAGCAACCAAAAAGTGTATAAAGGCGTAGTACTCACATCAGACTACACGCCTCCTACAGAGCTCATGCGCTTCTTCACACCATTTGGCGTACAGCATTTCAACCATTTACAAATCAAAAACAAAGAATGGCATGAGAAAGTCACCTATCGTCAAGACATCACAGAGCTAGCTCCACTACTCAGCAACCAAGAACTCTGGACAGGCGTTTTCATTGGCAATTATGACCAAGGTGGCCATGAAGTGAGTCTAGAAATCACCCAACACCAAGATGGCATCAACGTTTTCAAAAACAATTTTGCCTTGCCGATCTTCAACACGCTCAATATCATGGAGATGGCCGGCCAAGACTATGCCACCATGTTTAGCTCGGAGGAAGGACTATTGGTAGAGTTTACGCTAGACCAACCCCTACAAAATGCTCAATTGCGCTATATCACCACCGGCCACGGCGGATGGGAACATGGTGATGAGTTCGTACCAAAACCCAACAAAATATCCCTCAATGAGCAGCAAATCACCTCCTTTATCCCTTGGCGCAGTGAGTGCGGCAGTTATCGCCTTTACAACCCCGCCTCAGGCAATTTCCACAATGGCCTTTCGTCCTCAGATCTTAGCAGGAGCAATTGGTGCCCCGCCACAGCAACGCCACCGCAATATATAGATCTTGGAGATTTACCGGCCGGCAAACACAGCATTCGTGTTCAAATTCCTTTGGGAGAACCTCAAGGCAGCAGTTTCAGCGCTTGGAATGTTAGCGGCATACTCATCGGCACCACAGGCTGATCATAAACTGTCCGATCTCTATCCAATTACTTGTTACAAATCTATTTTTTTTAATTTGGGCGGCACCCTTTTATGGGCAATTCACGGTAGATCACAGATTTTTCCATATTTCTGTTGAAAAATCGAAAATGTACAAAGTCATAGACCCTATCATTGCCCATCAAAAGGGTCGGTGTACGGCTATTACTCCGCGGTCTTTTGGCTACAAAAAATTGCTGCAAAATCGGTTTTCCTTCATCTCTCAACCCGCTTTGCAGCTTTTTTGTAAAGCCAAAAGCCCTTGCGGGGTAGCCGCCTACCACCTGCCGCGGTGTTTCAAGCATACAGTCATTCCCTTAAATCTGCGTATGCGACAAGAGCCGGCTTGCATTGCGTAATAAGTTTTTTTGGCCTATTAGTTTACTTTAAAGGAAATTTATTTATTATCCTCTACCGTGAGATGTGCTTTGTTGAGTCTAAGCGAATTTAATATCACAGAAACAGAAGAGAAACTCATGGCCGCCGCTGCAATCATTGGGCTCATGAGGGTGCCAAAAAATGGGTATAAAATACCTGCCGCAATAGGTATTCCCAGAACGTTGTAAATAAAAGCAAAAAACAAATTTTGCTTGATGTTTTGCAACAATTTTCTACTCAAAATGTGCGCCTTGGCCACACCAAGTATGTCGCCTTTCACCAGTGTGATGTCTGCACTTTCTATAGCAGCGTCGCTACCCGTACCCATAGCTATGCCCACATCTGCGCCCGCCAAGGCAGGTGCATCATTGATGCCGTCACCTGTCATGCCCACTATCTTCCCGTCCTGATGGTATTGTTGCACAAGCGCTATCTTATCCTCTGGCAGCGCCTGTGCTATGATTTTTTCAATACCTAGCTCAGCAGCCACAGCATTGGCAGCCTGCTCATTGTCTCCCGTCACCATCACTACCTCTACACCTTCATTTTTCAGAAAATTCACTGCGTCCTTCGCTGACTTCTTTAGTGTATCTGACCAGGCAAGAAAGCCCAACACTTCATTCCCTAACACCATATAAGATGTAGTCATCCCTTTGCTGGAAGTTTCCATAAACTTGCTGCTCATTTCCTCGCTCAAGTTTATGTTCTGGGTTTTCAGCATTTTCTCATTGCCCAGGAGAAGATTTTTGTTGTTTACCTGCGCCTTCACGCCTTGCCCTGCAATATTTTCAAAACCTTCCACCTCCAACATTTGGCTAGAGGGATATTCAGCTGCAAATTTTTGCAAAACAGCCTTTGCCAAGGGATGCTCGGAATTTTGATTGAGAGAAGCCGCATACAGTAAGAACTGCTCATCATCCATGTCAGATCCATTGTATATTTCTGCAAGTACAGGCTTACCTTCTGTGAGTGTGCCCGTTTTATCTGTGAGCAAAATATTCATCTTTTGCATAGATTCCAAAGCTTGGGCGTTTTTCACTAGCACACCATTTTGCGCACCTTTGCCTATACCCACCATCATGCTCATAGGTGTAGCCAAGCCCAAAGCGCAGGGACAAGCAACAATCAGCACTGCCACGGCATTTACCACTGCCAGCGTGAGATTATTCTCCCCTCCAAAAGTCCACCATACTATAAAGGTCAAAATAGCCACAACTATCACAGCGGGCACAAAAATAGCAGACACTCTATCCACCAACCTCTGGATCGGTGCTCGACTTCTTGTCGCTTCATTCACCATTTCTATGATTTTGGACAACGTAGTGTTATCACCTACTTGCTCTGCCGACATGGTAAAAGATCCACTCGTATTGAGTGTCCCGGATATCACTGTATCACCGGCTTGTTTTTCCACCGGAATGGGTTCTCCGGTGATCATACTCTCATCTATATGCGAATTTCCAGTCAAAATTTTACCATCTACAGCTATTTTATCGCCTGGTCTTATGCGCAGCTTGTCTCCCACTTCTATCTCAGAAATGGTGATTTGCATCTCCTCCCCTTCCCGGATTACAGTTGCGGTTTCAGGTGCCAGATTCATGAGTGCTTCAATGGCTTTACCAGTTTGATTGTGAGCACGCGCCTCCAACCATTGACCCAAAATCACCAAAGTCAAAATCACACTCACCGCTTCAAAATAGTAGGGAGCATGATCTTGCTGCATAATTTGTTCAGGCAATATTTCGGGTGCAAATAGTACAACCATGCTGAATATGAAGGCCGCGGACACACCCAAAGATATCAGTGAAAACATGTTGAGATTCCAAGTGGCAAATGATCGCCAACCTCTTACCATCAAAAACCATCCTGCATAGAATAACACCGGAAGTGTAAACAATAACTCTAAGATGCCTTGTGTTTTTGCTGAAAATGGCCAATGAATCCACATACCACCCATAGATAATATGAAAACAGGGATGGTAAAAGCCAATGCTATCCAGAATTTTCTGGAAAGATTTTTTGCGGTATCATCTTCCGCATTCTCTCCTGCAGCAGGTATACGCACGAGATCCATTCCACAAACCGGGCATCCTACATTGCTGTCATATACTTTATCCCCTTCACAAAACATGGGACAATAATATTTGCCTGCATTTTCTGCGACTTTTGTTATATTTTTCTCTGCAGCGTGGGCATGCTCCGATGCCTTATTGGCTTGTTCTACTTTTTCTTCAATTGGCACCAAATACATATTGCACTCCGGGCATCTCAATCCTTGTTCATGGTACACCTTATCGCCTTCACACTCCATCGGACAATAATAGGTGTTGCTTGGTGAAACACGCTCTTGTGGAGGCTTTTTTGCTGATGGAGAATCATTCATAGAGTGATGCAAACTATAATCTCCTTTCTCTGTCAACACACGGTTTATGGCATCTAAATCTATCTTGTTGGTTGAAGAAATTGTAGCGGTATGTGTGTCAAGATCTACCTCTGCAGAAATACCCGTTATAGCATTCAGAGTTTCTTCTATCTTTTTGCGGCAGCCGTTGCAGGTCATGCCGTGTACCTGAAATATTTCTGTGCTAATTTGGTTAGAAGATGAATCCTCTTTTGAGTTTGGCTGCAAACTATAATCTCCTTTCTCTGCAAATGCACGGTTTATGGCATCTAAATCTATCTTGTTGGTTGAAGAAATTGTAGCGGTATGTGTGTCAAGATTTACTTCTGCCGAAATACCCGTTATAGCATTCAGAGTTTCATCTATCTTTTTGCGGCAGCCGTTGCAGGTCATGCCGTGTACTTGATATGTTTCTGTGGTAGATTGATTTGAAGATGAATCCTCTTTTGAGTTTGGCTGCAAACTATAATCTCCTTTCTCTGCCAACGCGCGGTTTATGACATCTAAATCTATCTTGTTGGTTGAAGAAACTTTCGCGGTATGCCTTTCAAGATCTACCTCTGCCGAAACTCCGGGAATTGCGTTGATTGTATCTTCAATTTTTTGACGGCAGCCGTTCCAGGTCATGCCGTTTACTTTGAATGTTTCTGTGGTAGTTTGGTTTGAAGATGAATCCTCTTCTGAGTTTGGCTGCAAAGTATAATCTCCTTTCTCTGCCAACGCATAGTTTATGGCATCTACATCAATCTTGTTGGTTGAAGAAACTTTAGCGGTATGCGTTTCAAGATCTACTTCTGCCGAAACTCCGGGTATTGCATTCAGAGTTTCTTCTATCTTTTTACGGCAGCCGTTACAGGTCATGCCGTATACTTGAAAGGTTTCAGTGATTTTGTCGTTTAGAGATGAACTTTCTTTTGAGTTTGACTGCAAACTGTAATCTCCTTTCTCTGCCAAAGCACGGTTTATGGCATCTAAATCTATCTTGTTGGTTGAAGAAATTGTAGCGGTATGTGTGTCAAGATTTACCTCTACAGAAACTCCAGGTATTGCGTTGATTGTATCTTCAATTTTTTGACGACAGCCGTTGCAGGTCATGCCGTGTACTTGATATGTTTGTGATTTTGCTGACATAATGATATCCTAAATTCAACAAATAAATGCAATTTTTGGTAAGATGAAGATGAAAATATT
>JAUNRT010000130.1 GCA_030535475.1 Weeksellaceae bacterium | reverse complement strand
GCGATAGCGGACGTGCCCAAAACCCGGCAGATGCGGCTGTGGGCGAGCAAGATTGCAGCGGGCAGCGGGAAATTGCTCCTTATAAAATTTTTCATAGCCTTGCTGCTGGTGTTTTTGCTGCTTGGTATGGGTATGGGTATGTGGATTTTTGATTGGTGGCATGCGTTTTTTTTGGCGCGAGAAAGTAAATATGCTGTGGGGCGCTGTTATGGGCTGTATGGCTGCTATGTGCATATTGCATGGTGAATTCACTATTCTAGGGCTTTGCCTACTACCAATTGGCCGTTTTTTACTACCCATTTGGGGAGCAACATTCCTTGATTGTAAAGAATTTCGCCATAGTGGCTGCCTTGAAACACGGCAAAATCTGCCTTGCAGCCTTCTTTTAGCCTTCCTCTGTCTTCTAAGCGCAGAGCATGAGCAGCGCGGTAAGTGATGCCGGCGAGTACTTCTGCTGTTGAGAGTTTTTCATAAGCGGCGAGCACGGATGCCTGTGTCAAAAGATTGCCCATAGGAGCGGAGCCGGGATTCCAATCGCTGGCAATTGCCAAAATAGCCCCTGCATCCAGTAGTTTTCTGGCGGGTGTCCAAGGCTCACCCAAGCCCATAGATGCGCCTGGCAAAGCGGTAGCAACGGTGTCGCTGTTGGCTAAGATGGCTATTTCCTGCTCACCGCTCGCTTCTAAATGATCTGCACTCACTGCGCCTAATTCTACTGCAAGTGCGCTGCCACCTGTGGTGAATTGATCTGCATGCACGGTGATGTCAAAGCCCATCTCTTTGAGTTTGTACAGATAAGTTTTGCTCTCCTCAATGCCAAACGCAGATTGCTCTACAAATATGTCTATGCGCTGGCAAAGGTGTTCTTCTACTATTACCGGAATCACTTTTTCTAGAAGAAAGTCAAGATATTCTTGTTGTGTGCCTTCAAAATCTTTGGGCTTGATGTGTGCCCCCAAAAAAGTAGGCACTAAATCGGCGGCTACTGCATCGTTGGCTAACTGTATGGCGTGCAGCATCTTGAGCTCATTCACATCATCCAATGCATACCCTGATTTCACCTCTATAGTTGTAACTCCTTGCTGTAGCAATCTATCTGCTCTATACTGTGTGAGCGCAGCCAATTGTTGGGTTGAGGCTTGTCTTGTATGCATTACTGAACGCCAAATACCGCCTCCTGTTTCTGCGATTTCCAAGTAGGATTTACCATTGAGTCGCATGGCAAAATCAGCAGCGCGGTTGCCTGCAAAACATATGTGGGTGTGCGAATCTATAAAGCCGGGCACTGCCACTGTTTCCTCTGGCATGCGTATGAACTCTGTGTCTATCTCTGATTGCAAGAAAGCTTCATAATTTCCAATATCCCTGATTTTGCCATTCTTGTCGCAGAGTATGCCGCCTTTTTCTACAATATGTAGCTGCTCATCTTGCAATGCGCCATGTAATGGCATTCCTTGCATTGTGATGATTTGTGCGAAAGGTCCGTATAGCTTATTGCTCATAAAATATACTTTTATGTGGAAAGATACAGAAATTCAACGGATACGCGATATGCGCATTTATTAAATTTTTTACTTCTACATTTTTATAATTAGTGGTTGCGCTACGATTGAATATTAGTAAGCATTGGAAAACATTGAATCTGTTTGTTGCCTGCAAGGATCTTAAAAAACAACTCTGTTTGAGTAGAGAGTTTTATTGCACAATAAGGCGATTGGTAAAATGTAAAAAGCCTGATAAGCTGTGCTTATCAGGCTTTTGATAATTTTTGAAATATTATTAATTCAACCCAAATCTATAGGCAAAGCCCAAGCTGAGGATAGAAGTTCGATTATGATGACCTCGGGCGTCATTAGGTACCACATCCATCAAACCATAAAAATATCTTACGTCAAACTCTATTTGGCGATTGTATGAAAATCCTAGACCCGCTGTGACGCCAACATCTATGTTTCTATACTCATCATTCACATGACCACCGTGTTGAGGTCTGCCGCCTGTATCTACAGAACTGTTGATGAGAAAGCCTACTTGCGGTCCGAAAACTCCAAAAAACTCTGTGTCATTCTCAGAAAAATAAGCTTTGAACAACAATGGAATTTGTAAATAATCTAGTTTGTAAAGCTCATCGACATTTTCACTTTCATTTTTCTCACCTTGCTGTGAATAGAGCAATTCCGGTTGAAAATAAAACTGATCATTCTGGCCAATAGGAATGCTTGCAAAACCTCCTGCATAGAAGCCATATCTAGGCCCGGAATCACCATGTATGTCGGTAAGATTTGTGATGTTCAAACCTGCCTTTGGTCCATAAGTGATTTGAGCGGTTGCCCAGCCGGCAAATACCAGCATCAGAGCAGAAAACAATATTTTTTTCATGTCTTATTAATCTTCGTAAATCAAGACAAAACCTCTGCAACCTTACGTCCAATGTCTGCCGGTGAATCTACCACGTGAATTCCGCACTCACGCATGATTTCCATCTTGGCTTGTGCAGTATCATCCTTTCCACCAACTATAGCGCCGGCATGTCCCATGGTACGTCCTTTTGGTGCCGTTTGTCCGGCAATAAAGCCTACAACAGGTTTCTTGCTGTTTTCTTTGATCCATTTTGCAGCTTCTGCTTCTAGTTGGCCACCGATTTCACCAATCATCACTATACAATCTGTATCGTCATCATCCATGAATAGTTGTACCGCTTCTTTGGTAGTAGTGCCAATGATTGGGTCACCACCAATACCTATAGCAGTGGAAATACCGTGTCCGGCTTTCACTACTTGATCTGCCGCTTCATAAGTCAATGTTCCAGACTTGGAAACTATCCCTACGCGTCCTTTTTTGAATATAAAACCTGGCATGATTCCTACTTTGGCTTCTTCTGAGGTGATAACACCCGGGCAGTTAGGACCTATAAGCGTGCAATCACGTTGGTCTATATAATTCTGTACCTTCACCATATCCGCTACAGGAATACCTTCTGTGATACAAATTATGACTTTAATCCCAGCTTCAGCAGCTTCCATTATTGCATCCGCAGCAAAAGCCGGAGGCACAAATATGATGCTCACATCAGCACCCGTTTCTTCAACGGCTTCTTTCACCGTATTGAATACAGGCTTGTCTAGATGCGTTTGTCCGCCTTTTCCTGGGGTTACACCACCCACTACTTGCGTGCCATAAGCTATCATTTGCTCTGCATGAAACGTACCTTCATTTCCTGTGAAACCCTGTACGATGATTTTGGAATCTTTGTTTACTAATACAGCCATACTTGTTTTTTAATATGTGCGCAAAGATAAAAAAGTGTGTTGGGAGAAAAAATTTTATTCTAGTTTTTTGATGCTCATTTCAGTCTTGTATAGTGTATT
>JAUNRT010000048.1 GCA_030535475.1 Weeksellaceae bacterium | reverse complement strand
CCAATTAAAGGAATAAGAAGATCAAATCTATAAGTTGTTGTCACGCTGTGACAGCATTTTTTCATCTGACCTATCGAGATAAACTACAACACGCATTAATTCTTATATCAGGGAACTTAAGTTTGTTAGATTAGCCTAATTGCGTTTTGCCATATCCTCCGCGTCGTCCAAAACATCTTGGAACATCCGGCTCAGATCTTCGCCATGTATTTCAATGGATTTATTCGCTCTTTCTGCAAGTCGACTATAAAACTCATACTTATTCATGTAGTTCAACTCACTGCTGAAAACATCTTTCAATTGAAAAATCAACCAACTCAATTCTTTGGCGTATTTGGTTACCACAAATTGAGGCTCATCATAGAAACTATTCTCAGGCTTAGGCTTTGGCCTTGTATGCACAATCTTTATATCCGCACCGCCAAACATTGATGAACTTTGCGCAAGACTCGTTACATCATCTTGTAGTACGATTTCACGTAAGCCTATTAATTGATTTTGTATCACAATTGCGTTAGATTGTTTTGTTCTACATTCCAATTCACTAAAATTCGGACTAATGACCTTGAATCTTCCCTAAATAAAAGAATCCCAAGCACTTCTGGTTTTCTTCCAGTTCCAGAAAATCATCCATCTGATCTTTGAAGCCGGGCGTGCCCCAGTAACTACCAATCCCGTGTGCGGTGCAGGTCAGATACATATTTTGTACAGACATAGCCGTTGCCGCAATTTCTTCCCATTCCGGCACCTTTCCAGAAAAATTCACACAAATTGCAAGCACAGTATCGGCCATTTCCACTTTGGCCATCAAATCATCCTGTTTCTTTTGCAAAAAATCCTCGTCCGAAGTGTTTTCACGGTAAATCGCTCCTATCTTTTGCCCTAATTGCTCCTTTTTCTCATCCCGAAACACCTTTATGCGCCAAGGTTGCGTTTTCTTATGATTAGGCGCATACTCAGCAGACCGCAGAATTTCCTCAATCACAGACTCCTCCACCTTCTCTTGGCTATAATCTTTTGGGTACACGCTCCTACGGCGTTGTATGATGTCCTTCAGTGTTCTAGATTCGCTCATTGTGTAAATGTAGTGAAGTAAATTGTAATGCAATCATATATTTTCAACGAAATACAGAAAATATTTTCATATCATAAACTACACAAATTCAACGCAATACATAAAATCATTACATAAAAAACATATCTAATCACAGAGTCACAACCAAAAAAAATGCGCAACCTGAGCTGCGCATTGTATGATTATACTACAAATTTCTACTATCTTTTCTCATTCTCCACAATCTGCTTCAGTCTTGACAAGCCTTGACCATAAGATTTGTCCATCTGCGAAGACATGAAAACTGCCATCAGATTCATAGGCCTTTCCAGCTTAGAATCCAGCGTCCAAGTCACCGTAGTGCCTTGAGCATTAGTCGTGAGAATGATATCAGAATTGGCTACATCCTCAAAAGGTCTTTTAAACTCCATACGCGTACTTTGCTTCTCATTGGGCACCAAAGCCGTGATTTCCTGGCAACCCGCACCCGCATCATCTTTTTGGCTCTCCCAGCAATAGCGATCACCCACGCTACCCTGCACACCATGGTATTCCATGTGCATATCAGGGTCCAATTGCAACCATGGATTCCATTCATTGAACGCCTTAGTAGAAGAAATATGCGGATACACCTGCTCCGGAGTAGCTGCAATATCTATAGATTTCTCAAAATGATAGTCCTCACTCATGCTAAACGTGGCTATCACACCCACAAGCAGCAAAATTGCCAAAGCAATAAGTATGATTCTCAAAATTCTCATATCAATGTGTTATATTTTTCGGCAAAAGTAATTATTCTTTGCTATAATCAAACTTTTATATCGTCTCAATTAAAAATAATACATCATCTATTTCCACATAGTCACAGGAGCCTTTTGTCGCCAATTCCATTGAATATACTGCATTCAAGCATCTTGTGATAGCAATTGTTGATAGACTATAAATACCTGAACTTAAATACTTAATTTCCTTACATCTTGTTTTTTTTATTTGGGCGGCACCCTTTTTTGGGCAGTGAGAGACGCAGTTGGCGATGGTAATTGATGCGCAGCGTAAAATCGCGTCTCCACAGCCCAACAAAAGGGTCGGTGTACGGCTATTACTCCGCGGGTTTTTGGCTGCAAAATTGTGGCAAAAAAGTTATTCTGCATCCGCGCCATACCTTTTTTGCTCACATTTTGCAAAAGCCAAAAACCCTTGCGGGGTAGCCGCCTCCCACCTGCCGCAGATCGCACCTACGTATATTCTGACAACAAAACCTTACATCCGGTCAACACCCAATCTCAGGATGAATTGATTGAAATATTAATTCTAGTAACATCGCATAAGCATTTCGTGAAATGCTAACTTTGGGAGTACTGCCTCGGCGCAATGCGAAAAACGGTTTACAGTTTCACTTCAAAATATTTCGAGCCAATTTTTTCAATATCATGAGATTAAAAAGTCTATAACTCCATTTGTGCTTTTAAGTTCCCAACCCATCGGTGAGTAAGATAAATAGCGTTGTTTAACTTTATACGCAAGCGGCGAAGCCGAGACAGGGACACGAGCGATATCCTTGTGCAGACTGTGGCTTGGCAAAACCACAGCTATCCGGTACCGGGTCGCGGCTCACCCGCGAGAGTGTGCCGGGAGCTGTAGGTTTTGCAGCCTCAGGCAAACAAGAAACAAGCTCAGTGGCCCGGTGCCAGTACAGCGGCGTTAGCCGCTGTACTGGTAGTCTCCTAAAAAATCAAAAAAAATACACTGCTTCATGCCGTGCACTCCTATGGGATTATGCAGGTTTGCATGCACCAAGGTATGATAGAAAAGCGTGAAATTTTGATTACTTTTGCCGAATGTTACAAGTGCAGAATTTAGGGGTACACTTTGCGGGAAATTACCTGTTTGATGGGGCTTCTTTTCGGATAAATAAAGGTGATAGAGTAGGTTTGGCGGGCAAGAATGGTGCGGGTAAATCTACGCTGTTGAAAATCTTGGCGCGGGATCAGCCACCGAGTGAGGGTGATGTGATGTATGAAGGGGATGTGAGTGTAGGTTTTCTCACGCAAGATATTGATTTTGAAGATGGTAGAACCGTGTGGGAAGAGGCTTCTAAGGCTTTTGAACAATTAAATGAGCTGGAAGAAAAAATAAACTACATCAATCAACAATTGACGGAACGCACTGATTATGAGAGCGATGCGTATCATAAGTTGATAGAAGATGTGAGTCACTTCACAGAGCGTTTTAGCCTACTGGGCGGCTATAACAAAGATGCTGAAATAGAGAGAGTTTTACTGGGATTGGGTTTCAGAAGCAGCGATTTTCACCGCTTGACTTCTGAGTTTTCCGGAGGTTGGCGCATGCGTGTAGAGCTGGCAAAGTTGCTCCTGCGTATGCATGATGTGCTACTGCTGGATGAGCCTACCAACCATTTGGACATAGATTCTATTCTGTGGTTAGAGAGTTTTTTGGCGGGGTATCCGGGCGCTGTGGTGCTTGTTTCTCACGACAAGCAGTTTCTGGACAATATCACCAACAGAACACTGGAGGTAGCCAATAAACAGATACATGATTACAAGGCGAGTTACAGCAAATATTTGATACTGAGAGCAGAGCGTAGAGAAAAACTTGAACAATCTCGCAAAAATCAGGAGCAATATATAAAGCATACAGAGCAACTCATAGATAAATTCAGAGCGAAAGCTTCAAAAGCTTCTACTGCCAAATCTTTGCAGAAAAAGCTTGCCAGGCTAGATGTGATAGAAATGGACAATGAGGATGTGCACAAGATGAACATCAATTTTCCGTCTTCACAACGTAGTGGCAAGGTGGTTTTTGATTTGAAGGATGTTGCCAAAGCTTTTGGTAATAATACGGTGTTTTCTGATGTGAATCTGGAGATTGTGCGCGGAGAAAAGGTGGCTTTTGTGGGGCAAAATGGTCAAGGGAAAACAACTTTGGCGCGCTGCATGGTAGGCGAATTGGACTGTACAGGCCAGATAGAGCATGGACACAATGTGCAGGTGGGGTATTTTGCACAAAATCAGCATCAAGTGCTCAATGAAGATTTGCGCTTGCTGGAAGAGGCAGAATATGCTGCTAATGAGCAAACAAGACCACGTGTGAGAGATGTGCTAGGTGCATTTCTTTTTAGCGGTGAAACGGTAGAGAAAAAGATAAAAGTGCTTTCTGGTGGAGAGCGTAACCGACTGGCGCTTGCTAAGTTGTTGCTGCAACCTAGTAATGTGCTCATCATGGACGAACCTACCAACCACTTGGACATACAGTCTAAGGAAATTCTGAAAAATGCGCTGAATGCCTATGAAGGCACGCTGATTTTGGTGTCGCATGACAGGGAGTTTCTTACGGGCTTGGCAGACAAGATCATAGAATTCAGAGAAGGTGAAGTAAAGCCTTTTCTGGGCAATATAGAGGAGTATCTGGAGTATAGAAAGGCTGCCAGCATGCGGGAGATAGAGAAAGTAGAGCCTAAAGCGCAAGAAAAGAAGTCTGAGCTGGTGCAGAAAGTAGAACAAGAAGATGCACAGCTCAAGAAAATAAGACAGCGCCTAGCCAAAGTAGAAGACCAAATCACTGCACTGGAGGCAGATATGGACAAAATGGAGGCGGCATTTGGTGAGGAAAATCCTACTGAGGAGCAATTGGAGTCTTACCAAGAAAGCAAATCTCAACTAGAATTGCTGATGCAGGAATGGGAAGATTTATCTGCCCAAATGTGACAAGATGCTTTGCGTTGCAGAAATATCACGCTCTGAAATACAAAAATAGGAGATGATGCAGATGAACAAAACTGATTTTGCATGGATGCTGGGTGCTATCTTGTTGGTGCATGCAACGGGTTTGCTAGTAGAAGTATTTGCAGGTGATTCGGCTTTGTATGCGCTGCTTTCTGAGCAAATAGCCAGGACTGGAAACTATGCAGATTTGTATTTGTATGGAGAGGATTGGCTAGACAAGCCGCATTTTCCTTTTTGGGTTTCGGGTTTTGCCATGCAGCTATTGGGCGCAAATGCGTTTGCCTATAAATTGCCTTCTTTTCTGCTGTTTGTCGTAGGCTTGTTTTATACCTATAAGCTGGCTCAAAAGCTATACGACACCAACACCGCACGCTGGGCGGTGGTGATTTTAGGTGCGTCCTTGCACCTGATTATTTCTAATAATGATGTGAGAGCTGAAGCTATGTTGCTGGGGCTCATCATGGGTGCGGTGTATCACTTATATCGTTTGATAAATGTTTTTAGCTTAAAGCACCTTTTGTTGGCTGCATTGTTTTCTGCTGCCGCAGTAATGACCAAAGGTATTTTTGTGCTTATAATTCTGTATTCTGCCATTGGAGGATATTTGCTACTCAAAAAAGATTTTCGAACAATTTTTCACTGGAAATGGGTACTAACCTTGGCATTGACAGCAGTGTTTGTGTTGCCTGAAATTTGGGTTTTGTACACTCAATTTGATTCGCAGATGCACAAAACAGTCTTTGGAAGAACGCAGGTGTCCGGGATCAGGTTTTTTCTGTGGGATAGCCAAATTGGGAGATTTTTCAACACCGGTCCCATAAAAGGCAAAGGCGATCCGCTGTTTTTCTTGCACACGATGTTTTGGGCGATGGCTCCTTGGGCTATAGCTGCGTATTATGTGCTGGCAGATAGAGTGCTGAAAAGAAATTCTGCTTGGGCAGGAGCAGAGTGGCTCACTGTTTTTGGATTTGTAGTGATGTTTGTGGTGTTCTCTGCTTCCGGCTTTCAACTGCCACACTACACCAATATCCTTTTTCCATTCCTGGCAATCCTCACAGCAGCGTGGTGGACAAAATTTGCCATTGTGCGCCAATCGGCAAGGCGTGTTTTCACCATTTCTATATGGGTGTATAGTGTGCTATATGTAGTTGTTATAGCATTGCTAGAATATTTTTTCATGCCGGGAGTGAGTGTATATGGTATAGTATGCGCAGCCATGATTTTATTAGTACTGATTTTTAGGCATCAATTGTCTGCCACCAACAGAACTATTTGGATAGGTGTGCTTACTACTTTGGCTTTTTGCTTGTACCTAAATTTGGAGTTTTATCCCAGATTACTTCAATATCAATCCGGGATGCAAGTTGCCAAATACATGAAAACACTACCCGAGGATACCAAAAAAGTGAGCTTACTAGATGATTATTTGTTACAATTCTATAGCCGGGGTGAATTTGAGTATATTAGAGACGCTGAGCTTGTCTCAGATGACGAACAATTGTTTATCTTTGCAGGAGAGGAGCATTTGGAAACGCTGCGGAATAGCAATGCAAACTTTGAAATTCTGAGATATTTTCCAAATTTTCATATAACAAGACTCAACGCCGGGTTTATCAACCACCGAAGCCGAGAGCAAACATTGAACAAACACTATTTGATAAAATTGCATGGAAGCCAAGAAAACAAATAAACTCATAGCCGGATTTCACATCCTAAATATAATTTCTACTGCCAATAATGATATTGATGGAGCTTCTGATAAAGTCATCAGAGATTACTTGGCGCATTACTCTCCATTTAAACTAAACCTAGACGATGAGCTAGACCAAATCATAGGATTACAAGGAGAGGAGTTAGAAGAATTTTTTGTGAGCAAAGCCAGTGACTACTATGATGATTCTACCTATGAAGAGCGTGATGAATTTCTACAATTTGCACGTACACTCATTCGTGCAGACGAAGATATCACCAGAGAGGAAGGCTCATTTTTCAAATCTTTGTTGCGCACTTGGAATAGCAAAGACAAGAGAAACTAATCTAGGCTCAATTCCAGCTTTCAATTAAGAATAAACCCCGCCGCTTGCGCAGCAAGCGGCGGGGTTATGTTTTTGAATCAATAAAACTGTGAAACTTATTCTTTTAATACCAAAAAAGGTATCTGAGCTCAGATACCTTTTACTTTTTTATACATATGGCTAACCAGAGTTTGCACTATGCACCATATTTCCAATTGCTTACCAAATTACAATTGCAAACGGCATAAGGACTTTTGCAATCAATGCTTGAACAATGGCGTTCTATACTTTTCCGGAATCAATTTCCAATCTACCCAAAACGTTCCAAATGGGAAAAATGCAGCAATCAACGCAAATACACTTTCTTCCGCATCCCACTTTAGTGGTTTTATTACATAATATAGTAGAATCAAATACCAAGTAAACATGATGCCGTGTAGCGTACCAATCGGAATCATTTGCTGCCAAATGCCATATTGGTATTTGATAGGCATAGCTATCAAGTATAGCAAAATGCACGTGATACCCTCAGCAATACTCGCCCAGCGAAAGTGCCGTATGATGGTTTCATCAGACTGATGTTTAAACCACGGTAGCTTATCCAGCAATATGCCTATCAGTTCCATTTTTCTATATCAACATTGCTAAAGGAGTTTGTAGATATTGCGTGAGCGTTTGCAGGAACAGTGCTCCCGTAGCGCCATCCACCGTTCTGTGGTCACACGCCAAA
The DNA here is from genome assembly GCA_030535475.1 of Weeksellaceae bacterium. Lineage (GTDB taxonomy): Bacteria > Bacteroidota > Bacteroidia > Flavobacteriales > Weeksellaceae > JAUNRT01. Next base: position 10,286 of record JAUNRT010000048.1, on the reverse strand, counting down.
GTGAGCATCATGGTGTTACCTACCACAATTTGTCCATCTTTCACAACAGGTTTTTCTACTATAGCCCCTACAGATAAGATACATGAATTAGGTTGATTGATGATAGAGGTAAAGCTCTCAATGCCATACGCACCAAGATTTGACACCGTAAAGGTGCTACCTTCCAGTTCATCAGCCTTCACTTTTTTGTCCCTACTTCTACCGGCGAGATCTCGTATTTCTGTGGCCAATGTGCTTAGAGATTTCATGTCTGCATTGCGCACCACAGGTACCACAAGACCATCAGGCACTGCTACAGCAACACCTATATTTATGTTTGCCTTGTACTGCATAGCCTGATCTGTCCATACCGTGTTCACCTGAGGATGCTTGAGTAGTGCCATGGCAGTAGCTTTCACAATCAAGTCATTGAAAGATATTTTCACATCACCTATCTCGTTGAGCTGTTTGCGTGCTGCAATCATATTGTCCATATTCACTTCCACATTCAAGTAGTAGTGTGGTGCTGTGAATTTACTCTCAGAAAGTCTTCTGGCTATCACCTTGCGCATCTGTGAGTTGGGAACAGATTTCTCTTCCAGTCTGTCACCAAACTGGGCAGCCACTTGCGCTACCTCTTTAGTAGCTTCTTTTTTCTCGGCTACAGGTACATGCTTCTCCACGTCACGTTTCACTATGCGCCCTTGATCGCCACTACCGGCTATCTGGTCTATATCATAGCCTTTTTCTTCCGCCAATTTTCTTGCCAGTGGAGATATAAATATGCGTTCAGATGATACCTTAGATTTTCCAGACTTAGAATCATCAGATTTTTCCTCAGCAGACTTCTTAGGAGCAGAATCTTCTTTCTTTTCCTCTTTTTTCTTATCGTCAGCAGGCTTTTTATCAGTTTTTGGCTTTTGAGAGGCAGCTTTTATCACGCCGCTTACATCTGTGCCAGCCGGACCTATGATAGCAAGAATAGAATCCACAGCTACACTTTCTCCTTCTTTCACACCTATATGCAGCAACACACCATCATATTCCGTGTCAAATCCTTGTATAGCCTTGTCTGTTTCTATATCTGCAATCACATCACCTTCCTTCACCTCGTCACCTTCCTGGAAATGCCACTCCACTACAGTACCTTCTGCCATGGTGTCGCTCAGTCTAGGCATGTTTATCACATGCACACCTTCTGGTATTGCTGCAGGCTCATCATCAGAATCATCAGAATCATCAGATTCATCGCTTTCATCAGCCTCAACTTTTTTCTTATCAGCTTTTTCAGACTTTTCAGCATCTTCCTCATCAGGTTCCACTTCGTCCATATCATCTCTGTCTTCCGCTACTTCAGTAGGTCCTTTGGTAGGATCAGAATCAGTGCTTTTATCTGTGTCTTGCGTATCCGCTGAGCCACCCGCAATCAGGTCGCTTATGTCTTCACCTTCTTCACCTATGATAGCTATGATGCTATCTACCTTAGCAGATTCTCCTTCCTGCAAACCTATATGCAGCAATGTGCCCTCATATTCCACATCAAAGCCTTGTATAGCCTTATCCGTTTCTATATCTACTATCACATCACCTTCAGAAATGGTGTCACCTACTGCAAAATACCACTTTTCTATCTTTCCTTCCTCCATTGTGTCGCTCAATCGGGGAAGCTTAATCACGTGAGCCATTTGTTATTTTTTTTGATTTTCGTACTGATCCAGAAACGGATAATCATCCTGCGCATACACCATGTCATAAATCTGCTCTTTTGGTGGGAAATCAGATTCCTCAGCAAATTTTTCACACTCTTCCACGCGCTCCTTCACTCTATCTACTATTGCGTTCAATTCCTCTTCAGTAGCCCATTCATTTTTCAAGATTACCTCTTTCACTTGTAGTATTGGGTCTTCCTCCTTGTATTGTTCTACCTCTTCTTTCTCTCTATACGGCTCAGCATCACTCATAGAGTGGCCTCTAAAACGGTACGTGCGAATCTCTAGAAACGTTGGTCCGTCACCTCTTCTGGCGCGTTCTATAGCCTCATGCAAAGCTTCCGCCACCTTTACAGGATCCATACCATCTACAGGTGCAGACGGCATTTCGTAGCCCAATCCTAGTTTGTAAATATCTTCATGATTGGCCGTACGCGCTACAGAAGTTCCCATAGCATACTGGTTGTTTTCCACTATGAATACCACCGGGAGTTTCCAATTCATAGCCATGTTAAAGGTCTCATGCAGAGCGCCTTGTCTCACTGCGCCATCGCCCATTAGACAAAAAGTAACGCTATCTCTCTCAAAATATTTATCTGCAAAAGCCAGCCCGGCACCTAGTGGTATCTGTCCGCCCACAATGCCGTGACCGCCGTAGAATCTGTGCTCTTTGCTAAAAATGTGCATAGAGCCGCCCATCCCTTTAGAAGTGCCAGTTACCTTGCCCAGCAGCTCGGCCATGATGGCCTTAGGGTCTACACCCATCACCATAGGTAGCACATGGCAGCGATAGGCCGTGATCACGCGATCCTTATTCATATCCATCACATGTCCCATACCCGCAGGTATAGCCTCTTGTCCGTTGTACAAATGTAGAAATCCGCGTATCTTCTGTTTCAGATATAGGCTACGGCATTTATCCTCAAAACGGCGCCAGAAAGTCATTTCCTCAAACCACTCCATGTAGGTCTCTCGTGTCACTTCTCTCATATCACTATCACAAATTTGTTCAGTTAATTTTACAATCTACAAAATTACACCAAAATCTATCAACCGCAAAACAAATCCCTTGCTTTTCACCATAGCTTTGGCCGAAATTTCAGGTGTCATAAGGCCAAAAATACCTGACGAACTATCAATATTTTTTTTCTTTTTTTTAGGAGCCGGGAACCTGCTGTCCGCTTGTATCTTGCTCACCCATAGCCGCAGCTAGCGGGTTTGTGGGCACGTCCGCTACCGCTCCAGTACCCAAAACCCTGCTAGCTGCATAGGCTGTGGGTTTTGCAAGGATACCGCTTCCATCAGGGCTAGGCCAGCAGCTCAAGGCCCTTTTTTTTGTAGCTGCTTTAGTGTGCATTATTTATTAGGGTTTTTTGCAGAATGATGTGTGCAATGAGGTAAAGAGATATAAGCTTAGTGAATAATTTATCAGAGAATTCCATTTTTTGATCTATGTAACGGATAATGCTTCTCTTTCAACAATTTGTACTGAAATTCAATGATTTTCTATCCTTATTTCAATGAATCTATAATTACGCAATCTCACTGTAGCTACTTGATTGTAAATTTTGGGTAGTCCAATAATTTTCACATTCATTTTTGCTGAAAAAAATATGTGCAATAGCAATGGTGTATGAATACCACGAATATTAGTTTGTTAATAGGCTAGGCCTAAACACTTGGAGAATTATCAAGCATTTATTCTACAAATATTTTGTAACTTATTTATTCATAAAAAGTTATCAAATAATTTCTTACTCTAAAGTTGGTTTTATCCCCAACTTTCCTAAAAGATTCACAGGCGTTTGAATTTTCTCCTAATGCTAAATATGAAATGCCTAAATATATATAAGCTTGGGATATTCTAAATTTAAATCGATCTAGAGTTTCCGGTTCTAAATTCATAGTAAGTAGTTTTTCATAATGAGTAATTGCCGTTGGGAACTCATTATTGGCAAAAGATTCATATCCTTTTTTGGTAATATCTGAGAATTGCCTTTCATCATTATTGGTGAGTGCGGCAGATAGTTTGAAAAAATTAAAAGTTTGGGTAATAAGCAAATCTTTTCCGTAGGGGTTTTTCAAGAGTTTTTCAGAATTTAAAAGGGCATTTTTGTAATCACCATCAAATTTTTTAGAAATGCCTTGCAAGATTTGAATATCGGTAATTTTATTTTCTTTCGTGAGAATAAATGAGGAGTTGAAGTAGTTGTTTGTTGCTGCTGTAGAAGAGTAACTTGGAATGTTTTTTCGAATAAATTCCTCGAAGTTTTCTCTATGATGGAATTCGGGTTGTATCAATGGATTAGTTACTAATACACTTCTATTCTCAAAAATGGTTTCTTTAGGCTCAAATTCGGGATGTTTACTGATGAAATCATTTTTTTTCAAAAAATAGTAGTTCTTATCATCTCCAACCTCACTGATAATGAGATATGCATTTTCAAATTTATAGTTCAACCTCCTATAATCAGTACGAATTGTAGAATCATCAATTATCACTTTAAATTTTTCATTGTTAATTTCTAGAATATTTCCATTGAAGTCATATTCTATGAACGTAGAAAAAAGAGGATGATTGATTTCAAGAGAATTTCCGTTGTGGTATAGAATTTTGTCGAGAATCCAATTTCCTTGGAGATGACTTTGTTGAGATTTGGAAAAAATAAAAAGAAGTAGAAAAAATATTGTAAAGCTATGTTTCATTGGTGAATCTCATAAAATTATGGCTAAGGTAGCAATAGAAGAAATTATTTGTTAGCTAAATAGTATTTTCTTGGTATTAATTAGTAAAAATAGGTAAAAAACCATAAATTGTTACAGGTGTATTTTTTTCGAGACGGAATTTGAAAAAAGATGACGTGTAATTCAAATATTTTCGTCGGCACGGAGCACCGGGGCAGGGATAGTAGCGGTAGCGCGCAAAGCTGGCTGTCTATTGCAAAACGTGAGCGAAACGGGTTGAAGTCGCGCTAGCGCTGAAAACCGTTGCAGCCACTGTTTTGCAGACAAACAGCTGCGTACTACAAGCGGATAGCCCGGTCTTTGGTTGTCTGGTAGGCAGCAAGATTGGGCAACATGCAGGACAACCAAAGAGCCCCCCAAATAATCTTAATAAAAAAATAGAAAGATATGGTTGGCTATACGCTACTCAATTTTTTGATGACAGGTTTTTTTGCTACTTTTGGTCATATTTTATACTTATGGGCAATCTGCAAGTGAAGACCATGGCGCAGTACATGGCAGAGGGTACACATCCTGAGATTCTGTTTTGGGTGGGGTGTGCCGGTAGTTTTGATGACAGGGCTAAGCGCATCACGCGTGCTTTTGTGAAAATTCTCAACCACACGGGCACTTCTTTTGCGGTGTTGGGCACTGAGGAGAGTTGCACGGGTGAGCCTGCAAAAAGGGCTGGCAATGAGTTCACTTTTCAGATGAGTGCCATGATGAACATTCAGGTGCTGAATGGCTATGAGATCAAGAAAATTGTGACTACGTGCCCACATTGTTTTAATACGTTGAAGAATGAATATCCCAATCTTGGGGGCAACTATGAGGTGCTGCACCACTCGCAGTTTTTGCAACAATTGATAGATGACGGCCGCCTGGTGGTGGAAGGAAATACTTTTAAGGGACGCAAAATCACGTTTCATGACCCGTGCTATTTGGGTCGAGGCAATGATGTGTATGAGGCTCCGCGCGCCGTGATACGTGAGCTGGATGCGGATTTGGTGGAAATGGGGCGTTGTAAGCAACGTGGCTTGTGCTGTGGTGCTGGCGGTGCGCAAATGTTCAAAGAGCCTGAACCGGGCTTGAAGGATGTGAATGTGGAAAGAACGGAGGAAGCGCTGGCTGAACGCCCGGAAATCATAGCTACGGGTTGCCCGTTCTGCAATACTATGCTCACGGATGGTATCAAATTCAAAAACCGTGAAAGTGAGGTGATGGTGAAGGATTTTGCTGAACTAATTGCTGAAGCGCAAGGGCTATGATGGAGCATCAAAAGCATTTTGCGGGTATGCCTGCGGAGTCGCGTTTGTGGACTTTTATGGCAGATAAGGTGCTGAAACAGGAAGATTTGGACGTGATTCACCAACGGGCTAAGCAGTTTTTGATGCAATGGAATGCGCATGGTGATGCGGTGCAAGGTGAGTATGCTGTGCTGTATAACCAGTTTCTGGTAATGGTGGTAGATGAGAAGCAAACGGCGGTCTCCGGCTGTTCTGTGGATAGTATGGTGAGGTTTGTGCAAGAGCTGGGCAGCGAACTGCAGGTAGATTTTACCAACAGAATGCTCATTGCCTATTTGCAACATGACCGCATGGAAATAAGACCACTGCCACAATTCAAACAACAGGTGCGCTCCGGCGATATAGATGCTGAGACTTTGGTTTTCAATCCTTCTGTGGTTACGCTACAAGAGTGGAGAGATAATTGGCTGGTGCATTTGCCGCAAAGCTGGGCTGGCAGTCTATTGCCAAATTAATGGAATTAAAAATACCCGGGTCGTTTTCCCGGGTTTTTTATGCTATTTGAATGCGCTTTAGAAGCTTTTTTCTAAGTTGTCTGCGATCTGCTCTATGAATTTGGTGAGGGGTGATTTGGCCATCATCTCTAGCATAGGATTGAAATCACCGTCAAAGTCTATAAAGGTTTCTGTGTTGCCGTCTTCTGTTTCTGTAGCGTTGACACGCATTTCATATTTGAAGTTGTCTGTAGGAGATTCGAAGAGGATGTAGTGTGGCTCTTGAATTTCTTTTTGCTTGAGACCTACTTTGGGCAATCCTTTGAGCTGCACGGAGAATCCTTGACCACTCTCATGCATAGAAAATTCTGCATTTTCCGGCATGAGTTGTTCATAATTCTGTATAGTAGATATGAATTGAAACACCTCATTTATAGGTCTTTGTATGAGGACTTTTCTGCTTTCTAATTTCATAGGGTTTTGTGTTTGTGAGTTTGCTTGTTAAATTTTTGCTACAATGGGCAATTTACGATATAATTTGTATAATTTTGAACAAAAAGTGGGGCTAATGTACAAAGTTTTCGTAAATAATAAGCCGCTGTATTTCAGCAATTCTCCTATGGCGGATGTGATGAATGTGGCTTTTAATAGTTATGCAGAAGTGCATGAAGCTGTAGAAAAACTGAAAAATAATGAAAACGCCATAAACATACACCACCCTGAAATTGAGGAAGTTTTCCAAGCTTTGCCAGAGCATATGAAGACTATATATGCAGCAGGCGGTGTGGTGGTGAATCCACAGGGTGAAGTGCTCATGATATACCGATTTGAAAAATGGGATTTGCCAAAAGGGAAAATAGAAGAGGGCGAAGCCATAGAGGAGGCTGCTGTGAGAGAAGTGGAAGAGGAGTGCGGCATCAGCAACCTAAAAATTGTAAAGCAGTTGGCAGACACCTATCATGTATATGAAACTAAGGTAAACATATTCAAAGTGACGCACTGGTATGCTATGGAATATGCAGGTGACGAAAAGCTCAAGCCTCAAACAGAAGAAGGTATAGATGATGTGCGCTGGGCGCCAGTCAATAAATTGCACGATCTTTTAAAAAATTCTTATTGTAATGTTATAGATTTGTTGGATAATCATTTTTCGCTATATTTGTCTAAGACTTTCTGATTTGTATAATTTCATTTCAATTTCAAACGCTAAATAATTCCACTATTATGAAAAAAACTTTATCTTCTTTGCTGGCCATAGCGTCAGTTGCGGTTTTTGCGCAAAATGATATACTTGCCGTTGTAGGCAATTCTGACAAAACTGTGGAGCTACGCTCTTTTGAGCTTCTAAATTCTACACATTTGGAGAGAGGGGTTACGCTGCTCAATGCCAATGAAAATTTGCCAAAGCATGTAGTGGCTATGACCTTGGACAACAAGACACAGGATATGCTCTTCATAGGAATGAACAACCCGGATGTGTATGCTTACAATTTGCAGAGCAAAAGGGTGACGAAGGTGTATAATGCGGGTCAATTTATTCCAAATTGCTCTATGCCTATGCACTTTTCTCGCATGACTACTACACCAGATGGTGTATCTTATGCTCTGAACAATAACGGGACTTCTTTGCTGGAAATCAAATCCAATGGCTCTAGTTATCATGTAAATGATCTGGGTGCTGTTGCGATGGTGAATTCTGACAAAAATTTCACCAGCATAGATATGTTTGGCGGAGACATGATTGCAGATACTGATGGTATGCTATTCCTAATTACTGCCAAAAACAACGTGTTGAAAATAAATCCTGCCAATCGCATGGCGGAATTTTTGGGAACCATAACCGGTTTGCCAAATATGTACACTTCTAACGGCGCTGCTGTGTTGTCGGACGGTAGAATATTGCTAGGGAACGCTTCAGGAAAAGGTTTTTATGTAATGAGCATCAATGATTTGACAGCTAAAAGCTATGGGTCTAGTAATTTGAACTCTGCATTTGACCTTGCAAGCCCATACTTTCTAAAAGGTGAAGCCAGCTTGGTGAACACTACTGCACCTGCTTCTCTATACCCTACAAAGGTTACAGAAAGAGAGGTGTTTGTATCATACAACACGGCAGAAAAAGCCAATGCTGTTTTGAGAATATATGACTATCATGGTACAGAAGTACTTAAGCAAAACCTAGTATTTGACGGTAGCAACAATAGCATACGCATAGCTTTGAACAATCTAAAAGCAGGTAACTACTATGCAACTGTAGTGACCGATGCCGGAAAGGAAATCTTGAACCAGAAGTTTATCTTCTTAAGATAAGAACATCATTCAACTTTTATTTCATAGAAAACCTGGCGAAAGCCGGGTTTTTTATTGTCAAAAGTCCTGTTACAGTTCGTTTTCTACCGGCGAACCACTGAGTAATTGGTAGCCTTTTTCTGTGGCGGCTTTTAGTACAGATTCTATAATGGCTTTTCCAATATTGTCATCTGTTGCCACGAGATTAGACTCATGTTGTTCCAGAAACTCATATCGCTTGTCTATGAGTTCTGAAATTCTTTTCTTAATGGATTTTCTTTCGTCATGCAAATGCTTGATCTGCTCCGTGCAATCTTTGGGAAGACAATAAGTATCGAGTAGTTCTTCTTGTATTTCTATAAGTTTTATACCGCTTTTGTAGGCATCTACGGCATCCCAATCTGCGTTTTTGTACAAGGGCGATACTTTGGTAACCACTCTGTTTACCAAGTTTTGCTCAGAAATATCAAGAGCATAATAGTCTTGCAGCAATTGTTTTTCTTTCCGCTCAAAAGCATGCTGGCCATAGGGTAGATATGTGGCGTTGAGTGAGTCATTGAGAGCAAGTAATTCTTGGTCATAAGGGCTCATCACATAGCTCACGGGTAAGTTGTGATTGATGGCGACATATCTGCCGGTACCCAAGTCGGCGGCCAGCTCCCAGAGTTCTCTTTTGCCACGTTCGGGATCACCGCAGTAGATAGTGTGTATCTGAATATCCTTTTCTATAGCTTCTTGTATGGCTTTTTCAAAAGGGTAATTGCCTTGGTTAAATCTTTCATTGCCGGCAATATATATCATGCGAATGCTCAGGGAATCCTGACTCCAAGCTAGATTGTGCACTGCTTGATGAATGGCGCGACCGGCATATTCGAAGCCACCTTTGGTTTTTAAAGAAAAGATTTCATCTGAGAATTTGTCCAGATCATTGGTGAAGGGTAACACTTGGCGTATGTAGCCTTCTCTGGCGGGCAAGTTGTCATTGCCATATTCATAAAGAGAGAATTCGAGATGCGGTATGATGCTGTCATATCTTACTTTTGCCAGCACATTCACCACATCCCAAATTCTTTGGGTGGTTTGGATAATCAGTCCATCCATACTATTAGACGTGTCCAATAGTAGGGCAACCTGTATACTAGGAGTTTTTGGCGAATCCTCCTGTATGGTCTGTGCATAATTATTACAGACCAATATCCAACACATTAATATTCCGGGATAGAATTTCATCTCAAATTGATGCCTGTTCTACCCACACATACCAAGGATTATTCAGAGAAATCCTCGTCTTCGTAGGCAGAAATTTCGTTATCAAAAAATTCAAAGGCAGAATCTAGCAATTCTTGAACTTGGTTTTCCAAGTCTTCTTCGTCATCACCTTCTAAGTCATCCAACCATTCTACTTCATCTGTAGTAGTGTTGAGCAAAAATCTTGGATACTCTGTGTGTAATACGTAGGCATCTTCAAATTTTGAATTATCCGCTAAAAGAAATTTTGGCAAATCCATGTTTTTTAAGTTTTTGATTTTACTATTCAAATATACCTAAACAAAATGAATTACCAAACTTATGCAGTCGGAATGCGTTTAAGTGGGTATTTTGAAATCTAAGCGAAGTCTTTTGTAATACAACCCTAATTTTTGAGAAATAGAGACTCTCAATAAAGAATTTAAGCATTAGATCTCGAAATGAATATTTTTAAAATGGTCTATTCGCAAATTCTGTGTAAATGTATGATTTAAAGGTGCTTGCTATTTAGGAAATATGAAATAAAAAAGTTATTGCTCAAGGTATTTCTTGTAGAAATATATCATTGCATTTTGCTGACCAAATTGTGGCATGGA
>JAUNRT010000047.1 GCA_030535475.1 Weeksellaceae bacterium | reverse complement strand
CAGATTATCAATTGCTTCTCTAGAGAAAATACGGGATTGAAAAGAGTGTTATATATTTGTCAGCGGCCATGAGCCCACACAAAACGCCAGACCGTGAGAGAAAACAAACTTTTTGACCTCATAAACCTACACGCAGGTGAGGAGCAACGGCACAAAGTACTAGAGAACGTCAAAGTAAACTTGGTGTTCAGAGGTGCCAACTTATGGATTTTGGCCTGCGCCATAGTCATCTGCTCAGTGGGTCTCAATATCAATTCCACAGCCGTAGTGATTGGCGCAATGTTAATTTCACCCATCATGGGCCCAATTGTTGGGGCAGGCTTCGCACTCGCTATATACGACTTTGAGCTACTCAAACGCTCATTCAAAAACCTGTTTATCAGCACCTTTGTAGGGCTGGTAGTAGCTTTTGTTTACTTTTTTGTAACACCTTTCAAAGACACACAATCTGAGATACTTGCACGTACCTCGCCCACCATTTATGACGTCATTATAGCCTTCTTTGGTGGTATAGTAGGCGTCATAGCCATCACACGGGTAGAGAAAGGCAATCCCATCCCCGGAGTAGCCATAGCCACCGCATTGATGCCACCTCTTTGCACCGCCGGATTTGGCCTGGCAACAGGCAATTTCAACTACTTCTTTGGAGCATTTTATCTCTATACTATCAACTGCTTCTTTATATGCATAGCCACATTCTTCATCATCAAATTTCTGCGCTATGCACCCGTCAAAATAGTAGATCCAGAATTTGAACGCCGCATACGCTTTGGCATCACGGTGCTCATCCTGCTCATGATAGTGCCCAGTTTCTACCTAGCCTACAACCTCATCCAAGAAAAAGAGTTTAGCCAAAAAGTTGAGCGCTTCATCAACACAGAGTTCGTAAACCAAGGGTACACCATCATCTACAAAAACACACGCTATCATAGCAATCCCAAAAGGATAGAACTCGCCTTTCTCACCAAAAAATTTGATGACCAAGAGCTTGAGCAACTCAATGACCGTATGCCTATATATGACTTAGAAAACACCTTGCTAGACATACGTCAGGATGCCACCAGCCTCAAAGATGAAATCCTATCAGAAATAGGCCAGCGGGAGCAAGTACTCACAGAAAAAGACATCCTCATACGCAACCTGCAACAAGAGCTGCAGCAGTACACAGTAGATGAGCGCAAAACCATAGACCAGATCCGCATACTCTTCCCCCAACTGCAAAACGTATCTATAGGCAAGCACCAGATCAATGCCCATACAGACAGCGCACGCTTCCTCACCGTAGTGTTATACACCGCCAATCGCAACGCCACCATAGAGCGTGAAAAACTTGAAACTTGGCTTCAATCTCAGCTAGAGACACAAGACATATTGCTCATACGCCAATAGCACTGCTCAATTTACACAAGCTTATCAGCTAAAAGACCTTGTAAATAGATTGCCTCTTTTCAGATATTTCTTATTATTTGGGCGGCTACGGCATCCGGCTATTACTCCACGGGTTTTTGGCTACAAAATTGTGGCTGGTCGGTTTTTCTTTATTCTCTCAATCCCGCCCAGCTCACATTTTGTAAAAGCCAAAAACCCTTGCGGGGTAGCCGCCTCCTGCCTGCCGCGTTCTAGCCAGCGTTTTGTAGAATAGATTTAGGTGCGTAATGTTCCACTCAAAATACTTATCAATTGCCATATCGCAACTCCCATTCAACACCGTTGTAGAAAGCTATGGCCTTGCGCGATCTGTCATATACCATAGTTCCAGGTGCAGGGTTGTCTATAGCAGTTTCCACATTCTCTACATGAGGTAGTATCATGGCCTTGGTGGTATCATTCAAGACTAGAGCACCTGGAGGTGCATTCAGGGTTTGGCCTAGTATTACGCCATTTTCTTCAGCAGTCTCTTCAGCAGTAGGGGCTTGTACAGCCAGGTTTGCCTCAGAAAGCACTTCCCAACCAGTAGATTTCAGGAGTTTAAAAACGCCCGTTTCCGTATCGAAAATCAGTGTGCCATCAACCGCGTTGCTAGGTTCGCCTATCACAAGCGGTAAGCGCAGCCCTTTAGAAGGCCCACCCGTGCGTATATCATTGAATTCCAGGATTACAGCATCATTGGTGAGGGTGGTTTTCTCTATCGCTACCTGGGCGGAAAGAGTTCCCACAGAAACAGAAAGAATAATTGAAAAATATATTAAAGATTTCATTTGCATTGATGTTTTCATTCATTAGTTACATCTCTCAGAGCACACCCAGCGTGTACCGTCATAAAACTCCAAACACTGTGTAGTGGTATTAAATATCATCATACCTTCTAGCGTGTTTGCACCTATAGCATCTCTTTGAGACGTTGTTAATCGTGTAGGCACAAATCCTTTTTCGGTAGATTCCAGCACAAGAAAGCTGTTGTTCACTGTGTTTACCCACGTACTATCTGTACCTCTTTTCAGTGTGGTGATACCCGTATATGCAGGCAAATTTGTGCTCCCGGTAGCACCAGGCAGTGTGCATGGCGTACAATCTTCAATATTTACAGCCACTGCATTACTCACAGGACTATAGCAGTCATTAATTTCGTCATAATATACAGCCCAATACACGCCAGTGCCTACTGCTTGGCTGTTTGTAACCAAGCTGGTACGGTCTGGTAGCGGTGAAGTATGCCACTCAAGTGATCCACTACCCGCATTGGTACTGGTGTCCGCAATATTTGTGAGATCTACCGTTTCTTCAGGACAAGCGTTTTGCAAGCATTTAGGCACATACAATGGGCTACTGGTAGGACTATAGCAGCCACCATAATTTTCGCTATAAAAAGCGACAAAATATGTACCCACTGGTGCATTTTGCGCTTGTTGCAGGCTAATTCTATTGCTATCTGTAGCTGGACTGCCTGTGTGATATGTGATTGTGAGATTGCTGGGTTGTGTGCTGGCAACATGGCTTGTAAGATCACCAGTACCATTTTCGCAAGAATTGATCACTATGGGGTCTGTGACAGCCATTGTAGCACTTTCTGCAGTAGAATATTTAGCAACAAAATTTGAGGTTGCCTCTGTTTGTGCACTTAGCATGGTAGCTACCAACATCAGCAGAGCCAATAGTGATTGTGCGATATATGTGTGTCGGTCTTTATCAATTGTAGTCATCATAGATGCAATGCTTTAGTTTTTTGATCTATACAATTAATTTCCTACAACAACTGGGGCTACGTCACCCGCATCACAGCAATCTTCTACTTCTATGGTACCCGTAGCTACTATGTTGCCACATCCACCGGTGAGCGGGATGCTATAGGTGTAGGTGCCCATTGCAGTGGTGTTACCAGTCAAGGTTATAGTATTATTGCTCCAACTTACTGATAATCCAGCCGGTAGTCCAGTGGCAGTGCCTATTCCTGTGGCGCCCGTAGTAGTATGCAAAGTCACAGTATCACTAGCTACCGCACACCAGCGGAGCGGGTATGCCGCTGAAGCTCCAGGGCTTACGGTGTTATTAGGCGTCACTGCTATATTGACCACATTACTTATGCTCTCACAAGAAACACCATTCAATGTAGAAATAGCCACTCGTCTATACCAAGTGGTTTGAGACAGAGCAGTTGGTGTATAAGTTGCTGAGGTGGCACCAGCAATTGTTGCAAATCCAGATGTAGCATTAGTAGTGCTTCTTTCCCAACGATAGGTTATAGTACCTGTCCCTGTGGCTGCAGCGGTACTGTTTATAGCAGTGGGAGCAGTACCTGTACATACACTATTTTGTGAAGCGCTAATGGTGCCAGGATTGCTCACAGTATTTGAGGAAAGAGTAAATGCTGTACTAGGTGAGTAGCAATTGCCTACTGCATCAAAGAAAGCAGCATAGTAGGTGCCAGCAGAACCCACATTCAAATTTGTGATTCTATTGGCATTAGAAGCAGGGGTGGCGCTATGCCATGTAAGAGTAGTGTTGGCAGGTAGATTACTGCTTGTAATATTGCCTAAGTTGTAAGTATTGCCGCCACAAAATGTAGCAGATGTGGCAGAGAGCGTTGGATTGGCTGTTCCGGCAGCACATCCCGCTGAAATTTGAAGGGCAAAAGCATTGAATATATTGTTGTTTGAACTTTGAGAAGTATTCACATTACTTGATGGTTGTACCCCGTGAAATGTAATGGTTAATTTGCTTCCTGCTGGCAAAGTATTTGATCCTTGTAATCGTATGTATTCTGCACCAACAGCTAATGAACTATTGTTAGTACTTGCTGGAAATGTAACACTGTTGCTTGTAACAGTGGGGGTAGGATTAAAAAACGTGTTTAAATTGTTGCTTTGAGAGATGAAGTCATATCCAGAGATTGTATAACTCTCATTATGCGTACCAGAAGCGTCTAGGTCTGCAATATTTAGCTGGTTTATAATCACGTTTTTGTCAAATGAAATTTCAAAAATATTTGGAGGAGTAGAAGGATTGGATCTTACTTTATATGAAGCAAACCAAAGAGGATCATTTGCGGTGCCAGCAGGAACTCCTAATGCATTGCTTATTGTAGCATTTACATTTGGCTCACTTGTATAAATGCCTGGTACTCTATCAGATGAAAAGAGCACGTTGGTGAAACCTGATTGACGCAAGTATGTCCAACCAGTGTTGGTGTTGACCAATGCTGTAATAGTTGCAGTTACCGTGCCGGTGGCACCTCCTAAATTTACTGTGCCTGTAATAGTTGATGCGCCGTTTTGAGTACTGGTAGCACCAGATCCGCTTTGCGCTGGTAAATTTCCTTTACCTGTACCCCAATTGACCCAATTTTGTGCATGAACAAAAGTTCCGCTGCCAAGGAGTATACTGCATAGTAGAAACAGGAATTGATTTTTTGTTTTCATATTTTATGAGCAAGTTTTAGGTTTTTTAACAATAATGGATGTTGTAATTTGTGGATTAAATAATTGGGGTGTATTTTTACTAATTTTCGGATAATTTCTTTTTAGTTGTTTGTTCTCAATTGCTTATGTCTATAGCCTTAGGTTCAATTTTAAGGACGCGAAGCTATGAAATGGCTGAAATCAATAATAGTTTTTTGAAAGATTAACTCAATTTTAACATTCATTGTTGAAATTTTTACACTGGAGTGGAGCAAAGAGTTTTTGGTGGTGTTGAGATGTAGATTTTTGTGACTAGGAAGTAGGATGAGCGAGGCTGAAAAAATGATGTGGTGATAGTGTATGGGTAGTATTAGCAGCATTGGCAGTAATCGCGGTGTGCAGCGTGGTGTGAAATGGCCTTAGTGGGCTGGCCGCGGCAGGTGGTAGGCGAAAAGCCCGCAAAGGATTTTGGCTCTACAAAAAAGGAGCAAAACGGGTTGGCGCCCTTGTGGCAGAAAACCGATTTTGCGACAATTTTTTGTAGCCAAAAGACTGCGTACTTGTAGCCATACACCGACCCTTTTTTGGGCAATGTTTATTGTTGATGAATATTGGCAATCTGATGTATAACTATAAAACGCCTGAGAGTTGGGTGATATAGTAGATTGCCCAAAAAATGGGTGCCGCCCAAATTAATAATCTATAATAAGTTGTTGGGATGCCTATAGTTGCACTGGTGTTTGTGGGGAAAATTGGAATATGCTTATGTTAAAAGATTCCCCAGCGCCGCTTGCGTGTTGATCTTTCTGATGTGCTAGCATTTTTGTTTTCTTTGCCGGATTGACGGGATTGTAGGTATGCTATGGCAAGTGGCATGGCGGCGTTGATGCCTGTGAGGATGGTTCTGCTGAGGGCTGATTTTTCAGGTTTTTCGAGTAGCTCTTCTAGTCCATTGTCTCGTAGGAGACGCTCTGCACTGTTTTCTTCTTGTGGGTTGATGTATATGCTGCCGCGTATGATTTCATTGAGGTTGTTCATCTTCACGGCATTGGCTGTGAAGACTTTTGGGTAGAGGTTTTCTTTGTGCTGGAGTATGTATCCGTCATTCCACTCGGCATGTTTTGAGGGTCTGAAGCGCATACGCATTTTCTCTGCAAATACTTGGGTGAATTGTGCTCCGAATAGTAGTATTAGGGTGGTATAGTTGATCCAAATCATAATGATGATGATGGTGCCTGCGGCGCCGAAGCTGTTGCCGGGATCTGCCACGGAAAAGTAGTAGCTCAATGCATATTTCCCGGCATTGAATAGCAGTGTGGTGAAGATGGCGCCTGTCCACACGGCTCGCCATGGGATGCGCACATCTGGCAATACTTTGTACATCATAGCAAATAGCACTGTGATAATACCAAAACTCAATAGTATATGTAAGAATCTGAAAAACAACTCAAAATTTGGACCTACGTAGATGGCGATGGCATCACTGAAGGCGGAAAGTATGGAGGATATGAGCAAGGAAATGAGCATGAGAAATGCGATGACCAGTATGAGACTCATGGAGTTTGCACGGTCAATGATGAGTCTTTTCACTCCGCCTTTTCTAGGCTGTACGCGCCAGATGTGGTTGAGTGTTTTCTGTAATTGAAAGAACAATGTGGTGGCACCAAATATCAATACGCCTATACCTATGAGCTGCATGTACCACATTTCATTGCCGTCTAAGTAGGCATTGCTCACAAGATTTTCAAGATAGCGTGCTTGTTTTTTGCCTAGCATTTCGCTGAACTGGTCTGTGACTTCACCCTGAACAGCTCTTTCTCCAAAGAATCTTCCTGCCAACCATATCACCATGATGAGCAAACCAGGTAAGGAAAGTATGGCGTAGTAGGAGATAATAGCGCTCTGGCGCCACGGATCTGCGGCATCCCAACGTTGTACTGTGGTTTTGAGGATGTCCCAGATGCGTTTGAAGTTAATTTTCATAGTGGTTGAATTAGCTCTCAGGCAAATTTAGTAAAATACATTCTTTTTTCTATAAAGCATTCATGGCAACGGGTTTTTGGATGCCAGTTTACTCATAGATGGTATGTTTTTGTTAAGGGCTATTGGTTTTTTTTATTCGGTGAGGATAATTGTTTTGTATTTATAGTAGTTCGTTGGCAAGATTGGCCAGTTCTGAGCGCTCTCCTTTCACTAATCTTATGTGCGCAAAGAGGTTTTGCCCATGGATTCTGTCCACTATATAGGACAGCCCGTTGGACAACTCGTCAAGGTATGGGGTGTCTATCTGTTTGATGTCTCCCGTAAATATGAATTTGGAGTTGACGCCGGCACGGGTGATGACGGTTTTGATTTCATGTGGGGTGAGGTTTTGGGCTTCATCAACTATAAAGATCACATCTGAAAGGCTTCTCCCGCGTATGTATGCGAGTGGTGTGATCATGAGTTTTTCTTGCTCTAGCATTTGCGTGATTTGCTTATACTCTTTGTCTTGCTCATCATATTGATTTTGGATGAACTTGAGGTTGTCCCATAATGGTTGCATATACGGGTCTATTTTGCTCTTGATGTCGCCAGGTAGGTATCCAATATCTTTGTTGCTAAGCGGCACTATAGGTCTTGCAAGATATACCTGTTTGAAGTTTCTACGTTGCTCTAAGGCTGCAGCTAAGGCTATGAGGGTTTTTCCGGTACCTGCTACGCCATGTAAGGCTACGAGTTTGATCTCAGGTTTGAGGATGGCATGCATGGCAAAGGCTTGCTCTGCATTTCGAGGCTTGATCTGGAAACAGGTATGCTTGTTTACTCTCTCTAGGGTTTCATTGAAGGGATTGAAGTATGCTAGAGCGCTAGATTTGGAGCCTTGGAGTATGTAATATCCATTGGCGATGATGGGCATTTTGTCATGCACTTCTTCTAAGGGAACAGAGAAATCGCTATAGAGTTTGTCAACAATATCTTGATCAAAATTGGAAAGGGTTTCTATGCCGCTATGCAAACTTTCAATATTTTGCAGTTTTCCGGTTTCGTAATCTTCGGCACGCAAACCCATGGCTTTGGCTTTGAGGCGGAGGTTGACGTCTTTGGTAACCAATACTACTTGCCTATTGGGATGCTCTTTGGTCATATAAAGCGCCGCATTGAGGATTTTGTTGTCCATGGAGTTACTGTCATAGGCTTTGGTGGCATCTTGAGACAGCGCATCTGTGCGGAGGATGATTTTGAAATGGCCTTGGTTTTCGTGCTCTAGCGGAATCCAATCAGTGATTTCCTTATCTGCAGAGATTCTGTCTAGAAATCGAATAAATTCGCGGGCTTCAAAGTTTTTCGTGTCATTTCCTTTTTTGAAGTTGTCTAGCTCTTCAAGCACATAAATAGGAATGGCAACATCATGCTCTGCAAAATTGTTGATGGAATTGTGGTCGAAAATGATAACGGAGGTGTCAAGAACAAAGATTTTTTTCATGGCGAGGTGTATTGACTTTTGGCTAAGTTAGTCAATGAGGCAAGAAAGTCTAGTTTTTTGCAAAAACAATTTTCAACTTTTATCAACATGATTTTTGAATCATAAAATATTGTTACATTTACATTAAAATTAACAAATCATTATGAAGAAATTATTAGCAGAGTTTATTGGAACTTTATGGTTGGTATTGGGAGGTTGCGGTAGTGCAGTGCTGGCCGCAAGTTTTCCAGAATTAGGTATCGGCTTTGTGGGAGTGTCGTTAGCATTTGGCTTGACGGTGATATCCATGGCTTACGCGATTGGGCACATTTCTGGTTGCCACCTCAATCCTGCAGTTACTTTAGGATTGGCAATAGGCAAACGTTTTGACATGAAAGAAGTTCCCGGATATGTTGCTGCTCAGGTTTTGGGTGGTATTGCAGGGGCTTTGATTCTCTATTCGATTGCGAGTGGCGCACCCGGTTTTGAACTCGGTGGCTTTGCCGCTAATGGCTACGGAGAGCATTCTCCCGGTGGGTATAGCATGACGGCGGCGCTCATTACAGAGGTGGTTTTCACATTTATTTTCGTGTTTGTGATTTTGGGAAGTACCTATAGCAAGGCTCCCGGTGGATTTGCCGGTTTGGCCATAGGGCTCACCCTTACACTCATACATCTTGTAACTATTCCGGTGACGAATACCTCTGTAAACCCTGCAAGGAGTACGAGCCAAGCAATATTTGCGGGAGACTGGGCTTTGATGCAACTTTGGCTTTTCTGGCTTGCTCCATTGGCGGGTGCATTTTTGGCAGGAATGGTATATAATTATCTTTCGCCGGAAATGGATAAAAATAAGTAACACCTTGATGATATCATAGGTATAGAGATCTCTCTTAAATCCCGCAACATTTTTGATTTGCGGGATTTTTTTTGGGGAAATTCTTGATGAAAGCTTTGTTGTTGAATTATAGTCAAAAAAAAATCGCCTTACGATAGGCGATTTTTTTCTTTGTTGCTAATCTCTATTTTTCAAAGTTGTTGTGCGTAGTGGTGATAATGTCTATGCACTCTTGCAATTGTTCTTCAGTCATCACGAGCGGAGGTGCAAACCGAATAATGTTGCCATGTGTAGGCTTGGCTAGTAATCCGTTTTCTTTGAGTGCCAAACAAAATCTCCAAGCGGTGTCGCTTTCTTGCGTGTCATTGATTACAACAGCGTTTAATAAGCCTTTACCCCGAACTAGATTGAATAACTCACCAGTCTCTACTAGTTTTTGCATGCCATCTCTGAATTTTTGCCCAAGTTTTTCAGCTTTTTCAGCAAGGTTTTCTTCATCAACAACCTTAAGAGCTTCCATCGCTACTGCGCAAGCTAGTGGGTTGCCGCCAAAGGTAGAGCCGTGTTGTCCCGGCTTGAGCACTCCTAGAATGTGGTCATCGGCTAAAACTGCGGACACAGGATACATGCCACCACTCAATGCCTTCCCAAGAATTAATATATCTGGGTGAACGTCTTCATGATTTACGGCAAGCAATTTACCTGTTCGCGCGATTCCGGTTTGTATTTCATCGGCAATGAAAAGTACATCATACTTTTTGCACACCTCATAACAGCGCTTTAGATAACCTTCTTGTGGCACGTAAACGCCTGCTTCGCCTTGAATAGGTTCAACTAGAAATGCTACTATCTCGTCATCATTTTTCAAAGCTATTTTTAGCTCTTCCGGACTATCATATGGTATAGTAAGAAACCCGGAGGTATAAGGACCAAAATTTTTACGTGCATCCTCATCATTGCTGAAGGAAATAATTGTAGTAGTTCTACCATGGAAATTGTTCTGTGCTACTACAATTTTAGCCTTGTTTTCAGGGATTCCTTTCTTTTCATAGCCATACTTTCGTGCGATTTTTATAGCACTCTCCACTGCTTCAGCACCGGAGTTCATAGGTAGTAATTTGTCAAACCCAAAATATTTTGTGGCAAATTCTTGATAAATACCAAGCATACTACTATGAAAGGCTCTTGAAGTGAGAGCAAGTGTTTGGGCTTGTTCTACCATGGCATTAACGATTCTTGGATGACAATGACCTTGATTTACCGCTGAATAGGCAGATAAGAAATCAAAATACTTTCTACCTTCTACATCCCACACATATACTCCTTCTCCTCTGTGCAAAACTACCGGTATTGGATGATAGTTGTGCGCTCCATACTTGCTTTCTTTTTCAATTAATTGTTCTGTGGTAAATTCTGTCATGCTGGATGTTTTTATGGTTATCTTGAATTTTTTTTCCTATTTGGGTAGGATTTTTTTCTTTTTTAAATATTCTATTATTTCACCGCCCAACCAAGAAAATGGAAAGTAGATGAAAAACAATGCTATTTGGTACCAGGTTGGGTGTCCGTGAAATATGATGATGTCCAAAACCGCAATTATGAATAGGATAAAGCCTATGATCATAGCATATGCAGTGCGTGCTCTTGGTACCAGAAGTGCTGTCACAAGGCCTCCAACCAGGGAAGCTACACCTCCGGAAACAAGCATTGCCACGAAAAACGCAGTAGGGGCTACCCGAAGCACATCTCGCCAATAGATAAAAATGGTCTCTCTCTGGGCTAAATTTATATAATCCAGCTCCTCAAACCATAATTTGTTAAATGTAAGGCCGATTACTATCAATACGGCTGCCACACCAAACCCCGCTAATACTGCCAGGGTATTTCTCCACAGCATCTTAGTGAAGCAATGCTGCGATCATTGATATCTCTATCTTCACATCTTTGGGCAGCCTTGAAACTTCAACTGTCTCGCGAGCCGGCAAATTTTCGCCTTGAAAGTACTGACCATATATTTGATTTATATCGGCAAAATCGTCCATACTTTTCAAGAAAATACTGCTTTTTATTACCATGTGGTATCCGCTGCCGCTTTCTTGTAATATAGCACCTAAGTTTTTCATGACTTGATGTGCCTGATCCTTTACATCATCAGAAACTATCTCGCCAGTAGCAGGATCTACAGGGATTTGACCTGAAATATATATGAGACCATTGTGTATCACTGCCTGTGCATATGGACCTATTGCGGCAGGAGCATTGTCTGTTTTAAATCTTTTCATTTTTTATCTCTATGTGTTTATATTTAGAAATTTGATGATCTAGTATTAAAGTTTCGTTCTTCATACTTCACAGCATCACGCAAGAAACTTGCACGTATGGCAATGAAGAAATTCCATGTTCTAAACTCTCCAAACGGAACCCAGTTAAAATCAATGGTAAAGCTACGCAAATCTCTGGAAAAAGACAATTGAGTGTACGCAAGTTGTCCTGTTTTCAAATCAACGTTGGTGCTACCAGAGATTCTCCAGTGTGGTGTAGGAGATATCAAACCATTCAATCGCAAGGTGGTTTGGGTCATCACTGCAGATGACAAATTTTGCGTTCGAGTATGGTTGAGTGAGAAATCTAGATTCCAAGGTATCCGAAATTGAGCGTAGTTTTCGTCATCAAAATAAAATTCCTCAAAACGAATATTCCCTCGACGCTGGAAATTAAATTCTCTTTCACTAAACGTGCTGTTATTCAAACCATAGGTCAAATTCACATTATATTGATTTATATTGAAGTTTCCAAGTTCATTAATTCTGATTCCATTAGGGAAATCTTCTGTGACAATCACTTTATATAAATCCATTGTAGCACCAAAGTTTATACGCATTTTGTTGTCAAAAAAACTCGTGGCTCCATTCATGCGAATCGGGCTCAACCTCATACTATCTGCTGCAAGGTTGTAAGAGGCATCAACGTTTACAAAATCAAAGATCTTTATCTTTCTATTTCCTTCTGTAGATTCCCGGTCACGTATCTTCATTTCAAGATTGTTACGCAAATTGAAATCTATATTTGTTTGCATGCCTCGTGATGGACTACCAAAAATTCCATTCTCAAATTTAGAATATGTCACAACCTGTCCTTGATCGTCTACATAACTATTGTAGTAGCCCCAAAATTCCCTTCCAAAATCCGGCTGAAAACTCATACCAATTCTTGGCTGTACCATATGCCTTACGGCCTGTATAAGCTTACCATCTTCTGGGGTGCCAAAATATTGCGTATTATATAAGGTTGTTTCTATTGATGAACTGGCGTTGAAAGTTCTCCAGGTGGTAAAACCTGCAATGGTGTCAGTTACCACATTATTCAAGTTTGTGTCAAAATTTCGCTCTATGGAATTCAGATACCAAACTTCATTGTAATTCGCACTAAAATTCCAAGGAAAGTAATTGGCCAAGGTTGTACCGGTGTTCATCTGCACATTATGTCTAGCTCCACTTCTCACATCTCGCCACATCATATCTGTGAATAGCTCTTGATCTGTGGTATATATAGTGTTTTGTAAATTGAAATTATACGTAACACCAAGATTTTTCACAAGTCCTCTTTTCGGTTCTCCATCACGAGCAAAAGGGAAAATTCTATTCATGTTTACTGCTACGGTAGGAATGTTAAATGTCACAGGATTTGTACCTGTAGCAGATGAATTGTTCTGGCTATGCTGCAAATTCAAGGAAGCTGAAAAAGGTGTGCCAGGGAAAGTCTTATTCACAGATATATTTGAGGAGGTAGTATTGGTCAACACATCTCCATTGATTAAGTTCATGTTGTTGATTCCATTTCGGAAATACTGTGAACTGGAAAAATTCACATTGGCAGAAAAGATTAAGTTAGGGTTTGCCTTTGGGTCTTGTCTGTGAGACCAAAGCAAGCGGAAAAGCTTTGCTTGTGAATAGTTGTCCAGCCCCTGAATGCCGGTCACCACTTTTTCCCAATCAAATCGGAAATTTCCCCCAAAACTGTATCTTTTTATATATTGTGAAACAGCATGTAAACCATAGGAGCCTCTAGTATATACGTCACCAGTCAAAGCTATGTCTATATATTCACCAATGGGTAGATATATCCCTGCGCCTTGTATGAAGAATCCTACATCTTGCCGCTCCCCAAAACTAGGCATCAATAGTCCGGTACTTCGATTTTCACCCAGAGGTAAAAATGCAAATGGTAGAGCAAGTGGTGTAGTGACATTGTGAATTTTCATCACAATTGGGCCGGTAATCACTTTGTTGTCATTGCCACGAATATATTTGGCAATTTCACTTTCCATATGGTAATCTGCAATCGTATCCTTTTTTTCAATAAAATAGGTGTCCGTGGTGTATGCAATTTTGCGCATCCCGGAAATACTATCATTATACTGCCGCACCACACCCGCTACAATCACACCTTTATCACCACCCATTGATTCTTCCGTGCGCACATTAAAGGCTTTTCCTTGTCGCGTGTTGACATTGTACACAAAACTGTTATACTCCACAGAGCGCCCGCCTTGTGTGAAGATACTAGGCTCTATCACTCTTCCCGTGGAATCTTGCTTACCTATTGCGTACATCTCACCTGTATCCCAATTGATTTCTATGTAATCTGCACGTATATTGGTATCTTGATAATTCACCTCAGCATTCCCTACCAAGTAGGTAAATTTATTCTTCACATCATGAAATTGCTCTTCTGAAGTGTAATCTATTACGGCTTGTAGTCTATCATTGGTGCGCGCTACTTGTACAGTATCGCCTGCCTGTTCCACCAAAAGAGGTGATGGAATGGTATCATTTTTGGAATTTACAGTTTCAACCGGAATCACCTGGGAAAACCCAATGTTGAAAATCAGTAGAAAAAAAACACGAAACAGTATATGATATCCGTTGTAAACCAATGAATACTTGTTATTTTTGCTTTAATTTGCCCAGCAAAATTATAAAAATTTCCAGCCTTGTGGAATTATTAACGCAATTTGACCAAAAGTGTTTCATTCACAGAGAAATTATTGAATTTGAGTATTAACTAAATCAACAAACTTTTAGTAGAAACTGATGCTAAACTTAATCATAACTTTTTTAAAATATATTCTCACTATTTGCCTATTATTAGTGCTAAGCAACGCGCTTGTTTTCGGACAAACCAGTAAGCCCAGAGATTTTGTAGTAGTATTAGATGCCGGCCATGGTGGGCATGATCCCGGGGCAAGAGGTGTGGTAGAAAATGAGAAAGATATAGTGTTAGACGTTACATTACGCTTGGGTAAATTAATTGAAGATGAATTCAAAGATGTGAAGGTTGTATATACTCGCAGAGACGACAGATTTGTAGAGTTGCACCAAAGAGCCAACATTGCCAATCAAAACAAGGCAGACTTTTTCATCTCCATTCACTGCAACTCCGCCGCACGCACTTCAGCATATGGTACAGAAACATTCGTTTTAGGTACAGAAGATAATCGTTCCAGCGCCAATTTCGAAGTTGTGAAAAAAGAAAACTCCGTAATTCTCCTTGAAGATAATTATGAAGAAAAATATCAAGGATTCGACCCCAACTCGCCGGAATCATTCATTGGAATGATGCTCATGCAAAACGTTCACTTGGAAAATAGTTTGAAGTTTGCAGCTGAAGTAGAACACAATTTTGTACACAAAGACAAGCGCCACAGCCGTGGTGTCAAGCAAGCAGGTTTCATGGTACTTTGGCGTGCAGCAACACCCGCGGTACTCATAGAGCTTGGTTTCATTTCCAATCAAGAAGAAGGTCGATACCTGGCTAGTATTGAGGGGAAAAGAAAATCCGCAGAGTCCATCTTTCAAGCATTCAAAAAATACAAGCACAATTGGGACGTAAGACGCGGCAATATCTCCAAACTCGAAGCTTTGCCCCCTGCCAAGCAAGAACAAGTGAAACAAGAGGAAGCTGTGGCTGGAGTATTATACAAAGTTCAATTCCTTACCAGTACTAGAAGATTCAGACCCACAGCACCGCAACTAAAAGGTTTGCGAAATGTGGAAATCATTCAAGATGGTAGAGTATATAAATATTATTATGGTAGCACATCCTTCCGTTCAAAGAGAGATGAACTTCTGCGTGAGGTCAGAGGCAAAGGCTTCCCTGATGCATTTGTTGTAGAATTTGAGACTGCAGATAAGCCAAAGCAAAACACTCCAAGAGCCACCGCTGCCAACACTCAGTCTCAAACACCTGCTGCCGCGCAAGCCGCAGCTTCCAAACCTGTTGCCAATACGGCTGAAGCTTCTAAAACCGGATATCGTATTCAAATCTTTAGCTCACGAAGCAACTATAGCGCAACTGCACCTCAGCTCAAAGGGCTCAAACCCGTTGACAAAATTTTTGAGAACAACTTCTTCAAATATTTCTATGGTTGGTTTGCAGATGAGAATGAAGCGCGCAAACAACTAGATTATGTAAGAGGGCGTGGTTTTGCTGACGCTTTTTTAGTACAATTTAGAAATGGCGAGAAGCAATAACATATTTTACTGAAAAATTATATCTTTGTTTAAACTTAAACTTATTAATGAAAATATCAAAAGAAGTCAAAATAGGCATCATTGCACTAGTGACTATTGCAGCCTTTTATTGGCTATTTGCTTATTTACAAGGCAATAATCTCTTTACCAGTGGTAGAGTTTTTTACGTTAAATATCATGATGTTGATGGCTTACTTCCTACACGTCCAGTTAATGTTAATGGACTCAAAGTGGGTAGAGTCGATGCAATA
Source organism: Weeksellaceae bacterium (assembly GCA_030535475.1). GTDB lineage: Bacteria > Bacteroidota > Bacteroidia > Flavobacteriales > Weeksellaceae > JAUNRT01. Next base: position 2,524 of record JAUNRT010000047.1, on the reverse strand, counting down.
GACATCATAGAAGGTCAAGATAGTATTTATTTTGTGGTGAAAATGGTTGTTACAGAAGACATCGACTTCACTGTTAACACCGTGGCTGAGGTCTATGAACCCGGTCTTCTGGCAGGAAAATCAATCAAACTAAATCTAAGCTATGACGGACCATTGGCCAAAAATGGCGACACATTAGTTGCTTCCTCCAAGGCATCGCTTATGAATATGCTCACAGACAAGCTAGCTCCCACACAGAATAGGCTAGACTCTGTACTCATTACCCTCAACACGGCCATTGACAATGCCGGACATATGATAGATGATGAGACAAACCAAAGTCTCAAGAGCGTATTACGCCGTATGGATGCTACCGTGCTAGCACTAGAAGCCACTGCCAATTCCGTAACGCGTACGGCCAATAGTGCAGATGTGCTCATCACCTCTTCCAATCGAAGCATAGATGCAGTATCGGCAGACACACGCCGTATGATGAGCTCTGCTACCACCGCCATAGACAAATACGGTACAGTAGCAGACAAAATCAATCAAGCCAATATAGACCAAACGCTACGCAATTTAGAAGAGACCTCCTTATCTTTGAGGCAAACCATCAACCGTATCAACGATTCCAATGGTTCCCTCAACAGGTTCATAGAAGACCCTGAATTGTATACAAATCTCAACCAAACATCAGACAACCTCAATAGATTGGTTTCAGACCTGCAAGCCAGACCAGATAGATATTTACACTTCTCGGTCTTTGGTAAGCGCGTCGCCAACCCAGAAAAAGTACAAGTCATAGAAGTAGTAGAACCATGAGTATAAGCATTATTTCCCAGATTTTTTTCGCATTCGCACTTATTGTAGGATTCGGTTTCTTCATCAGAAACGTCAGAAAAATCTGGAGAAATATTAGGCTGGCACGTCCCATAGATCGCACAGATCGCCCGGCAGAGCGCTGGAAACTTATGGCTAGAGTCGCACTGGGTCAGAGCAAAATGACAGTAAGGCCAATAGCTGGATTCTTGCATATTTTAGTATATCTAGGCTTTCTTATCATCAACTTAGAGATGCTGGAAATCATGGTAGATGGCCTATTTGGCACCCACCGTGCTTTCGCATTCATGGGCGGATTTTATGATTTCCTCATCGCATCTTTTGAGATACTTGCCGCACTTGTTATCATATCCGTTACGGTATTTTGGATTAGACGTAATTGGGTGCGCGTCCGTAGATTTTGGCTCGGCGACCTCAGAGGTTGGCCCAAGCTAGATGCAGACATCATTCTCTATATAGAATTTGCACTCATGCTAGCCTTCTTGGTCATGAACGCCGCAGACTATTACGCCCATCAAAAACAAGGTATAGACCTTCCAGGCGCATATCCGGTTTCAGCTTATCTATTCACATTTTTCCAAAACTTCTCACTTCCAGCATTGCAATTTCTGGAAAGAGTAGCCTGGTGGTTCCATATCCTTGGAGTACTATTCTTCATGAACTACCTATACTATTCCAAGCACCTTCACATACTGCTCGCATTCCCCAATGTTTGGTTCGCCAAACTCCAGCCAAAGGGCCAGTTTACCAATTTAGAGAGTGTAAAACGCGAAGTAGAAATGATGCTTGATCCCTCGGCAGACCCTTATGCAGCACCTGCAGAACCGGCTACTACAGAGGTAGAGCGCTTTGGAGCACAAGACATTTTCGACCTCAATCAAGTACAACTACTCAACGCATACACCTGCACAGAGTGTGGGCGCTGTTCGGCAGAGTGTCCTGCCAATATCACCGGCAAAAAACTCTCACCGCGCAAGATCATGATGGACACCAGAGATCGCGTAGAAGAAGTAGGGCGCATCATAGATGCCAAAGGCAAATTTGAAGATGACGGCAAGCGACTACTTGGTGATTACATCACAGCAGAAGAACTTTGGGCATGCACCACTTGCAATGCATGTGTACAAGCATGTCCCATAAACATAGACCCACTTTCTATCATCATAGATTTACGCAGATTCCTAGTCATGGAAGAGTCCGCCGCTCCTATGGAGCTCAACCTCATGATGCAAAACGTAGAAAACAACGGCGCTCCATGGCAATTCAACAATGCAGATCGTCTCAATTGGGCAGACTAACAAGCACACAGAGAAATTAGTCTTCCAAAATATCTTTAGTGGGAACATAGGCATTTCCACCTTTGCACAATGCACTAAGCACTAATTCTTTATTTTTTTTTGGAGCTATTTCCCGTGTTCCGCTTGTATCTTGTTCCACAACACCCATGACACCAGCTTCTTCAGGCACACTCTCACTGATTAGCTTTGACCCGGTACCTGAAGAAGCGGTGTCATTTTGGGTGTTGTGTTCACAAGGATATCGCTGCACCCGGGGCTAAAACATCCTGGACATGTCCAATCTTAGTGATTTTTTATAGAAATCCCAGTAAGGCAGCGCAATCTACATAATCTGGATTGATGCTAAAAGCAGCCAGATTGTATAATTGCCTATAGAAGTCCATGGAAAAATCTCAAAGTATAACACC
>JAUNRT010000046.1 GCA_030535475.1 Weeksellaceae bacterium | reverse complement strand
CATTTAAAGAGGTAGCGGTCTGTAAAATTTAAAAGATACTTATCCCCCGAGAAATTATCTTTGAGCTATAAGGCTTCGGCAAGTGATGGAAGAATAGTCCACCAGTCGATTTTTCCTTCTTTTTTACCCAGACGCACAATCACTAGATTTTTCTCAGGATTCACATAGATGTATTGTCCCAGAATACCATGTGCCATAAAATCACCTGAAGACGTAGGTAGCCACCACTGATACTGATAGTGTGATGCGCTAGCATTAGCAGTATCTATTTTAGTGGATGTTTTCACCCATTCTTCAGGCACGATTTGCGTGTCATGCCATTTGCCATTTTTCAGATACAGCATTCCAATCTTTGCGTAGTCTCTTGCCCGAGTGTTTATGCAACAAAAAGTTTTTTCTAAACCATTGGATTCTCTATCCAAACTCCAACTCGCATCATACTCCATGGGAAGTTTTTTCCAAATTTTCTCTTCTAAATATTGGCTGATAGTTTTGTTTTGAAGTGCACGTTCCAGCACCAAACCCAAAAGTTGAGTATTACCGCTTACATATTCAAACTGCTTCCTGGGCTCAGATTTCAAGCGCAATTTGTTAATTTCCTTGCGCAAATCAGTACCATAATAGTATCGCGCTGCTTCTCCAAATGGGTTGGAGTAGCTCTCGTTAAACTCAAGTCCGGAGGTCATTTGCAAGAGATGCTCAATAGTCACCTTGTCAAAACCTTGTGTTGTGAGCTCAGGTATGTAAACCGTTACGGCGTCATCCACAGAACCTATTAGACCATCCTCTATAGCGCAGCCTATCAAAATGGAAGTTATGGCCTTTGCCATAGAAAATGAAGGCACTATAGAACTTGCGTAATAATCCCTAAAATATCTTTCATACTGCACACTATCATTTTGCACAATCAAAAAAGCTACAGTTTGGTTCATTTCCAGAAATTTCTCAAATGAAAAGCTTTTACCGTCAATTTCAATCCCCTGCGGCACCTTTGCCAAAACAGCAGTTGGCAAAGCAAATTGCCCTTCAACCCTTTGGATTTCTCTTGCCGGAAAAATTTTGTGGTCACCTATATCAGCAAAATTGTGAACCACCAATCTATAAAGCATACAAGAATTAGTAGAAAACATTATCCCACCAAATACCAAAATATAAAACAATCTCCACAGCATTTTCATACCATCCACCGAATAGCTCAACCCAAAGGTAATAAGAAATGAATTGAGGGTTTTTCTCTAATTTCCCACCCCCGCATTTCTTAAATACCTTCATCTTTTACCTCAAAACTGTTTTATTTCAATAGTTGTTCAATAGGTAAATGAAATAGTAATAATTCACTGGGTTATATAACGCATACAAGTATCTACTATACCCGCTATTACTCAATAAAAAAACCTCCCAATTTTGGGAGGTTTAAGGATGTTTTTTTGTAAAAATATGGTGGTCTTAGATCACTTTGCGCAGGCGTGCAACGGGAATGTTGAGCTGTTCTCTGTATTTTGCCACTGTGCGTCTGGCGATGTTATAGCCGTGCTCTTTGAGCATTTTAGCCAATTTCTCATCGGTGAGTGGTTTGCGCTTGTTTTCTTGACCTACTATGTCTGAAAGTATTTTTTTGATCTCTCTGGTTGAGACTTCTTCTCCGTCTTCATTGGTCATGGATTCTGAGAATAAATCTTTGATGAGAAATGTACCATAAGGCGTATTCACATACTTACTATTAGCCACACGAGACACGGTAGAAATATCCATTTGTATGATGTCTGCAATGTCTTTGAGTATCATAGGACGAATTTCTTTTTCATCACCGGTAAGAAAATAGTCACGTTGATAGTTCATGATGGTGTGCATGGTAGCATAGAGCGTGTTCTGACGCTGCTTAATGGCTTCTATGAACCACTTAGCTGAGTCTAGTTTTTGCTTAACAAATAGCACAGCTTTTTTCTGCTCGTTTGATTTGTTTTCAGTTTTTTTGTAAGTGTCAAACATTTCTGCATACTCACGAGAAACGTAGAGTTCAGGCACATTTCTACCATTGAGCGTGAGCTCCAGTTCACCTTGGTTGATCATAATGGTGAAGTCCGGGACTATGTGCTCTATGATGCGTGTGCTGCCGCCATACGCCTTTCCAGGCTTGGGGTTGAGGTGTTCAATCTCGCTGATGGCATCACGTAGTTCATCTTCTGAGATACCGTACTTGGCTAGTAGCTTTTTGTAATGCTTTTTAGTGAAAGCGTCAAATGAGTTTTCCAGCAAATCTATCGCAAGTTCTACTTCTTCTGTACGATTGCGGTTGCGTAATTGTATGAGTAAACACTCTTTCAGATCTCTAGCGCCGACACCTACCGGGTCTAGCTTCTGAATGTAGTTAACCAACAAGTTTTCAAGTACCTTTTCTTCAGTATATATTCCTTGTGAGAATGCCAAATCATCTACAATAGATCTTAGCGCTCTGCGCAAATATCCGTCCTCATCTAAATTGCCAATGAGGAAGTTGCCCATTTCAAATTCTTCTTCGGTGAGTTTGAAGGTTCTGAGTTGGTTTATCAGGTGTTCGTAGAAAGAGATTCCTTGCGCATAAGGCACGTTTTTCTCTTCATCATCCTGGCTATAATTGTTTGTATAAGACTTGTAGTTTGGAAACTCATCATCGCTCAAATATTCATCTACGTTGATGTCCACTTCATTGATGCTGTCTCTCTCATCATAGTCATCTCCATACTCATCTTTGAAGTCCTCTGCATACTCCTCTTGAGTGTCGTTTCCAAACACATCACCTTCCTCATCATACTCTTTGCTGTCTTCCAAAGCAGGGTTTTCTTCAAGCTCCTGCTTTACCCTTTCTTCAAATGCCACTGTAGGCAGCTGTACCAGTTTCATCAACTGGATCTGCTGCGGTGAGAGCTTTTGTTGAAGTTTTAGTAATAATTCCTGCTTTAGCATATTTTCTTCTCTGTTCTTTTTTTGTTTTTCAAATTTCTAAAATTCCGCGCTTTTTGGTGTTCTAGGAAAGGCTATAACATCGCGTATGTTGCCCATCCCGGTTACAAACTGCACTAGCCTCTCCAGACCCAACCCAAAACCGCTATGCGGCACGGTGCCAAATTTGCGCGTATCTGTGTACCACCAGAGTTCTTCCTGGTCTATGTTCATGTCTTGCATCTTGCGCTGCAGCACATCTAGACGCTCTTCTCTCTGTGATCCGCCTACCATTTCTCCAATGCCGGGGAAGAGCACATCCATGGCTCGTACGGTTTTCTCATCATCATTCAATCGCATGTAAAATGCTTTGATTTTGGCAGGATAGTCAAAAAGTATCACCGGTTTTTTGAAGTGCTTCTCTACCAAATATCTTTCGTGCTCACTCTGCAAGTCGGCTCCCCATTCTTCAATAGGATACTTGAATTGTCCTTTTTTATTAGGCTTGCTGTTCTTGAGAATTTCTATGGCTTCTGTATATGTGAGACGCACAAATTTATTGTTGAGCACGTAGTCTAGACGTTCCAAAAGCCCAATATCTTGACGCTCGTTTTTAGGCTTTTGAGATTGTTCTTGCGCGTATCTTTCGGCCAAAAATTCCAAGTCGTCCTTACAATGCTCTAGCGCATAGCCTATGGTGTACTTGAGAAACTCTTCTGCAAGATCCATATTGTCATCCAAATCATTGAATGCCACTTCCGGCTCTATCATCCAAAACTCTGCAAGGTGGCGAGAGGTGTTACTATTTTCTGCTCTGAAGGTAGGACCAAATGTATATACCTTGCCCAATCCCATGGCGGCAGCTTCGGCCTCTAATTGCCCGGAAACGGTGAGGTTGGTTTCTTTGCCAAAGAAGTCTTGTGCAAAATCTACACTACCTTGTTCATTTACCGGCACACTTTGCAGTGGGAGAGTAGTTACTGTAAACATTTCACCGGCGCCTTCTGCATCAGATCCTGTGATGATTGGCGTATTGATGTAGAAAAACCCATTTTGGTGAAAAAACTCATGCACTGCAAACATCAAATGATGGCGCACGCGCATGATAGCTGCGAAGGTATTGGTGCGAAAACGCAGGTGTGCTTGCTCACGCAATAGCTCCAGAGAGTGGCGCTTAGGTTGCAAAATGGTCTGCGATAGTGCATCTTGATCTACGTCGCCATAGATGTGTATGTCTCTGGCGTGTACTTCTATGATTTGGCCTTTGCCCTGGCTTTCTACCACGGTGCCTTTCACCTTGAGAGAAACGCCTGTGCCTATGCGCTTGATCAATTCTTCATCAAACTTTTCAAAATCTATTACTACTTGAAGATTTTTGATAGTAGTGCCATCATTCAAGGCTATGAAGCGATTGCTACGGAAAGCTCTCACCCATCCTTTCACTATTACATCTTGGTGTACTGTACTCTTTCCTTTATCCAGCAATTCAGTTATACAATATGATACCATTGTTCTTTGTTTCAATCACAAAAATAGGTTTTTTTATCGGTATTTAGGTTTATAAGGCATAATTTTTGTGCAGGGCGGCGATTTTTGTTGTTTATAACTTTTGTTGAAGGCAGAATTGGGTCTTGTAAGAAGCCATAAGTTCACGAGTTTTACCACTTGTTGGTAAGCGTGCGAATAGGGCTTGTGGTGCTGGCCTAGCCCCGATGCGAGCGGAAATCCTTGCAAAGCCTGCTGCCTGTACAAACAGTGGGCTGGCCGGTACTGGAATCCCTTGTGGTGGACGTGCCGGAAAGCCCTCTGTTTGTGGCAGCAGGCGAGCAAGATTGCAGCGGGCAGCGGGAAATAGCTCCTAATAAAAAATCAGCCAATCTACAAGATCGGCTGATAGTTTAAATGCTTTGAAATCAATGTTTAAAGACTAGTAAAGCTCCTTGTAGTAGTCTGCCGCCATGCGGTCGCTGTCAAAGAATGGCACTACGTTTTTCATGCTGAGTTCTACCTTGTCATACCACTGATCAGGGGTCTGATAGTAGAGCGGCAACACCTCATTGTTGAGCAGTTTGTAGAGGTTGTTGAGGTCTGTCTTGTCCTGCTCAAAGTGTGGCAAGTTGTGGTCTACAATGGGCAACACAAAGCTGGCTTGCGGTGTCATTTCATAGAATTCGCGTATCCAACCATCATTGGTAGAGAGGTTTATGGAGCCGTTCATGGCAGCCGTCATGCCGCTGGTACCGCTGGCTTCACGCGTTACACGCGGGTTGTTGAGCCATATATCCGACCCATCTTTCAGCTTTTTGGAGAGCGCCAACTCGTAGCCGGCGAGTACAGCCATGTTTTTGTAGTTGTGGCTGAGCTCTACCAGTGTGTCATAGGTGCGGATGGCGTTGTAGTCCATAGGGTAGGGTTTGCCGGCAAAAATCACCTGTACGGGCTGCTCACTGTTGTTCATAAATTTCTCAAACATCTCATAGTCACGTGCTATGAGGTCTGCTCTTTTGTACTCTGCAAATCTGCGTGCCCAAACTATGGTAAGCACCTCAGGGTCAAACAGTTTGCCGTTTTGGTCGGCGATTTCTTCAAAAAGTACTTTTTTCAGTTCTTTTTTGCGCTCTACTAGTGCTTCGCGGTCGCCGCTTTTGAGTGCTGCATCTAGGCGCTCATCTGCCCAATATTTATGGTTTTGCGCGTTGGTGATATGGGTTATAGGGCACACACCCTCATATTTTTCCCACATGTTTCTCGCCACCTCACCATGCAGTTTGGACACGCCATTGGCCTTGCGGCTGAGTCTGAGACCTGCCAAAGTATGGTTGAAAGTGTTGTCATAAGTGCCGGTAACTTCGCGCACCTCATCTAGCGACATGCCGTTGAAAAAGCCCATGTCATGCAATTGCATGATGTCATGCTTTTCGTTGCCGGCTTCTTCTGGCGTATGTGTAGTGAAAACCAGCTTTTTACGCAATTCTTCTTTGCCCATTTTTGGCAACCAGTGAAACACTGCACTCAGCGCATGCGCCTCATTGAAGTGGTACACATCCGGCGTGTAACCCAGCTCATCCAGGAGCTTGGCACCACCCAATCCCAGCACCATAGATTGTGCAATTTTGGCCTTGGGGTCAGAGTCATATAGCTTGAATGTGGTGGACTTGGCTAGATAATCATTTTCAGGCAAATCTGTGCTCAACAAAAAGAGCGGCGCAGTGCCAAACGTATTGGGATCCAAGTACATAGCCTTCACCCACACATCATGTCCGGAGATGGGAATGGTGAATTTGATGTTGGTATCTTTCAAGAAATGGTAAATCTTTTTCTGGAAAAGCACGCCCATGCGGCGATCTTCTTTTTTGAACTGGTCATAATAGCCAAATTTCCACAAAATGCCAATGCCTATCATGTTCTGTTTCAGCTCATAAGCGCTTCGCATGTGCGACCCGGCCAAGAAACCTAGACCACCGCTGTAGATTTTCAAACTCTGATCTATAGCAAATTCCATACAGAAATAGACTGCAGATTTGCTGTACTCCTCTGCAAACTCATACGGGTGACGGAAAGCATTGGGTAATTTAGTGCTCATATATTTTCATTTTCGGTTGCTGGCAAATGTAAGATATAAATTCGTAAAACAGAAATGTGTACCAAGTACACTTAGCTTAATTTTTCAGTATTTGCTGACAAGTGTCAGGTAAGTTTTTTTTGGGATTTTTAAATGGTAGTAATAGTGAGAGAGCTGACAGATTTGAATATGCTCTATTTTTTTTTATTTTTTTTGGAGCCGGGAACCTGCTGTCCGCTTGTATCTTGCTCACCCACAGCCGCAGATACCGGGTTGTGGGCACGTCCGCTATCGCTCCAGTACCCAAAACCCTGGTATCTGCTAGGGCTGTGGGTTTCACAAGGATACCGCTTCCATCAGGGCTAAATGTTTTCCCAATATTGGGTGAGCGGGGAAATTGTTTGATGTTTTTATAGAGTCTTGTGTGCTCTATGTGTATTTGTGCATAGAAATGCTCAGGTATTAAGGCACAGAGTCTGCATCAGAACGGGTACCCAATACCTATGTTGAGCATAAGATTGTTTCTACGCCAATGCCCATCTGTGATGTCAAATTGGTCAAATGTCCATCTTTCACCTTCCGGTAAGTACGGCACTCGCAAAGGCACGGCTAGGTCTAGCCTCAGCACCATCACACTGAAATCCATACGCAATCCAAAACCTGCACCTACAGCAATTTCTTTGAGAAAATCTCCTTCAAATTTACCTCCTGGGCGGTCTTCATGTTCATTGATGAGCCACACATTTCCTGCGTCTGCAAAGAGGGCTCCGTGTATGAATCTATAGATGCCAAATCTGTACTCTGCATTGAGCTCAAGCTTTATATCACCCACCTGATCATAGAAAAATGGTCTGCCTTCTACCCTTGGATCATAACTTCCCGGACCCAAATTTCTCGCCCTGAAGGCACGTAAACTGTTACTACCACCCACAAAAAACTGTTTCACAAATGGCACATATTCAGAATTGCCATAAGGATAGGCAATACCACCTATGAAGCGTGTAGCCAATGAGGTGTTGCGGCTGAGCCTACGGTAAAATCTCACATCATGTTCCATTTTGGCATATTGGCTAAAGGGTACACCAAAAAATGTAACCTGATTGCCGTCACGCACATTGGCACCTGTCACTAGACCGGTGATATTGGCAGATAGGTCCGCAGTACCACGATAGTACCATGTGTTGTCAAATGGCAGCATTGTCGTGGTATAGGTGAAAGAGTATGTGGGACCAAAAATCAATTGATCTTCTATCACACGTCCCAGATTGGGATTGTTCTGTATCTGCTCCATATATCTTTCTGAGACGTCACTGGAGCGCACAAAAAGTGCATCTAGCACTTTGAGATCATGCTCTTTTCTTTGGTTTTCTTTCCAGTAGTAGCCAAAGTGCGTTGTGAAATTGTGCAAAGTATATAGCTGCGTCCTTCTTTGAAACTCATACCCCAAGCCCATTTGCGTACGCGGTATGTATGCGCCACCTAAGCGTATGTTTGCAAAAGGTACCCACAGCCTAGGAACGGTAAGGTGCAATCTACCACCCAAGCGCAGTAAGTTGTTTGCGTTTTCAGGGCCACCAATTTGCCAATCTGTTGCTCCAAATAGAGTAGCAGTAAATTGCTCAGCACCACGGAAAGCGTTGCGGTGTGACCAATTGAGATTGACTTCGCTACCCACAAAATTTTCTGAATTGGTCTTACCCAGAACTTCCAACCTCAGATTTTTGAAGAGGTGAGGAGTGAGCATATAGTAAGCATGGAAATCATGTTGCAATGAGTCTGCCACCACAAATTGGTTTTTCACAAATTTGAAAACACCTAAACTTATAAGCCTGTTGAGGGTTTGATTATGATCTTGCCGATTGTACAATTCTCCTTTATGGAAAGACATGGCTTGGTCAAAAATTACAGGGTTGAATTTATTTTTCGGGTCTATGATATACCTGCCGTTATGCTCTTCTATTCCGGTAAGATCTGCCGGGATACCATACCGATTGGCCTGAGCTTCGCTCAAGTCATAGTCTGCAAAGATTATGGTTTGTTCTATGGTGAAAGGGTGTCTTGCCAAGTCGGGTGTGGCTTCTTTCACGCGAAGCATCAGCTCTACTTCGGGCTGATTGGTCACAGTGCTATCTGCTTGAATGATAATGTTGTCTGCATGGAAAAAGTAAAAGCCTTTTTGCTTGAGAACAGCGTCTATGCGCTCGCGCTCGCGTAGAATTACATCCAGGTCAAATGGGTTTCCTGCTTTCAGCAGAGACTTATCTTGGGTAGCAGCAATTTCTCTTTCAAGTACGCTTGTATCCTGAGGGAAACTCACGCTGCTGATGAAATATCTTTGCCGGGGTTGTAATTCGTAAATCACTCTGGCGGTTCGTTCTTTTTCTTCAACTTCATAGCTGCCACTCGCATTGAAATAGCCTTTGTTCTCGGAATGGTTGACCATGATTTCACGATTGAACTCCGGATCTACGTCTTCAATGAGCACCGGAGCTTGTCCTACTCTATATTTCAGCCAATGTCTCAAGCCTCTGTCGCGCTCCGGCTCTCGCACCATATTGTGAATCGCCACTCTCGGTCGCATTCCCAGAAATGAGCTATTGGGTTGTGGAGTTAGCTTTGATTGCACTTCCTGTCGCAATTGTTTGCGTTCGCCGGAATTTAGGTGCTCGCCATCAATATTCACTTTTGCGCCGGTATATAGTTTTTCACCTTCTGCCAAGCCTCGAGTGCCTGTACAGGAATAGGTAAGCAAAAGCATGGGTAGCAATAAGCATAGAATATGTAATATGGAACGGGTTTTCTGTGTCATGATTTTCTGAATCTAGGCTTTATTCAGTGGATTCTATTCTTTCTTTTCTTCTTTCTTTGCTTCGCTGGAAAATCTCCCTGAATTTATCATACTCCAATGTAATGATGAAACCAACACCTGTCTCTATCACCTGACCTTGTAGTGCAATTTGATACTCATTGCGGCGATATGCACGCAAAATGTATCTTCCATCTCTAGAGAGTTTGTAGTCAAGGGTAACGTCACCGGCTATATTTGCCATGTTTTCATTGTTTCTGGCTTCGCCTTCTATTCCAAAGGTGTTACCAATGGTTACTTTCAAACGATCGTCAAGCATGGTACGGCTCACTCCAATGTTTAGGTCGGTTCTGTCTTGGCGCTGTCCGGTGCTATAATCATCTCTACTCTCTAAGTCAAAATTAAGGTCAACACCATCTATGAGATCTGCAGCTAAATTGTTGAGCTGTTCAGAAATAATACGGCTCACACTTTGTCGCGCTACAGACTCTGCAGACATTCCGGATTGGCTCTGGAAAGGATTTTCACCAATGAAACGATTGAGCAGGAGTAATGCAAAAACCTGTTTGTTCATTTCATTTTCTTCCATACGGATCATTTGCAATTTGGTGCGGGTATTGTCCAGTACTTCAGTAGGCACACCCGGGTTGCTCTCATCCAATAAGATGTCAAAACTTACTTCCGGTTTCATGATTTCGCCACTCAGTTGCAAATGAGTGTTGATAGGAATGCGTTGCTTATAGATGTTCAAATCTGCACCACTCACACCGGATAATTGTTGCTCTAATAGGTCAATAGGAGCAGCCATAGTTCTATAAATAGCAGTGATGTTGATATCTGCATCCATAGGATCACCGTTCCAAGTGATGGTGCTTCCAGGTTCAATGTCAAATCTGCGTTGTAAGAAGTTTACGTTTAGTTCATAAGCACCTTCAGACACTTCATACACACCCGTCAAAGTAGTTTTGCCGGATGGGTCCATGCCTCCTGTAAGTTCTGCTTCACCTTGCAGCTCTACAAAGTCTCCACTAGCTTGGTCTATTACAATAGACATTTTGGCGTCACGCATGATGGAGATATTCACTGCTACATCCATACCTCGCACATTGCTAGTAGTGTCTATGGTATCAGTTTTCAACGTTTGATTCAGAACAATTTGATCTTGGTCTATGAATTCTACAACACCATCTCTTGCGCGTAAACTTGGTGTAGCTTGTGGCACTACAAAGGTGAAATTGGTAGGTTCATCTACAGAAATAGAACCTGATACTCTTGGCAAGTCTAGATTTCCTCCAATGATCAAATCAGTATTTACGGACAATATTCCATAGAGCATACTTCCACTTTCTTGCTCAGCATCTACTACTTTAAAGTCTTCTGCACGCAATCTTAGATCAAAAGCAAAATCTCGGTAATCTCTGGTGATAACTCTGCCATCGAGCCACATTTCATTCCCCTCTCTATCATACATCGAAAAACGATCAAATCTTATTCCTTCTGCAGTGAAATTGATTTCATCATTCATAGACCTGAAATGTGATCCTAATTGGGTTACAAAAAAGCCAACTTCGTTGAATTTCAGTAATCCACGGATGTTAGGAGAAGATGCGGTTCCGGTAATATTTAACTGACCGTTGATAAAGCCTTCGCCCTCACGCACTTCATCAAATGTGAAGCCCTGCAGGCTCTCCATATTTAGTCGATTGATACGGGCTAGAAGGTCAAATTCTCCCGCTTGTACTGCATAGTAGCCTTCTACATTTACATCATTTTCAAACCCGCTGAGAGTGGCGCGCATATTTATGCGATCTGTGGTGCTTTCTGTGAGTTGCAAATCCAAATTGCCTACATCAGACCCATAAACCTTTAAAGAATCTATTTGAGCATCACCCGCAAAACTGATAGTGCCCATAGGGTCTTTCACTATGAGGTTTGCTTGCAATACGCCTTGGGCAAGCGTGCTGTCTTGCTGTACAATACGTGTAATTGTTTCCAATTGACAATCACGTATTTCAATGTTCAAAGGCGCTTGAGGAGACAATTCTTGTGATTGCAAGCGAATGAAGCTATTCTGATACTGCAAATTGAAGTTGTCTGCCACAATTCCATTTGGATAGACAGAAAGTCTATTGTCTGACGCCACAATCCACTCATCATAGTTGAGTAATAGTTGACCCGGATCCAGAGATATGTGTAGAATATTTTGTTCTTGCTCTAATTGACCTTTTACAAAATACTGCAACTCCTCTGCGCTATCATGGGTTAGTAGTTCATAATTTATGATATTGTCTGCAACATCTCCCTTTAATTGTATCTGGTGCAGTGCAAGGTTTTCATTGCGTAACTCTTGCGCAGAAACATCATAAAGCAGTGCACCGCTTTGGTTGCCAATATTCACCGCGCCACCTAGCAAAGTGTTGTCACCATAGACTATTCTAGGCATGTCAAGCTGCAAAACAATTTCTCTACTACCGGCATTGTAAGAACCATCTATATTTATGGTTTCAAAATCCGTGAGTTCAGGCACGAAAGTTCGAATGAGGTCATCATTTTTTATCTGACCAGTAATAGTAAAATATTGGTTTGGAGCAATAGGTTTTTCTACAGTTTGCGGACTAGTAAATTGGTAGTAAGTATTAAGGGTTTGCAGCAAACTTTGACTGATTTCTGTAAGTCTATAGTCTCCCGCAATGGAAATATCTGCTACTTGGGAACGTAGATCCAAAAGATTATTTCCTGGCTCATTTCTAGCAGTCAGGTGAATATCCTGTAAAGCATAAACGTTTTCAGTGTCTGAGTAGGCAAAATCCGTCAAGTAGAGTTCACCGTTGAGCTCATCAGGATCTAGATTGCTAAACTCACCGCGCAAAGTAGCACTGATGATCATGGGCTCATCATAAAATCCGAGCTTTTGCAGGTCCACTTTTATAATGCTGCCATCTGCACGGACAGTTGGCGAATCTCCTGACAAACTTCCGCTTGCGTTCATCACCAAAAGTGCGTTCGGATCTTTGGAATCGATAAAAATATCATACATGCCACCGGATAAGTTACCATTGAGTCGCACGTTTTGATAGTTGTATTGATTGTAATGCGCTTGGTGCACAACCCCATCAAAATCTATATTCGCAGTTTCCGGATCAAAACCGGTACCTGTAACCTGCAGTTTGGCGGAAACCGTACCTAAATCGTTGTTGCGAAGAATATGAGCGAGATTCAAATTGCGGGTAGCGATATCTAGATCATAATTCTCAGCACCTGTATTTCTCAAATCTATAGTACCTGCAATAGAGGCGTCACCGGATGATGAGTTGAGATGCAAGTCAGTGTATAAATTGTCAGCATACCCACGTGCAATACCGCGAGCTGCAAAGGTTCGTGGGAGAGCAATGTTATCCGGAATGCTGCCGGGTGGTAATAAATTATGTACAGTAGCTGCACTAGCAGATAGGTTGCCTACATTCAAATCAAAGTAGAGATTGTCCGGATTGGTAGCATTGCGCACATTGCCTCGTGCATTTACACGCAAATCTCCAAGACCACTCATATCTAGTCTTGCGATGTGCAAATCATCTACTAATCCCGTTATTCGCGTGTCGATTTCGAGTACGCTATTCGGATATTTTCTAAAAACATCTTGTTGCGCCAAATCTGGAACAAGTATCAGTAAATCTCTGAAACTCAATCGGCTGTTGCGTAAATTTACATCGATCTGAGCATGTCCGGGATTGTTGGCCAAGGCAGATTGACTATCATATACCAATTGCACGTTGTCACGTATCACAGATTGATTGGTTTCTAACAATAAATTGCGTAGCTGTGCCGTGTTTTCTGCATATAAAAACTGAGTGGTAAGTTGTTTTACTTGCAAACCACTTTGCTCTTGCATGCTCAACTGACGAATATCTCCTTCAAAATTGGATCCCAACATCTCAAAATCACGCATATCCATTTGCATATCAGAAATGCTAAGATTATTGTAATCCAGGCCACGTGCTTGTCTAGGCACAGCGGTGTTACTGTAATCAACGTTTACATTTTGAAGTTTTAATTGCTTGAGCAACAATTGCATTGGACTAGATTCCGCGCTACCACTAGTTGACCCTTCCGACGTGCTTCCGGATTCGGTTGCAGGCAAATGTAATTTAGCTACAATGTCAGCGTTTCTAAGGTTTAGCTCGCCAAAATCATAAACACTGCGTTTCAGATCGAGTTGATTTACACGGGTGCTGAGCTCGCCAAATTGCACATCGGCAAAGGTTTGTGATCGGAAATCTTCATAACCAATATCAAAATTGGTGAGCATAATGCGTTGCAAATCAATGCTAAACGGGTTTTGACGTTCCAGAGAATCAACTGTTTTTTCCACCTCTTTTGCAGCTTCTTCCAGCTGATCTTGTCTTAATTTCAGCCGCAAGCCATCCATGGTGAAATCACCAAGTGCATAGTTGTTTTCCGCGAGATTAAATTCTTTTACTCTTACATCAAGCAAATTGAATGAAATGTTGGTAAGATTACGCGCAACGCGATCATCATATTGTATCCGAATATTTTTGAGATTGATTTTGTCCAATTCCAAAATGAAAGGAGTACTTTCATCATCAGTATCTTCTTTGGTACCAAAAGCATCTACTATATAATCATAGTTGAATCTACCATCTTCAAACCGAGTAACAAAAGATACAAGACCATCGAGCTCTATGGAGGTGAGATGAGCTTTGTTGTTTAGAAGTTCAGGAATGTTGAGCCCAACATCCAATTTGTTGACCATTAGTATGGTATCTCGCTCCTGACCTTCTACATACAAATTTCGCATTTCCAAATGATTGGGAAATTTAATGTAAATGCGCTCTAATGAAACAGGCGTACCAATCCGATTTTCTATATAGCTCACAACATGACCGCGCACGAAGTTTTGCACCGGCGCCAATTGTAAGCTAAGAATAAGCAATACCACAATCAGCAACAGGCTGAGAATGAATATTGCAAAAATTCTGAATATTTTTCTACCCTTGATTTTGATAGTATCTTGGTTTAGTGAGTTGAGTAGTGCAAAAGTACTGTATTTAAGGCTTTTTACCGAATTTTTGCAAAATTACTACTCGGCTTTTAGGCAAAATCGTGCCAAATGAAAATTTTAGACAGCTAAAGTTTATTGGTTTTTTATCATTATGTAGCCTGCTTAGCCGTCAGAACACAAGAATTCCTATCAGACTGTGTTGCAGATTTTAGAAGGATATAAAGAATTCAATTGATATTTAGAAAGTTACATTCCGCACTTGAAAGCAACAATACTTCCCTTATTCATTGAAACCCGTGCTTCGAATAAGAAATAGAGATTTAAAACTTAACAATAGAATTGCAGAGTGGAAACTGGAAGAATATTTTTGTCAATATATACTTCTAAAAAGAAACAGATTAAGCTATTAATGCTAGAAATATCTCCCGCGTTGGCGCATATGTGGATTCTGAGCATTGCGGCCTACGTTCATTTTTTTGAGTTGTTGCTCCAAAGTTTTTATATGTTCGGTAAGCATATTTTGCTTATCCTCAGCTTTGGATTCTGCCAACCATTTTTGAGCTTCCTGTTTTTTGCCTCTAGACATAGCTCCGGCAGCAAGATTGAGTTTGGCCATAGCGCGATCATGTGCAAATGAAAGTCCATATTCTAGCGCTTTGCGCATATGCTTCTCAGAGCCGGCAATATTGTGCTGTACCTGCATAGCACCTGTCATGAAGTGGTAGTAACCCATTTGTTTACGCACCAATTGACCTTCTGGATCCGTGATTTTGCTCAACCATTTTGCGGCTCCTTCCATATTTTGCTTTCGCATTTCCCACATCGTAAGTAGTATGTACTCATTTCTGAAGTACAGAAATATAGGTAAAGGGAGCAACAGCATAGTTACTACACCCCAACCAATTTGCCCTACTACAAACAGATATATACTTAGAGCTAAAAGAGCTGCAGCAATTGCAAGTTTCACATATTTTTTCATGTTGTCAAAATCTTTGAATTGGCAAAAATACTAATATTCATAGACTTTTAAACCTGAAATGAGTTTAATATCTACATTTTATCAATTGACAAAACTGTGATATTAGCCTGTGGAAAATTCAATTAAAAAACTGGAATTTGGACTAATCAACTAGAAAATCACCAAATTTCCATAAACCAGCTTACCCAGAATAGAAATCTTCAACCTTTGTGCATATTCATAAATAAGAATTTCAATAGTATAAATATTCTTTTGATTTATTTCATGGAGCCAAGGAACAATTTTTTCATTAATTTTTTTTGGAGCTATTTCCGGCTGCCCGCTATTATCTTGCTCATATCCAGCCACAGAAATCGGTGTCGCGGCTGCCTCCACTATCGTTGCGGCCACCGCCACACCAGATTTCTGTATGGCTGTCTATTTTGCAAGGATAGCCGCTCGCATCCGGGCTAGGCCAGCCCGCAAAGGCCATTTTTTTTCTTGTACAAGAAAAAATTGTAATGAATAAAACAATTCACAGCATCATGATTTCTTCAATCCCATTTATTACTAAATGATAAAAACATTACGGACCATTGACAACGCCATTGCTGTACTATTAGTAAAAAATAAAACCTCAAAAAGTAATTCTTAATTCCGCATACAAAGGGTTTGTTCGGAGTGAGGGAAAGATTACTCAAAAAAAAGGTGGTTTTGGGCAGTTTCCGCCAATAAATGAAAATTACATGCCCATAACCAACTTTTTGAGGCAGGGCGTAGGCGCATAGCCCGCAAAGCAGAAGGGCGATGCAGACTATGCTGTAGAGAGGTTGAGGCCGCGGGTGCGGCAGAAAAC
Source organism: Weeksellaceae bacterium (assembly GCA_030535475.1). GTDB lineage: Bacteria > Bacteroidota > Bacteroidia > Flavobacteriales > Weeksellaceae > JAUNRT01. The sequence goes on along the minus strand of JAUNRT010000046.1, from coordinate 2,442 downwards.
TCTTCTACAGCAATTGTCTGCCGCCCGGCTGCTGCGGACTTGGAGCCGTAGACCGGCCCATGAAGTGGTGGCTTTGCCACCACTTCATGGGAGCCTCCCAAATAAAAAAATCTTCAAAACTAGAAAATTGCATGTTGAATGCACTTATAGGAATTTTTCTATTTTAGCTTTCAGATAAAATCGGAAAATACTAGATATGAAATTATTAGGAATTGGGTCGCGCATTGAGCATCCGGAGTTTGGAAAAGGAGTTGTAACCAATTTGACGGACAAGCATTATTGGGTGACTTTTATAGATAAAGGACTGGAAACCATAGAAATAGATGCTGAGTTTGAAGTGGTTGAGAGTTGCCGTGACGAGGTGGATACCATAAGTTTGTTTGAGATGGAAAGTAGTCTTGTGCAAATTTTGCGCAAATGGAATGGAATAGGTGAAGTAGTGTCTATTGGGGATAAATGGAAAGGTGGCAAGATGATTTTGGAGCCTGGCGATGCGGGTTTGCAGAGCAAAGAGGTGCCTATTGACACGTTTTTTCACAAAATCGTGATGGTGCGTGATAGGCTGCGCGTGATGGAGCAAAAAATAAATGCGAGTGGTCTAAGTGATGCGGAAAAGGTTGATTTGCAGCAGTATATTACCCGAATTTACGGTAGTTTGACAACCTTCAATGTTTTGTTTAAGATCAAAGAACATCATTTTTCCGGACAAAAAGGTGGATAGGGCTGTCATGACCGATTTAATTTGTACAAGTTGAATATATTGCTAATGATCATACTTTTTTAATTAGTTTATAATCAATTATTTGTATAAAAAAAGACCGTTGCATTGCAACGGTCTTTTTATGAGTATAAAACCCGTTTATTTACGGAAAAAGCCTCCTAAAAGACGGCTACCGATATTTACAATGTCGTCTGAAATATTGCCATCATTGTTGCTGTCTAGCATTTGCTCTATAGCGCTCATTTCGCGCTGATTGGATTGAGACATGCCGCCAAGCAATCCACCCAAAAGCCCGCTAAGACCTGATGCTCCAACATTTTGTTGTTGTTTTTCGCGACCGAGGTATGACATAACTATGGGAGCCAGTACAGCCATGATTTGCATAACCTGACCAGAAGATATACCAGACTGTTTGCCAATGTTTTGCGCTACTTGATTTTGACGATTGCCGAAGAGGTGTCCTAGGATCCCAAGGCCGTCTGCCAAGTTGAAATTGTTCACTGCACCTGCAACCGGGCGCTGTGCGTGTTGATTGAGTGCGTTGTCCAAGCTGCTTGCGCCAGCTCCTGATTGTGCATTTCTGTTCATCTGTGTGAGCAAGAATGGTAGTGCTACGGACACTGCCGCGGCAACGTTTTCATTTTTTATACCCATTTGGTTGCTCAGATTGCTGATGAGTTGGTTGCCCATAGGGCCACTCACTAATTCTTGTAAATTCATGATTTTTATTTGATTATTAGTTAATATTGGTACTTACACTTTTGGTTTCGAGAGTTTCTGCATCCATCAAGAGGTTGAGTTTTGCACTCATCTGTCTTTTTTCATAGCATTTACCTTTGAGATTAACGCGCGCCCTTATGCCATCTTTGTTTAGCGTATATTGGCGCTTGCTGTACTGTACTTGATAGCTTTGTGGGCATTGAGGGATGAGTTTTTCATCGAGAATTTCTTTGACATGCGTTTGGAACACTTTGGCTTTTACGTGTTTTCCTTCTATGCTACGCCATGCAGGAAAAAGACTTTCTAATGCTGGTTTTGGGGTTTTGTAGAATGGATTGATCATAGTGAATCCATTGATGTCTGATAGCTGACCGAAATATACAAAATTTGCATCTTCATTCACTATATGCCAATTCTTTGTGATATCACTGCGCAACTCACTTTCCATGCGATATAGGAAGAAGTTATTTACAGAAACTCTTTTGGCGCGATCTAAATGCATTCCGTTTTCTGCATCTGCCAAGGCTATATATGCTTGTTTGTGACAAGAGCTGAGAGCTAATGCCAGCACTAGGAACGAAATTGCAATTTTCATGATCTATGAGTGGAAATGAATTTTTTGATACCTTCTAATACTTTTGTTTCGCTCTCATTGATTTTGGAATCAGCTGCGGCAAGAGCATCTAAAACATTGTGCACGTAGTCAATTTTCGCCTGGTCTAGCTGCTGTATGGTTGCGATGGCTTCTTCTTGAGTAAATTCATCGATTTTTTCCATATATCCGCTTTCTATCTCCATAAACTGAAGTATGCCTTCTAAGAAATCCATTTCTTTTTCATGAATTTCATCATCGGCTTTTATTAGGAGATCCATGGCTTTGACCATCGCTATTTTTTCATTGTTGGAAAAGTTCAAAACTATTGATTTTTAAAAAGTAAAATTAACCATTATTTTTTTTAATGCAAGAATTATGAAAAACGCTTGCAAAAGATTTTTTAATT
>JAUNRT010000045.1 GCA_030535475.1 Weeksellaceae bacterium | reverse complement strand
TCTACATCTTATTGCATTTTGCTGTATTTTGATTAGGAAACATTAAACAAGTTCTCAGGAAAGTAAGAAAGAAAAATTAAGAGGAAATATGATTGTTGTTTGCTCTGTTATAATATCTTTTCTTTCAATTTTTGCAGTGGCTTTTTTTTAGAGTAGAAGAATCCTATTAAAAAAATCAGTCAAATATTAAGATTGCTAACAAGAACAGCTCTATGCTCAGAATATTGGACAACATATAGAATCATGGATATACTAAAAGCTATGAAAAAATACATTGACTATTTTTTTTATCGAATATATATCTTCAACAAAAATAGTGATGAAATGCCGCTTTTGAAAACTAAATTAGTATTGGTAATTATCCTGTTTTTATATTTGCTGAATATTTCCTCTTTGTTAGAACATTATGTCTTTCAAAATAAAATACCAAATCTTACGAAACCGCAAATTTATTTTATCCTTTTGGTTTTGTTTGTAATTATTTCTTTATTGTATCCTAAAAAAAGGTTTTACAATTAGAAAATAGGTTCTCAATTGATGAAAACAGAAAAAGAAATGGTTGGATTGTTGTGTCGGCTATGGTTTTACCTTTCGTTAGTTCCATAATACTAACCGTCATAAAACATCATTTGTAAAATTGAAATCTGCTGCAATGGTTTCAAGAATTGGTTTGTAAATCAGAATGTTATCGTATCAAAAAAGCCGCCTCTTGCTAGAGACGGCTTATTGTATAAATAAAACAGTTTATCTGGATTCTACAATTTATTTTACTTTGTCTACTACAGCTTTGAAAGCCTCCGGGTGGTTCATAGCCAAATCCGCTAAAACCTTACGGTTGAGTTGGATATCAGCCTTGTTGAGCTGGCCCATGAGTTGTGAGTAAGACATACCGTGCTGACGTGCTCCAGCGTTGATACGCTGTATCCACAATGCGCGGAAATTTCTCTTTTTGTTGCGTCTGTCGCGGTAAGAGTACAACATGGCTTTTTCCACGGCGTTCTTAGCAACAGTCCATACATTTTTGCGACGTCCAAAGTATCCTTTGGCTTGCTTTAGTACTTTTTTGCGTCTTCTACGTGACGCTACTGCGTTTACTGATCTTGGCATAGTTGTTTAATTTTTTGGTTCGAGGCGGAAAAACTCTGTTTTCACTTTTTTGCCATAAACCGGGTTTGTAAATAATTAATAAACCAGACCGGAACTGAATTTTACTTCAGACCCAGTTGTTTTTTCACACTGTTCTCATCTGCTGGAGATACCAGTGTCATCTTTGTCAAATTGCGTTTTTGTTTCGTTTCTTTCTTCGTCAAAATGTGGCTTTTGTAAGCGTGTTTACGCTTGATTTTGCCTGTTCCGGTGAGTTTGAAACGTTTCTTCGCTCCTGATTTTACCTTTTGTTTTGGCATTTTATAATACTATATTAGATAAACTGTTTCTTAATTTTATTTTTTCGGAGCCATCATCATAATCATTCTTTTACCCTCGAGTTTTGGCATTTGCTCCACTTTGCCCCACTCTTCCAGCTCTTGTGCTAGGCGCAGCAAGAGTATCTCTCCCTGATCCTTGAACACGATAGACCTACCTTTGAAAAAAACGTAGGCTTTGAGCTTTGCACCATCTTTCAAAAAGCCCTCTGCGTGCCTTTTTTTGAACTCATAATCATGGTCGTCTGTCTGCGGACCAAATCTTATTTCCTTGATCACCACCTTGGTTTGCTTGGCTTTAAGCTCCTTGGTGCGTTTTTTCTGATCGTAAAGAAATTTCTTGTAGTCCAAGATTCGCGCCACGGGTGGTTTGGCGTTTGCCGTAATGAGCACCAGGTCCAACTCGTTTTCACGTGCTTTGGCCAAGGCTACCGAAGTTTTGTAAACTCCTGGTTCAAGATCTTCTAGATCTCCAACAACACGCAGCTCAGGCACTCTGATCTTTTCATTGATCAGATGCTGGTCTTCTTCTCTTTTTACCGGCGGTTTATAACCACCACGTCTTCTTATTGCGATAACTTACCTATTTTTATGAGTTGTTTCTAAACTTTTGTCTCTCTTTCAAGCAATTGCTTGAATTCTTCCAATGTCATTGACCCCAAGTCTCCTTCACCGTGCTTTCTCACTGATACGGTATTGTCTTGCTCCTCTTTTTCGCCTACAATAAGCATATATGGGATTTTTGACAACTCCGCATCCCTGATTTTTTTGCCGGTTTTCTCCGAACGGTTATCAATGAGCCCGCAAATATCGGAATTTTCTACGAAATTTAAAACTTTTTTGCTGTAATCAGCATATTTTTCGCTGATTGGCAGGATTATAAACGGCTCTGGTGTAAGCCATAGCGGTAAATTTCCTCCTGTATGCTCTAATAATATAGCCACAAATCGTTCCATAGAACCGAAAGGTGCGCGGTGTATCATCACTGGTCTTTGCTTTTCGCCATCACTATTGATATAGCTTAGGTCAAATCGCTCCGGCAGGTTGTAATCTACTTGAATGGTACCCAACTGCCAGCTACGACCGAGTACATCTTTCACCATGAAATCGAGTTTAGGGCCATAGAATGCGGCTTCTCCATACTCTACTACAGTTTTCAGCCCTTTCTCATCAGCAGCTTGTATGATGGCGTTTTCTGCCTTTTCCCAATTTTCATCTGTGCCTATGTATTTGCTACGGTCTTCTTTGTCACGTAAAGATACTTGGGCTGTGAAATTCTCAAAACCAAGGGAATTGAAAACATATAATACTAAATCTATTACATTTTTGAACTCTTCCAGCAGTTGATCTGGAGTGCAAAATAGGTGTGCATCATCTTGCGTAAATCCTCTCACACGTGTGAGACCATGAAGCTCTCCACTCTGCTCATAGCGATATACGGTGCCAAACTCTGCATATCTCTTGGGCAAATCACGGTAAGACCATTGCGTATGTTTATAAATCTCACAGTGGTGAGGACAATTCATGGGTTTTAGCAGGAACTCCTCATTTTCATTGGGAGTTTTGATAGGTTGGAAGCTATCAGCACCATATTTCTCATAGTGGCCGGAAGTCACATATAAATCCTTGTGACCGATGTGCGGAGTCACTACCATTTCATAACCTGCTTTTTGCTGAGCGCGCTGTAGAAATGATTCAAGTTTTCTACGCAAACTAGCACCTTTGGGTAGCCACAACGGCAATCCGGCTCCTACTTTCTCAGAGAAGGTGAAGAAGCCTAGCTCCTTGCCAAGTTTGCGGTGGTCTCTTTTTTTGGCTTCCTCTAAGCGGTGTAGATATTCTGTTAGTTCTTTCTGTTTGGGGAATGAGATTCCATATACTCTTGTAAGTTGTGGGTTTTTCTCATCACCTCGCCAATATGCGCCTGCAGCATTCATCACTTTCACAGCCTTCACTATTGAAGTTTCCGGGATGTGACCACCTCTACATAGATCTATAAAATCATTGTGCTTGCAAAACGTAATGTCTCCATCTTCTAAATTTTCTATGAGCTCTGTTTTGTATGGGTTGTCTGCGTAGATTTTTAAAGCATCTGCTTTGCTCACAGGATAGAGCTCAAAAGCACTCTTTTTTCTAGCATTTTCCAACATTTTAGCTTCGATTTTCTCAAAATCTTTTTCAGAAATAGATTCTTCGCCGAAATCTACATCATAGTAAAAGCCGTTTTCTATAGCTGGCCCAATGGTAAGTTTGGCATTTGGGAAATGCGCCAAAATTGCTTCTGCCAATAAGTGTGCAGAGGAGTGCCAAAAGGCTTTTTTGCCCAAATCATCATTCCAGGTGAGCAGTTGAAGGCTTGCGTCTTGATCTATAGTAGAGTTCACCTCTGTCTGTTTCCCGTTTACCAAAGCCGAAATTACATTTCTAGCTAGGCCTTCACTTATATCTTTTGCCACAGCCATAGGTGTGGTTGGAGAGTCGTAAGATTTTATCTGCCCATCAGGGAGCGTAATATTTATCATAGATCTCTTTTTTGAGAGTAGCAAAAGTAAGTATTTTCCCAAAATTCTGAATTTTCAATTGCATATTGACTATCAAAAAAAGACATCCCATCCAAGGTAAAAGTTAAAGTGTGAAAGTTACACTTTTGTTTAACCTAACTTAACATTAACTTAACGTACAATACGGCAAAAGAAATGAAATTTGCACAAAATTTAATTGACATAAAAAATATGAGAAATCTTGTAAACAGATTTTTGTTTTTGTGCCTTACATTCTTTGCTTTTGGTAGCATAAATGCACAGGTAACAACAGCAACAATGACGGGAGAGGTAGCAGACGGTAATTTCGTGCCGGTTGCCAATGCTCAGGTAGTTGCCATTCACGAGCCCACACAGGCTCGCTATACTGGCGTTACCAACAGCCAAGGCTTTTTCCAGCTCAATAACATACGTGTTGGTGGTCCCTACACTGTGCGTGTGGTAGCAGATGGATTTGTGGATTATGAAGAGGGAAACATCTCTGCTCAACTAGGGCAGACTACTCACGTAAATGCACAACTCTTTGAAGGGGTAGTGCTGGAAGGTGTAGTGATGCAGGCTAGATCTACAGACAGAGATAAGACTGGCGCTGAAACTATATTAGATAGAGAAATGTTGCAAACACTGCCTAACGTTACGGGAGGTATCTCTGATTTTGTGCGTATAACGCCACAAGCTAAAATCACTGACGACAACGTAATCTCTATCGCAGGACAGAACAACCGTTACAACGCTATCTATGTAGATGGTGGTGTAGATAATGACGTTTTTGGACTAGCTGCCAGTGGATTGGACGGTGGACAAACAGGTGGTAACCCGTTTGCCTTACATGAGCTAGATCAAATCACTGTTTCTATGGCACCATATGATGTTCGCCAGTCTGGTTTTGCAGGTGGTGCTATCAACGCAACTACTAGAGGTGGTTCAAATGAATGGAGCGGTAGTGCCTATTGGTTGATGAGAAATCAAAATCTTACAGGTAATACACAGGAGTATGATGAAAGTAGAATCAGAGAAACCCCTGAATTTTCTGCCAACCGATATGGTGCAAGTTTAGGAGGTCCTATCTGGAGAGATAGAATTTTCTTCTTTGCAACTTATGAGAAAGAGCAAATAGAAACACCACAACCTTACAACCAATCTATCTATACCGGTGATGCATTGAGCTCTGGAGCTATCAATGACTTCTTAAATGTGTTGCAAACTCAATACAACTACAATCCAGGTGGTTTTGGTACTTCTACCAATACACTCAACAAAGATATTTTTGCTACTAGATTAGATTTCAATATTTCAGACATTCACCAATTGTCATTGAAATATAAGTACACAAACTTTGATCAGTTCAACGCTGCAATGTCTGGAACTACAGCACTCAATTTCTTGGACAGATCTATTGTTTTCCCGTCAAGAAAGAATCAGTTTGCATTGGACATCAACTCAGCTTGGTCTAATAACTTTAATACAAAAGCTCTCCTTACGTATAAGACAGTACGTGACCACCGTCAACCAAATGGTTTGTTCCCAACTATGATCATCCAAGATGGTGCAGGTACTATAAACTTGGGTGCTGAGCAGTTTTCTACTGCCAACAAGCTAGATCAAGATGTATTTTCGGGTATATTCAGTGCAGAGTATCAAACTGGCAGACACAACATAGTGGGTGGTGTGCAGTTTGACTACTATGATATGATGAACATCTTTATCCGTAACAACTACGGTGTTTATTACTGGAACAACAACAACCAAGCCGGTACTACAGGTTTACAACAATTCCTAGCCGGTGCTGGTCCAAACCAATTTATCCGTACATTCTCTTTGATAGATGGTGATACTGTGGGTGCGGACAATACTGGAGCTGCAGCAGCTTTCAACGCTGCGCAAGTGGGAGCGTTCTTGCAAGATCAAATACGTATTACCAACAACTTCAACATTACGGCTGGTTTGCGTATAGATGTGCCTTTTTATGAAGACACTCGTCTTAACGAAGAATTCAACGCAGAAATACCATTATTTGAAGCAGCCGGCTATGATTTGCGCGGGGCAAGAACAGGACAGTCTATCAATTCCAACATCCACATCTCACCTAGATTGGGTTTCAACGCTACGTTTAATCAGCGTACAGATTTCAGAACTATCCTTCGTGGTGGTGTAGGTGTATTCACTTCTAGAGTACCATTGGTATGGGTAGGTGGAGCTTACAACAATACCGGTAACACAATCGGAGAAATCAATGTGACTGCAAATGCAACTCAACAACTTGAATTTAACCCGGATATCTCAAGCAACAATGGATTTGGATTGGCCGCTTCAAGACCGGAAGTGAATCTTTTTGATCCAAATTTCAAACTTCCACAGAGACTTAAGTTCAACATTGGCGTAGATCAGAGATTGCCTGACAACTGGACTCTTGTAGCAGATTTCCAATATGACAAAGTGTTGAATGACGTTTTCTATCAAAACGTGAACATTCGTGAAAACGGAATCATCAATGGTTCAGGTGTTCGCACAAGATGGTTGACTTCATTTGCAGATTCAAACCCTATCTCAAGTAGATTCGGTGAAGTATTCTTAGGTACAAACACTAGCGAAGGTTATGGATATACTGTTTCCATGGGAGTGAACAAGAACTTCTGGAGAAAATTATATTTGGCAGTGAATTATACCTATAATGATGCCTACAGCGTAAACAACGGTACTTCTTCACAAAACAGCTCACAGTGGAACACTACACAAACTGTAAATGGTAAAAACCGTGCAGAACTTGCAAGATCTAACTACTCAATGGGTACACGTGTAACTACGGTAGCTTCATATACACACAATTGGAATGAAGGAAACCCAAGAGTTCGCACAAAGATTGCTGCCTTCTATGAAGGGATGAGTGGTTCACCATTTAGCTTTGTATATGCAGAAGGACGTGCAGCAAACAATAGAATCTTGTTTGATGATGCTGCAGGACGCCAAAATGTTTTAGTGTACATACCTCAGACTATGGCAGACATCAACTTGGCAGCTGAATTCCGTGGATTATCGGCTCAAGAACAATGGGATGCTTTGAATAGCTATATCGAGTCTAACCCATACCTACGTTCACGTAGAGGTCAGTTTGTAGAGCGTAATGGTAGCCGCTTGCCGTGGACTAACGTTATTGACCTAAGACTTCAACAAGAGTTTGACATCAACGTTGCCGGAAAAACTAACACCATTGGTTTCTCTTTTGACATGTTCAACTTTACTAACTTCTTGAACAAGAATTGGGGTAGAAGATACAATGGTATATTCTATGGTCACCAATTGATAGACGTGGTATCTGTTGTCAACAACAATGACGGCACACACACTGCAACTTATGGTGTGAACCCTGCTAGACTGAATGACGAAGCTATAAACGCTATAGACAACAGCGGTCTTCAGAGCTCTATCTGGCAAATGCAGTTTGGAATCATATATTCTTTCTAATAGTCCTCAAATTTGTTAGAAAAAGGCGCTCTTCGGAGCGCTTTTTTTATTTTTACTCGTGTGGAGTTGCTTGAAATGCGGAAATATCCGTTGGTTGTAGGCTAGTGCATTGTTTGAGGCTAACTATTTGTAAGTGATAGTGCACAGCCGCTAAACGAGCATCCGATATTTGAAACACATGGCTTCTAATCATCTTGCCAGAAATTACTAATTGTCTTTATAGACAACTATATAGGTACTTACAAAATCTTGATTATATTTGCCGTTAAACAAATTTTATATGCAGAGTTTTCTACTTCATCTTCACAGTGGTTGGGCTTACGTGGTAGTTCTACTTACGCTTGTGTTGCTTGTAATGGTTCTAATGTCGTTTTTCAGTAAAAAACCAGTAACAGCTGGCTTGAGAAAAATATCTTTCTACACCACATTGGCCTTTCACATCCAATTTTTGGTAGGGATAGGACTTTATCTCGTTTCGCCAATAGTGCAGAATTCATGGCAAGCAGGTACCGCCATGCAAACAGGTCCTAGGCTATATACTTTGGAGCACCCATTGATGATGTTTACTGCTGTAATATTAATCACTATAGCCAACGCTCAAATCAAGCGTGCTACAGTATTGCGCCCGGCAACACTCATATTTTTAGTGCTCGCGTTGTTGTGCTTTTATATGATTCCATGGACCGCTTGGCTCAATCTCTAAGATGCTGAATAGCAAACAATTATTTATTTCGAAATCTTTATTTAACGTTTCTTGGCATCACTATTGTAAATGTGTCAAGTAAACTCTGAATTATGAATAAATTTATATATTTTGGAGTCATTATTTCGGCATTGTTATTCTTTACATCTGCCTCAGATCATGAATTCCAAACATCAACTACCAAGGTAGAGCTGAATGATGGCAGCAATGCCCTTACTTTTCATTCCAAATTTGTCACAGCAGACTTGGAAAAAGCGGTGGGCGTAAGCTCAACAAATGCAGACCAGTTCAACAGAGCCGTGGAAAGTTACTTGAAAAGAAACTTTGTTGTCAAAATCAATAATGAAACAAAAACTTTCAAATACCATACAGCTCAGACATCTCCTAAGGCTACAAGGCTATATTTTGAAATACCCAATGTTACAAACGTCAGAACCATTGAGATCAGAAATTCAATGTTGATATCAGAATTTGCACAACAGCAAAATTTTATGACTTTCAACATTTTGGGCAAACGTGATAATTTTGTTACAAAAAGAGGATCAGAAACCGGACGAATCTCTTTGTAAATTGTTTGAATAAAATAGAACCAATCCATAAGCCCATCGAAAGATGGGTTTTTTTCGGCTATCTGTTAGGCTGGGATGTTGACTGGTCTTTGTAATAATAATTTTCCGGCTCTGAAAGTATCCATGATTGTTGCCCAAAATATCTCCATTTGGTATTGGCTAAATCTACAGAATCGTTGATGAATGGATGCATAGGACCACCATTGATACTCACCATAGAATTCTTGACATATACCTGTACCTCTTGCTGGCCTTTTTGAGAGAAATCTTGCTTTATTTTTTGAGCAAATTGCCACATATGGTCCGGCTTGGTATATAGTCCCGGGATTTGATGTGGCCGTAGATAGTCTCCAGGCTGTATGTATCTACTCTCACCATCCGGCGTCACCACTACAAAATTTGCCATCCCGGTTTTACTGCGGAGCATCATCCTCCAAGCTTTTCTATGCCCTTCTTCTGTCCATAGCACGTCTCCGGGTATCAACCAATGCCGTAATGGTAAATAGAGTTGAATGGCTATGAATATGAGAATAAATCCTTGAATCCATGCACGTCTTACAGGTTTTACGAGTTCTGAGTCGTTGAGCGCAAAACGGCCTTTCCAAGGGAGAAACCAATTGCGCACTTCATCATTATCAAAGAAAAATATGCATAGCGCAAGTGCAAAGTATGGGAATATACCTATCTGCAAGGTGATGGAATTGAAAATATGAAATATAGCCGCCGCCAAAAAGGCGATCTTACGGGTAGGCTTGAAAAGTAAAAGAGGCACAATCAAGAAATCAAAGAAAATTCCGCCCCAGGTAAGGAATTGTATGATGCTAGGTTGAGTGATAAAGTCTGCAAACCAATCAAGATTCATCTTATCTCTAAACCATTGTGCACTTGATGCCATGCGTATTTGCAAAAACCTGTGCTCATACCATCCCGGGTATAGTTTGGCTACCGCTGCAAAGAAGTACACAAAAAATATTTGAATCTTGAAAATATTGATGGTCCACCGCTCAGTAATCATGCTACGCAAGCGTGCATTGAAATTACTGTCTATAGACATGTATCTATGCGCCGGCACTATAGCCATGAGCAATGCAACGACCCAAAGTAGATAATAATGGTTGTTGTAATGCGATTTTTGCATAAAATACGTGAGTCCCCAAAGCAAGAAAAATGACCAAGCAGCAGCTTTGTAAAATGCTCCCAGCATGATGAGCACACCAAGTGCTCCCATGATTGCGTATATGGCGTACATAGTATCGCCTAAGAGAAACTGTGTCCACTCAAAACCAATAAATGTAAAGGTGTATGTGGTGTCAACCAAAGTTTCCTTGACCCAGCCGGTGGCTATAGCTCCCCAACATTCTATGGTAACCAAAAGACCAAAAAATACTCTGAAAATGACTAGCTTACTATTATCTACTTTGTCAAACAAATAATTCATACGGCTGAATGAGTATGGTGCAAAGGTAATGCGATGTGAGAATATTTCTGTGAATTGGCAAAAATAGAAGTTTATCTACAATCATAAGAAATTTATAATTTATAGAAAACTTTAACACATTAAGAAATATTTTATACTTTTGTCCATTAATTATAAAACTAATAAATATGTTGAAAGAGTTTAGAGATTTTATCATGACGGGCAACGTCATAGATCTTGCAGTAGCAGTAATTTTGGCTGGTGCGGTAGGATTGGTAGTCAACGGATTTGTAGAAGATGTGATGATGCCATTTGTAGGTCACTTTGCAGGGGGTGTTGATTTTGCAGACATGAAGTATGTTTTGAGCCCTGCTCAAGGCGTTGAAGGTACAGAAACTTTTGTACCTGAGAATGCAATACGCTATGGTGCTTGGATCAATTCTATCATCAACTTGATAACCGTAGGTTTCGTGCTTTTTATGATAGTAAAATCATACAATAGAGTAAGAAAGCCAGTAGAAGAGGCTCCAGCTGGCCCAACTCAGGAAGAACTTTTGATAGAGATAAGAGATTTGTTGAAAAAATAATTATTATTTTTTTAATAATCTGAATTACAAGACCGCCGCCACAAGCAGCGGTTTTTTTTATTTTTATTTAGGAGCTATTTCCGGCTGCCCGCTATTATCTTGCTCATATCCAGCCACAGAAATCGGTGTCGCGGCTGCCTCCACTATCGTTGCGGCCACCGCCACACCAGATTTCTGTATGGCTGTCTATTTTGCAAGGATAGCCGCTCGCATCCGGGCTAGGCCAGCCCGCAAGGGCCATTTTATTTCTTTGACAAGAAAAATTTGCCTTGTCCAAAACATTCAACCTCTTCGGGGTCGCTTCAATCCCAGCCATTGCCAATTGCTGTAAACAGTGCATGCCAATAGCATGAAGAACAAACGAGATTTCTGAATATACAGAGTTCTTGATAATTCCTAGAGACTGTATTCCTCGCTTGTTGTCCCAAAATTTCCTGCATTTTTTGAAGCACAGATTTTCAATATTATGATATGGTTTCTACTTGTTTTCAACACCTTCATAGTTACAAGTTAGGAATGAAAACAAGAAAGAGGTATCCAGCGCCAATCAGTGTCTCACCACCGCCTTGGCACTCATAAAAAATTAGCAAACCAGCTCAATTGGCCTTAGGAGTTGGCCGCGGCAGGTGGTAGGCGTAATGCCGCACTAAAATAAAAAAGTCCATTAAAAAGGCATTCAGCGCAGCTAACCCCCGCAAAGCAGACAAGTGATGCCTGAAGCCGAGCAGCGGGGTTGAGAGAATAAAGAAAACCCGTCTGCGAGGACTGAAGGCCACTTGGCTGCTGCGGAGTAATAGCCGTACACCGTTTGCCGCCCAAATAAAAGAAATAAAAAAACCGCACAACATAAGCTTGCGCGGTGTAAGTTTGTCAGTTAGTTTGTTTCTACCCTTGTGGGATGTAAAGAACTTGGCCTGGGTAGATTTTGTCTGGGTCTGAGAGCATTGGGCGATTGGCCTCGAAGATACGGTTGTATGCGTTGGCATCACCATAAACTTCTCTTGCAATCTTAGAAAGTGAATCTCCTGACTTCACTGTGTACATGGTTTTTTGCAGGTCTGGAATCTCTACTTTGAGAGTCTCTTTAAGGGTAAGGTTGTCATTTACTGATGAGATCCCATCCACGTTACCTGCTGTGGCAAGTATGCGTTGTTTTTCATCTATATTTCTAGCCTGACCTGATAGGGTAACCTCTTCACCATCTACCGTGATTTGCACGCCAGAAAGGTCGAAGTTGTACTGGTTGAGGTGAGATTGTACTTTTTGTGCTTTTTCCTCAGCAGACTCGCTGCCACCGAAAAGTTTTGCACCCGCATTTCTCATGAAAGAAAATAAACTCATAATTTTTGATTTTTTTAATTGATAGTTATATAAATAGCAGAAAATATCGTGCCAAATATTTTGTTTGTGATTGGCTGATTTGTTCTAACTTTGTTGAAGATTTATAACCATACATAACCATACTTTACGTGCATTCAAGAATTTTGATCATATACTCTGGCGGGACTATTGGTATGGCTATGAACTATGATGACAACTCTCTCTACCCGATAGATTTTGACAATATTTTGCAGCATATTCCAGAGCTGGCACTGATACCAGCGGAGCTGCACGTAGTGGAGTTTGAGCAACCCGTGGACTCGTCTGACATTAATATTCTACACTGGCAGAAGTTGGGGAGGCTCATTGAGCAGCATTATGACAGTTTTGACGGGTTTGTAATCTTGCATGGGACGGATACCATGGCGTATTCTGCCTCTGCACTGAGCTATATGCTACCGGGCTTGCGCAAACCGGTGGTGTTCACTGGGTCGCAACTGCCAATTGGTGAATTGCGCACAGATGCGAGGGAAAATTTTATAAGTTCTATATACTATGCGGCGCTGCAACGTGATGGCGTTCCGCGTATACAGGAGGTGTGCTTATACTTTGAGTACAAACTTTTCCGTGCCAATAGATGCACGAAGATAAATTCTGTGCAGTTTGATGCCTTTGCGTCTCCTAATTATGCTTTGCTAGGTGAGTCTGCAATAGATATTTTGGTAAATGAACGTTATTTGCTGGAGGATAGTAATGAGGATTTTGCGTTGCATGCGGGTTTTGACACCTCTGTAGGTCTTCTGAAATTGTTTCCAGGGATGAACGAGAATTTTCTGCTGTGCAGTTTGCGTAATGCTGAAGTGCGCGCACTAGTGATTGAAGCCTATGGCAGTGGTAATATGGCAAAGAATGACAGGATGATAGATGCTTTGGTGGCCAGAAATGAGATGGGTCTCTACAATATAGTGATTACGCAATGTGTGGGTGGCTCTGTAGAGTTGGGCAAATATGCCGCAAGTCATGGGCTCATGAAAGCGGGTGCTATTAGTGGAAGGGATATGACTACTGAGGCTGCTGTGACGAAGTGTATGTTTTTGTTGGGGAATAAAGATTTGTATCCGGATTTCAGGGACAGCTTTACGCGAAGTTTGAGAGGAGAGGTGAGTGTTTGAAAAAAATAATTTTTTTGTGGAATGAAAAAAATGGTTAATTTGGCGCATTGAAAAACGGGGTAGGGATTGAAATAATGGAGAGGTGGCCGAGTGGTTTAAGGCGCACGCCTGGAAAGCGTGTTTCCGCGAGAGCGGATCGAGGGTTCGAATCCCTTCTTCTCCGCTCGAAAAATGTATATTTAGATTAAAAAAAAGTAAATAAGATTTATAATTAAACAAAATGAATATGAAAAAACGATTTTCAATTTTGACTTTCATTGGGCTTGCTGCATTCTCTATGCAAGCAATTGCACAAGAAGCGGCTACTACTGCTACTGCTGCTGAGGAGACTTCTAGAGGAGGTATCTACATGCTTAAGGAATTCTTTGTAAGTGGGGGACCTCTATGGATGAGTTTGCCACTTGTGTGTTTAATTCTGGGTCTTGCTTTTGCAATTGAAAGAATACTCTACCTAAACGCGGTGGACGTGAATACTGATAAACTCATCACTGACCTTGAGTCTTCTTATGGTTCTGGTGGTGTTGAAGAAGCTAAGTCTGTGGCTAGAAACAACAAAGGTCCTGTAGCTTCTATTGCTTACCAAGCTTTGATGAGAACTGGTGAAGGCCAGACGCTGGAAGATGTAGAGCGCTCTGTTGTAGGATATGGCGGGGTAGAGATAGGTAAATTGGAAAGAAACATCTCTTGGATTGCTCTATTTATTGCTATTGCTCCGATGCTTGGGTTCATGGGTACTGTTGTGGGTATGATCATGGCGTTCCAGGATATTGCAAGAACAGGTTCTGTACAAGCACAGGATATGGCGGGTAACATTCAGGTTGCACTCCTTACTACTCTTGCGGGTCTTGTTGTAGCGATCATCCTTCAAATTTTCTACAACTACATTGTGGCTAAAATTGACAGTATTGTCAACAAAATGGAGGATGCAAGTATCACCATCATGGACTTGTTGGTGAGAAGACGTAGAGTAGTCTAATTATTCATAAAATAAAAATACCCATAATATGAAAGGTATTGGAAATATACTATTAATGGTCTTTTTCGCTTTAGCGATCATTGGCCTATTCTGGGTGGTTCTCACCCCTGGAGCAGCCTCATCTGAGACCGATGTATCTGCTTGGATGAACAATGCCGTAACTACTTATATGGTAATTGTTCCTCTTATATTGCTAGGAATTACAGTATTAGTGTTTGCTTTCTATAAAATTTTGGATTTGGTGAAACACCCCTCTCACATGCGTGAGGCTATATATGTTTTTGGTGCTATAGTGGTTGCAGGCTTAATAGGTCTTGTGGCTGGAAGTAGCGACCCTGTGGCATATGGTAGCGGTGAGGTGTTTGCCGGAGGTTTTCAATCTCGTATGATTTCAGCCGGTCTAATTGCGGCAGGAGTTTTGCTGATTGTAGGATTGGCCTTTTTGATCTGGGATACTGTTCGCGGATTTATAAAATCATAATTTTATGGCAAGAAAAGAATTACCTGAAGTAAACGCTAGTTCATTGGCAGATATCGCATTTTTGCTTTTGACATTCTTCTTGATTGCAACCTCTATGGACAAGCAGGCAGGGATTCAGCGAAAGTTGCCTGATTTGAGTAACCCCGAAGAAGTTACCACCGTGGTTGAGCAGCAAAACGCCATCGAATTTATTGCTAATGCTTATGGTCAGATCCTTTATAAGCAGGATCCTTCAGACCAGCGCTTGATAAATGTGATGGAAGTTCGCCAATTGGTCATAGATCACGTGGACAACGGTGGAGGTGTGAATGCTGACGGAGAAAGATGTGACTATTGCCAAGGTCAAAGAAGAGCTGATCTTTCTAGCCACCCGCAATTGGCTATAGTATCTATAAAGTTTGACAAAGCAACAGATTGGGCCAACTATATGGCGCTGCAAGGTGAGGTGGATGCTGCATATGACTTTTTGAGAAAAAGATATGTGCAGACTAGATATGGTAGAGATTTGGATTTCATGACAATGGATCCGTCTAAAGAGAATAATGTGGGCGATAATGCCATAATCACGGATGCTGGTAATAAGTACCCGAAGATAATTGCTGAACCAAAACCGGTAGACGCTGCCCAGTAATCTACAAACAACATAATAAAATGAGCCATAAATTTAAAAGAGAAGCAAATAAATCAACCCCGGCAGTTTCTACTGCGGCTTTGCCGGATATTGTATTCATGCTTCTTTTCTTCTTCATGGTGGCGGCCTCAATTAGGCCGAGTGACTACCAACAGTTTATAGAATTGGAACAGGCTAAAACCAGCTCTGTTACAGATATAGTAAAGAAGGATATGGTTGCCTATCTATACCTTGGGGTTCCCAAAAACAAATCTCAATATCCACAAGATTTCTTATTGTTGCTGAATGACAAGCCGGCACAATTGAGCGAAATCAGAGGCTGGATAGGAGATGAGTTGAGCACTAAGAACTTCAACGATCTGGAGAAATTTGGTCTTACAACACAGATGACAATAGATCGTAGAGCCAAAGTAGGCTATGTGCAGGCTATCAAAGAGCAATTGAGCTACGCTCAGGCGTTCAATGTGAGCTACGCCGGTATTGAAGGAAACCCTACTGAACAATAAATTTTATGTCATTCCCGGAATGATATTTTTGAAAATCGTAAATGCCACCCAATCGGGTGGTTTTTTTATGCAAGCCCGGCAGAAAAATCGAAATTTGAGTCAGGTGAAAGAATTTCGCTAAATTTGCCTATATGCTTATTGTATGCTAGAAGAAAAGAATAGAGAACTGAAGCAATTGTCTGATTTAGGTGAATTTGCACTCATTGAAAGATTAACGGCTGATTTCACAATAGACACTGGGAAAACCGTTTTAGGCGTAGGAGATGACGCAGCAGTGCTTACTCCTTCGCAATCTGAAACCATTATCACTACAGATATGCTGTGTGAAGGTGTCCACTTCAACCCAAACTATACTTCTCTTAGGCACTTAGGATATAAAGCGGTAGCCGTAAACGTGAGCGATATTTGTGCTATGAATGCAATACCCTCTCATATTCTGGTGAGCATAGCAGCTTCTGCAAGATTCACGGTTGAGGCTTTAGATGAACTCTATGCAGGGATAAAAATTGCTTGCGACAGTTACAAAATAGATTTGGTTGGTGGTGACACCGTATCCTCCAGAAGCGGTCTTGTGATAAGTGTTACAGCATTAGGTCATGCTCAGGCCCATGGTATTGTAAAAAGGTCAGGAGCTGCTGACAAAGAACTTCTAGTAGTAAGTGGAGACTTAGGTAGTGCTTATTTTGGGCTTCAAGTGCTGGAAAGAGAGAATATCAGTTTGCAATCCAATCCTCAACATCAGCCGGATCTGGAGCCATATGACTATATAATCCAACGTCAGATGAAACCAGAGGCAAGACTAGACATTGTGCATTTGCTCAATGCACTGGATGTGGTGCCTACTGCTATGATAGACGTTTCTGACGGACTTGCCTCTGAAGTGCTGCATTTGGCCAAAAATAGCGGGGTAGGATTTGTGATCTATGAAGAAAAACTACCCATGGATCATCAAGTGATAGACACGGCAGAGGAATTTGGTATTAACCCGGTGACTGCTGTGCTAAGCGGAGGCGAAGATTATGAACTGCTTTTTACCATAAAACAAGAAGATTTTGAAAAGATAAAAGGCAATCCTCATCTTACGGTAATTGGACATGCAAGTAGTGATACGAGTAGTTATTTAGTGACTAAGGACAACCAAACTATTGAGTTAACTGCAATGGGGTGGGATAATTTTGATGAATGATATGAAAAACGATTCGCAGATAAAACCACTCTTGGTCCCGCATAAGATTTTGACCTTACTAGTGGGATTGGCTATAGCACTATTCATTGGTATTTTAGTTAGGTCCAATGAAGGCTATGAATATTCTACATTATGGGCAGTGGTATTGTTGACCGCCTGGGTGATTTCCCTAATTACTCTCATTTATGATGTCATCAAAAATCCGGTGAAGCGCAAGGCCTTATTTATTTTAATATTCATAGTATCAGGTGTTTTTGGAATGTTACTCTATTTGGTGATGCGTGATAGAATTATGTCTGATCCCAATCTCTAAATGCCACTAAACTCCCTACAAAAAAGAGATCTTGAGGTAAACTGGCATCCCTATTCTCAGCATCAAACAGCGCCGGCAAATATGGTCATATGCCGTGGAAAAGATGCCTTGTTATTTGATGAAGAGGAGGTTGCATATATAGATGCCATTGCTTCGTGGTGGTGTAATCCGCATGGTCACGCAAATCCTCAGATTGCACACGCTGTCGCAGATCAATTGTTGCAATTAGAACATGTGCTTTTTGGCGGTTTCACCCATCCCAAAGCAATAGAGCTTTCTGAAAAACTACTCCAACATCTACCACAAAATCATAAAAAAATTTTCTACTCAGACAACGGCAGCACTGCAGTAGAGGTGGCGCTGAAAATGGCACTGCAATATTTTGCAAATCATGGCAAAAAACGCACTACTTTCATTGCTTTCGAAAACGCTTTTCATGGTGATACCTTTGCTGCAATGGCAGTTTCTGGCATTGGGTTTTTCACTGAAGCATTTGCAGATCTCATGATTCAAGTCAAGAGAATACCGCTACCTCAAGATGATAATATAGAGTTTGTAATTGAAAAGCTACAATCACATTTAGAAGAAGGTGATGTCGCCGGTTTTATCTTCGAACCTATAGTGTTAGGCGCAGCCGGCATGCAAATCTACAACCCCAAACATCTAGATCAACTCATCAAAATTTGTAAAAAAGCAGGCGTCCTTTGCATAGCAGATGAGGTGATGACAGGCTTTGGACGCACAGGTACGCTATTTGCCACCGACCAGTTGTCACAAAAACCAGATATGATATGCCTGTCAAAAGCACTCACGGGTGGGTTTATACCACTAGCAGTGACTAGTTGCACACAAGAAATTTATAACGCATTCCTTTCAGAAAAGGTAGAAAAAGCTTTCTTTCACGGCCACACTTTTATGGCCAATCCTGCCGGTTGTGCTGCCGCTTTGGCTAGCCTGCAAATCACACTTTCACAGCAATCCCAAGACGCAAGGCGTTTCATTCATCAACAACAAGGGGCTTTTGCAGAAAAGCTGAGCACAAATTATAAAGTAAGAAATGTAGCTGTACAAGGAGTTATACTGCGCTTTGAGCTAGAAACCAGTAGTAATGAGTATTACGGAAGCCTGCGTAATCAATTGTATGATTTTTTCATTGCACATCAAATTATTTTGCGCCCGGTAGGCAACATTATTTATGTGCTGCCTCCATATTGTATAACAGCAGAGCAATTAGCAACTGTTTACCAAGTCATAGAAAAAGCTTTGCAGCATTTTGGTTTTGCTATTAGCAAATAAAA
>JAUNRT010000044.1 GCA_030535475.1 Weeksellaceae bacterium | reverse complement strand
CACCCAAATATACGGACATCTTTTAAAAACCCGAAAAATCTTTTGTAATAACTCATAATTTGCACTAAGCCCTATCAACACCTGCTTACATTGTGTTATAATCTGTCCAGTTTTTGTATAAATGAAATCTTTCGTTTGTCCGATTTTTGTATAATGTGGCAAGGAGATTCACTCAAATTTTCTAATCTCATTTTATATGAAAGGAAAGCATGAATTTTAAGATTAATCAATTCAAAGCGGGTAAGTATTGTGATATAAATGTTTTCTCTCAGATTTCAGCAGTTGACAACTGGATTTATTCTATTTTTACTTATCTTCTCCTGGAGTTTCATGGCAAATTTTCTTGTGATATTCTCTTATGGATCTTCTTATGATAGCGCAGAGGAATGAGCGAGTTGTTATAATTTAATACGCAAACCCGGAGCGCGGCAGGTGGGAGGCGCCTACCCCGCAAGGGTTTTTGGCTCTTGCAAAATGTGAGCTGCAGGGGTTTGGAGCTCCTGCGGAAAAACCATGCAGCCACTATTTTGCAGCCAAAAAACCGCGGAGTAATAGCCGTACACCGACCGTTTTCCGGGCAGTTTTCTAAATGATTGCTGAAAATTCAGACGCTTATCTTCACAAAAATGTCAACTAAATAGCTCTACCGTTAGCTGCCCGGGAAAGGGTGCCGCCCAAACTAAAAAAAATATTGAAGCCATTCTTGTCCCAAAAATTACCGCCGTGAACGGAAACTTGTTTTTCCAGTAACTATTTGCGGCTTTCTGCCTCAAGCTCATCTAAGCTTTGCAGTATGATTTTACAACCTTCTATGAGTTCAGCTTCTGTGATGGTGAGTGGGGGAGTGATGCGCAAAAATTGCGTTTCATACAGCAGCCAAAAGACTATGAGACCATGCTGCATGCATCTGGCGGCTACCTGCTGTACTTTGTCACCGCTCTCTAGCTCCACGCCGATCATGAGCCCAAGACCTTTGACTGATTTGATGGCCGGGTGCTTTAAATGTGTACGGATTATTGCTTCTTTGCGGGCGATACCCTCCATCAGATTTTCTTGTTGGATGATGTCCAAGACGCCATTAGCAGCCGCAGCAATGACCGGGTTGCCGCCAAAAGTGGTGATGTGGCCTAGTTTGGGATTGGCTTGCAGCGTTTTCATATGATCATAAGAGGCTGTGAATGCACCAATGGGCATGCCGCCTGCCATTCCTTTGCCCATAACCACAATGTCCGGTACTACATGAAAGTGCTCAAAGCCAAACCACTTGCCGGTGCGCCCAAATCCGGGTTGTATCTCATCTAGGATGAGCAATGTTCCTGTTTCTGAGCAGCGCGCACGCACTTGCTGCAGCCAATCATTTTCTGGCATTACGCATCCTGCAGCGCCTTGTATGCTCTCTAAAATGATGCAGGCGGTGTGTTTTGTAATACGCTCCAGCGCTTGTGCAGAGTTGTAATCCACAAAATATACCTCTGGTAGCAACGGTCTGAACGCCGCTTTGAAACTCTCATTACCACTCACACTCAGTGCACCATGCGTATTGCCATGATAGGCCATTTTGGCGGAGAGTACTTGGGATCTGCCGGTCACGCGCTTGGCCAATTTTATGGAGGCATCTATGGCTTCAGCGCCTGAATTTACCAAATAAGTGGTCTCCAATGGGTCTGGTAAGATTTGTGCCAATCGCTTGCACAGCTCTAGCGGCTCTTGCTGTATATACTCACCATACACCATCACGTGGGTGTGCTTGTGCAGCTGTTGAGTGATTTTTGCCAGCAAATGAGGATGTGAATGCCCCACCGTGTTGGCAGAAACGCCTGCCACAAAGTCTAGATAGCCACGTCCATCGCACCCATAGATGTAGTTGCCCTGCGCATGGCTCACCTCAAACCCGGATGCAAAGGCTGTAGTCTGTGCTTGGTAGCGGAGAAAGTCTTGTTTCATCATCTCAACAACAGATACGCACCTGTGCCCAGAATACCATAGATGAGAAACGTGAGCGCGTCTGATCTCCCGCGAGAAAACTGTCGGTTTTCTACCAGAGTGATGTCATTTTTGTGCCAACGCCTTTCAAGTTTTTCCTTTCGGTTTACATGCGCCACAAGCGTATCTTGCTCCCAGCGTACAGCCAAAATATTGAACTCCTCACCCTGTGTTGAGATGCGGTACATCTTATCTTTTAAAATCTGTTGCTCCATAGGCAAATCTGCCGGATCTACCGTTGTTGCAGCGGCAGAGGCCGCAGGTCTTGGCTTAGCCACAGGCGCTATGGGCTCATCCATATCATGGTCACCTCCTATGATAGGCTCATCTTTCTGTGTGGCAACATTCTGTAGCTTGGCGCGCTCCCTAGCTCTTGCAAATGCACTAGGTTGAGTAGCGCCATCTGCAGCCGGCGCCACTGCAGCCGCCGGCTCTTTTTTCTGTTCTACCTCAATACTTTGACGGTACTCGCGCTTTTCATCATCAGACATTTCCTGGTATTTCTCCATGGAAATTTCCTGCTTTTCCTGTTGCTGTAGGCGCTCTTTCTCACGATTTTCACGGCTTTGTAGCAGTAATTTTTCACGATCGGCATCAGTGAGTGTTGCACTCTGCTGTGCTGCTACACTGCTGCGTGTTACGGTGGTGCGCGTAGGGGCTTGCACAGTAGCCGCCGCATCCTCTTCTACAGGCTCCGGCACCTTGTAGATGTAGCATGCACTGAATAAGGTGCTTGCAATGAGTATGGGAAGAAATCTCTTATAAGAAAACATATTTGGCTGCATGAGATAGGTAATACTTATACAAAGAAACGAAAATTTCGGCACTTTGGTGCACTGCGTAAGCCAGGGCTTCCCATAGAATTGAATGAAATGAGGGCCAATACAAAAGCTTCTTTGTAGGTAAATATAATTATGATTTGGGCGGCACCCTCTTTTTTTGGCCGTTGAGCCGCTTTGCATTATACCTCCATCCTCAACGTCATACCTAGCGGCTCTACCGGCTTCAAAAAAAGAGGGTCGGTGTTCGGCTACAAGTACGCAGCCACAGATTGGCAGTCAGTAGGCATGGCAGGATTTTCTTTAATCTCTCAAATCTGCCCTGCCTCTTCCTGCAAGCAATCTGTGGCTTTGCGGGCTTTACGCCTACCACCTGCCGCGCACACCGCATTACGTATAGTAATATCTTTCCCGTCATATCCTGTGTTTGAATGCTCTGTGTTTTCACATTTTCAAACAATTACATTCAATAGTCTTGCATTCTTCTGCATTTATCCCATAAATGCCATGTTTACATAAGTACTTTTTGGCTTACAATTTTGCCCACTTACCTATAGATTTCTTGCAAATAATAGACTGAATTGCATCATAAGTCTCGGCGGTAAAGGTGTGGCTTTGTATATTTGTGAGATATATAAACATGAAATATGAGTAATGAATTGCAATGGCAGGATTTGAGTGATGAAATGGGTTTCACAGACATTACCTATCGCAAACTCAACGGAGTTGCGCGTATAGCATTCAACAGACCCGAAGTGAGAAACGCCTTTAGACCCAATACCACAAGCGAACTTTATAAAGCTTTCTATGACGCCAATGAAGACACCGGCATAGGTGTCGTGCTTTTGAGCTCTGAAGGTCCATCACCCAAAGATGGCGGATGGTCTTTCTGCAGTGGAGGCGATCAACGTGCCAGAGGTAAGGAAGGATATGTGGGTGAAGATGGATACCATAGACTCAATATACTTGAGGTGCAAAGATTGATACGTTTCATGCCCAAAGCCGTCATAGCAGTAGTCAATGGCTGGGCAGTAGGCGGTGGTCATAGCCTGCATGTAGTCTGTGATCTCACACTGGCTAGCCGTGAGCACGCTATTTTCAAGCAAACAGATGCAGATGTTACCAGTTTTGACGGCGGATATGGATCTGCATATCTCGCCAAAATGGTAGGGCAAAAAAGAGCCAGAGAAATTTTCTTCTTGGGCAGAAACTACTCTGCACAAGAAGCCTATGAAATGGGAATGGTAAATGCCGTGATAGACCACGACGAATTGGAAAATACTGCCTATGAATGGGCACAAGAGATTTTGGCAAAATCACCGATTTCTATCAAGATGTTGAAATTTGCAATGAACCTTACAGATGACGGCATGGTAGGGCAGCAAGTATTTGCAGGGGAAGCCACAAGGCTGGCTTATATGACAGAAGAAGCAGTAGAAGGTAGAAATGCTTTTCTAGAAAAACGCAAACCACAGTTTGATAAAAAGTGGATTCCTTAAAGAAAAAAAAAATATGAGCTGAGATTTTTTTTGTTTTTGAAAAGAAAAAAAAATTCTAAGCGATAATAATTTTTTTTTAAATAAATGATGCGGGTAATATGATTTTATAACTCGCATTTTTCTTTTCTAGCTGTAAATATTTAAAGTTTGAATTTAAATAAATTTTTTATATAATTCATAAACAGTGTCTTAATTATTTTTAACAAATTTCACTTTTTAATTTTCAACATTGGATTGTGAAGAAGTATGAATGGTCTCTTAGTGGAAATTGGCAAGGAAATTTTTACTTTTGATGTTCTGAATTTTATAACTGTTCACAAAAAAAAATCAACCCAATGGCAGAAGTTTTATCTAGAAAATTGAAACAAACTGTGTATAAAGAAGCGGAAGTGCTCAAAGCAAGCATGCAATATTTTCATCAAGATGAGTTGGCAGCAACTACTTGGATGAAGAAATATGCAATGAAGGACTCAGCCGGCAATTTCTTGGAAAAATCACCGGAAGACATGCATCGCAGAATGGCGAGTGAGTTTGCAAGAATTGAAGAAAAGTTTGAAAGAAGCACTGACGCGAAAAATCTTTCCGAATACGGTAAAAATCGTGAGTCTCTTACAGAGGAGAAAATCTTTGACCTCTTCAAAGATTTCAAATATGTGATTCCTCAAGGTAGTGTGATGAGCGCATTGGGTAATTACAACATGATTGCTTCACTATCTAATTGCGTGGTGGTGCCGGAAGTTTATGATTCTTATGGCGGTATTATGTACACAGACCAGCAATTGGTGCAGCTATTCAAGAGAAGATGCGGAGTAGGGGTTGATATTTCAGGTTTGCGCCCATCAAACTCTAAGGTGAGCAATGCAGCAGGTTCTACAACAGGTGCAGTATCATTCATGCACAGATTTTCAAATACTACAAGAGAGGTAGCGCAGAATGGTAGAAGAGGTGCTTTGATGCTTACAATAGATATAGCACATCCGGATGTGGAAGATTTTGTGACCATCAAGCAAGATCTCACCAAAGTCACCGGCGCAAACATTTCTGTGAGATTGTCAGATGACTTTATGCAAGCTGTAGTAGAAGATAAGGAATATACGCATAGATGGCCGATTGATAGCTCACTGGAAGACGCCATATACACAAAAACCATAAAAGCCCGTGATTTGTGGCAAACCATCATAGAATGCGCGCATAAAACCGCAGAGCCTGGTTTGATTTTCTGGGATAGACAACATAAGTACTCAACATCTTCTATATATCCAGGATTCAAAAACACCTCTACCAATCCTTGCTCTGAGATAGCCATGCAAGGAGGTGACAGTTGTCGCCTAATAGCACTGAATCTTTATAGCTTTGTAGATAAGCCGTTTACGAAAGACGCGAAATTTAATCACGAGAAGTTTTATCAAATTACTTATGAATCTCAGAGATTGATGGACGACTTGGTAGAACTAGAATTGGGTCATATAGAGCGTATAAAAGAAAAAATAAACTCAGACCCGGAGCCAAACCACATAAAGTCTGTGGAGTTGGATACATGGGATTTGCTATATGATACAGGTAAAAAAGGCAGAAGAACGGGCCTTGGTTTCACCGCTTTGGCAGACGCTGTGGCGGCATTGGGTCAGCCAATAGACAGTGCACAAGCGCTAGAATTGGTAGATGCGATGATGCGCACCAAGTTGCAAGCAGAATTTGATAGCTCTATAGATATGGCTATAGAGCGAGGTAAGTTTGAAGCCTTTGATCCAAAGTATGAAAACGAGTCAGAATTTGTGCAAATGTTGGAAAAGGAGTTTCCTGATTTGTATGATAGAATGATGGAGAATGGTAGAAGAAATATCTCAATAAGCACTGTTGCACCTACTGGAACGCTGAGTATGTTAGCACAAACTTCCTCAGGAATAGAGCCTGTATTCATGTTGGGGTATAAGCGCCGACGAAAAGTAAATCGTGACAATCCAGATGTGAAAATTTCATTCGTAGATGACTTGGGAGATGCTTGGGAAGAGTTTGATGTTTTCCATGCAAAGCTCAATGATTGGATGAAAATTACTGGCGAATCAGATGTAAATAAGAGTCCTTACGCAGGTTCAACTGCTCCTGAAATTGACTGGCTCCAACGCGTTGAATTACAGTCATTAGTGCAAAAGTATGTAACGCATAGCATTAGCTCTACAATTAACCTTCCGGCAGACATCACTACAGAAAAAGTTGCTGACATATATATTGAGTCTTGGAAGCGTGGATTGAAGGGTATCACTGTGTACCGTGATGGGTCAAGAAGTGGTGTTTTGGTGGCAAGTGATACAGAAGAAAAAGCGGAACAAGAAACACCGGCCAAAACAGATGAGAACAAAATCAAAGATCTTGTAAACGGTTTTTCTAGCACAGCTGCTCCAAAGAGACCAAGCAAATTGAAGGCAGACGTGATTCGTTTCCAAAATGATTATGAGAAATGGATGGCAGTAGTAGGAATGTTGGATGGTAAACCATATGAAATTTTCACCGGAAGATTGGAAGATTCATTCAACCTCCCACCATTTGTAGAAGAAGGTTGGGTGATAAAAAACAAAACAGAAGAAGGTGAGAACAGATATGATTTCCAATTTATAGACAAGGAAGGATACCGCACCACTATTGAAGGATTGAGTAGATCATTCAATAAAGAATTCTGGAATTATGCCAAGCTAATATCAGGAATATTAAGACATGGAATGCCATTGAACTATGTTGTTGATTTGGTAAGCGATCTCAATCTCTATGATGAGAACATCAATACTTGGAAAAATGGTGTTGCACGCGCCTTGAAGCGTTACGTGCCAAATGGTACGGTAGCAGCTGATAAGATGTGTCCAAACTGCGGCGATCCTTCAGGTCTTATATATGAAGAAGGCTGTCTCAACTGTAAAAGTTGTGGTCACAGCAAGTGTGGATAATCGTATATGAATTATATAAAGCCCTTTCTGATTTGGAAGGGCTTTTTTTATTATTCGCGCATAATTTCCCGAAACAGATATTTAGTCATACCTTTGCGCCATGTGGAAAACCTTTTTATTAGCGTCATTCACGGGATTTTTGTTGTCTATGAGCTGGAGTTCTCAAGGTTTTCCAGGCTTTCTTTTCATAGCATTCATACCTCTTTTATTGATTGAGTGGCAAATAAGTGAATCACCATTTAAAAGGAAGAAAACCATCATTTTTTTCAGTTCTTGGTTGGCCTTTGCAATATGGAATGCTATCACATATTTTTGGTTGAGCAAGGCTAGACCTGCGGTTGATCCTACGGCTATGGAAGTGCAACAGGCTTGGTTTGCTTATTTAGCACCTGTAATCCTGAATTCACTGTTTATGGCAACTGTTTTCATGATTTTCAACTTTTTCAGAACCAAGCACGGCAGTTTTTACGGGTATCTAGCTCTCATTTGTTTTTGGATGTCCTTTGAAAATATGCATTTGAATTGGGAACTATCTTGGCCGTGGCTCAATTTAGGCAATGGTTTTGCCCATTATCCTTCATGGGTGCAATTTTATGAAAGTACAGGAACCTTTGGTGGAACACTTTGGGTTCTACTCACCAATATTACTTTGTTCGTTGGTCTTAAGAGGTTACTACAAAGAGAAGCTCGCAAGAAATACTTGCGTTTTTTTGCAAGTGGTATTGCGCTTATCCTGATTCCTTTGGTTTTTTCAATAATAAGATATTCTACTTATGAGGAAAAAGGAGATGCTGTAGAAGTTATGGTTTTGCAGCCCCGTTTAGATCCATATAGGGAGAAATACCAAAAACATGAAAGTCAAATCGCGCAAGAGCTTGTACAACTTGCACGGGAAAATGTAAATGAAAACACCCAAATAATTGTAGGTCCGGAAACGGCAATTCCAGGTCGCGGTCAATCCGACATAAAACACTTACCGAACAATCCACTTTTTGGAGAAGTGAAACAGCTGTTAGAGGAGAGATCTAATCTTGTTTTCATCACAGGCGCCGAATTGGTGAATATCACACAAGCAACCCAGAGCCCAAGCCCTGCGTCAATACAGATAGAAAGGGATATGTGGTACAATGCTTACAATTCAGTCGTGAAAATGGAAAGCGCATCAAATGATTTTGACGTTTATCATAAGTCGAAGCTTGTGGTAGGAGTAGAGCTATTCCCATATACATCGCTTTTCAAACCAATTTTAGGTACCGCAATGCTTGATTTTGGTGGAAGTGTACATTCACTTTCTACCCAGGAGGAACGTTCCGTATTTAGCAACTCTTTTAATAGCGCCAAAGTGGCTCCGGTAATTTGCTATGAATCAATATTTGGAGCATTTACCGCATCTTTTGTTCGAAATGGAGCCAATGTAATCTTAGTTCCTACCAATGATTCTTGGTGGGGAAATACAGATGGGCATTTACAATTTCTAGACTATGCAAGGCTTCGTGCCATAGAAACCAGAAGAGATGTTGCTAGAGCGGCTAACAGTGGGGTTTCTGCTTTCATCAACCAAAGAGGAGATATTACGTCTGCATTGCCATATGATACACGCGGAACATTACAAAAACCAATGCTTCTTAATGAAGAATTGACCTTTTATGCTCGAAATGGAGACTGGCTTGCAAGGCTAGCCTTGTTTTTGGCAGGAATATTGGTTGCGTACCATTTTTCTGGATTGGTATTGAAGTTAATGTCTAAATATTCTAAGCGATGAACCAAGTAAAATTCAAACATTTACTTAGTTCATTATTCGTAATAATGAGTCTTTGCATGATTTCGTCATCTGTGCCTTTAATGATGGCGCCATTTGACAATGCTATGAATCCTGTCATTAGAATTTTGGGGACGGATGAAACTGAAATCAATTGTAACGTCCCAATAGATCCGAGTGGAAATTACACGCTTGAGGTAGATTACACTCTCGCTAGATCTACGGAGTCCTACATCATGCAATCTATACCGTATGCACCTGAAGCAAATTTTAACAATATTGCAGATTTAGGTACAGAAGTTACATTTTCAGCCAGCGATCGATTTAGCGCTGCAATACCGTTTTTTCTATTTAGCTTTTTTGATCATTCTACAAGCCAATTGGTTATTGGAGAAAATGGTCTGGTAAGTATGGATCCACTTCAAGCAGGCGGAATTAATTTAAGATTTCCATCCGCAGACAATCCCAATTCTACCCTTACTCGACAGTCAATTTTTGGGGCACATTATGATCTCATGATTAATGAGGATCCGAATGCTGGTGTTTATTACAAAATTACTGGAGCGTTTCCGGCCAGGAAAATGATTATTACTTACAGAAATGCACAGGTTTTCTTTTGCGATGACCCTGAAAGAACCTCTGTTCAAATAGTTCTTGAAGAACTTACCAATAAAATACGTATCCACATTCAAAACAAAAAACAAGCCTGTGGGGTGGATTTTGAAGCCGTAACAGGAATTATGGATGCTTATGGTAATTTAGGCTACACGCCTCCGGGTAGAAATTATTCTGATGGTAGCTGGACAGCATCCAATGAATCTTGGGAATTTGTACCCAATGGTGAGAGATTGCCAGTGATCAATTGGTTTGAAGGAGACTACACACCCAATGATCCGGCGAATTCACAAATAGGAACAGGAGAAACTATAACAGTGAATTCATCATTATTGGACTTCCATTATGTGGTTGAAGTACGCTATCCGCATTACAGAAATGCAGAGGGCGTAATCACTGATTTGGTGTTGCATGATGACATTTGGTTGTCAGAAAATTATCCAATTGGTAGATATGGCAACGTTATAGTTTGTGATGAGTCAGTAAATCTTTTCAACTACAATCAATTGGTGTCTGTAAACCCTGCAACCAATTTTCAATTTACATATTATTTTGATGCAGCGCTCACTCAACCGGTTCCTAACCCGAGTAATTATACACTTACCCAAGAAGACATTACGCTGTATGTAAAAGTAGAATTTCAACCAGATTGTTATGATGTAGCGGAACTCCATATTGGCTCCATTTTAGGTGGATTGTTGATTGATCCCACTGATATGGAGTTGTTTATCTGCGATGATGTTTACATAGGCAACGCCGAAGGTGTAGAAAGTAATTATGCCTTAAGCCAATTAAGCCCAGAGCTTTTTGGTAATTTAAGCAATGGTGTAGTTAGATATTTCTCTTCTGTCACAGCCACCTCACCAATCACTCAGATGAATATCACTGATGGAAGTCAGATATGGGTAGAAGTAGAGGTGCAGGGAGCAGGTGGGTGTACTACCGAGAGAGTTGGACCTATAACTATACGCTTTTTTGACATTTCTCAGATTGAAAATGTACCGGGTGAGCTGGAATTAGTGGAATGTGATAAGCAATTCAATTATGTAGAGCCATTCATAGGAGTAAATTCTTGGGCTGATTTCTTGGCGGAAAATGGTCTCACCACCACCAATCCGGCTACCGACATAGTACGTGTTTTTGAAACGCTAAGTAATGCGGAAAACAATCAAAATGCACTTACTCAAATGACGTTGGATGTATCAGATCCTGCCTATGATGAGAATGATAATTCCATGATTCGCACTTTGCATATTCGGGTCGAAAGTGAGCATGGCTGTGTATATATAGAATCTCTTACTACTAGAATTAGATTTTATGGTGTGGATGCATCAGATACACCTATGATGTTACTTTGTGTAAACGAAGGCGTAAATGAAACCGTTGATCTTAGCTGTTTTCTAGAAAGCGTTGACTGGAACAATGATGGAACATTTGAGCCGGGGATGTTCAAAAAACTTTATGATGTCGATGGCAACAGATCTTTTGATATCAACGATCTTCATTCTATTACTTTCCATCAGACACAAACGCAAGCCAATGCCGGTACCAACCCAATTTCCAATATTCAGCAAATCAATAGCAATCAATTAGGTACCATCACATATTTTGTTCGCTTTACTTTATGTGAAGGATGTAGTTCGGATGATACAGATTGTTATACCGTGCGCAGGATTCAGTTTAACCTTGTGAGTAGTGCACCTTTGGTTGACCAACTTGAGGTATGTGAAGACGGCTCTGGGCAAACTTTAGTTTCAAATCTTGGTGCTGCTTTCAATAATAAGTTGGTTAATACCCCAAATCAATACACTATCAGATACTACACGACCCAGCAAAATGCACAAGATCAAGTAAACGCTATCAACAGCTATGCCTTTACCGGAAACAACTACTTGTGGGTTCATATAGTGAGAAATGGGAATTTTGCCAACAACAACTGTATTTCAGATCCAACTTCAATTTGTGAAGGTATTTATAGAATTCATTTCATCTATGGCGACATCATTGAGGAAATTGCAGTTCCAGATCAGATTGTAAATGATTATTGTGATAATAACAATGATGGAGAAGAACCTTTTGATCTCACACAATTTGAATCTCAAATTTATGATGGTCAAGCCACTTTCACATATTTCAAAGCATTTAATCCTACTACATATACTTTCTCGCAACCAATAAACAATCCAACAGAGTATTTAGCAATTGCTGAAAACAATGTAGCAGAGTTTACCGTTTATGTTCGTGTTCAATTTGAAGGAAATAGTTGCGCGAGTTATTCAGTGCTTAATATCACGCTAAATTTCTTACCACCTATTGAAACCGAGGGTGCTTTTATATGTGAGTGTTTAGGTGGAGTAGGTGAGTATGCAACTTTTGACCTTACCTCGCAAGTGGACAATATGTTTAGCGCCAACAATGCCAATAACGGAAATCCACTGAGCGACTTGATTGTTACTTATTACAACTTTTTTCAGGATGCAACAAGTAGTCAAAATGCTATTTTAAATCCAAATTCGTATCAATCCATCCGTGGTACCGAAGATGTTTTTGTGCGCTTTTTCAATCCTGAATCTGGTTGCTATACTATAGACACACTACAGCTTAGAAATCTTGTCCTACCCATACCTATTCCGGGTCAATACAGCACATGCGACTCAAATTTCAACTCATTCCAAGATGTTATCCTTTCCGATCTCGACTCGGTGGTCATGCCTCAAAATACAGAACTTTACTATTATAGCTATTATGCGAGCTTAGATGATGCGCACAATCAGACCAATCCTCTTATTACAAATCCAGACCCGGAGGATCCTCGTAGCTACTTCTATGAATTTGAAAACGGTGTACATACTGTGTATGTCAGAGTTGATGCCGATAATGGAGATTGTAGTCTCTCATCAAATTTTGTGTGTTATGGTGTGAACGCCGTAAACTTAGATTTTGCTGAGGAAATCGGCATTGCAAATAATAACTTTGACTTACCTCCTGTATGTGATACTTTTGACGAACTTGGAACGATAATTAACCCGACGTACAATGATGGTATTGCCTCTGGTATAGATCTTACCAGTATGCAAAGTGCAATTTTGGCTGATGTGTCCAGTGGTGTAAATATCTCCAATGTTTTATATTATGCATCTGAAGAGGATATTGTCAATGACCCTTACCCTTTTGGCATCACGTCTATCCAAAATCCGGCAAATTATACCAATGTAGATGCAGATGGCAACCCGGTTAACACTGTTTACGTAAGATTAGAATCCTCTTCTGATCATTGCCCTATTTACGTAGAATTGGATATTACGGTCTTAGATGGTCCGGAAATTATCCCGGAAGACAACTATTATGTGTGTCCTGAAGGTAGTGTTGACATTCGACCAATAGTCCCTGAAGGATATGACCTTAGCCGCTACACCCTAATTTGGACCTTGCCAAATGGTACAGAAATCAGTGGGGTGTATCAACTCCTAAATCAAACTACTTTGGGAACATATTCCTTGCAAGTTATAGATGAAGTCACGGGCTGTTCTTCACCTGTCATGAATTTCAATGTTGTGCCAATGCCTCCACCTCAAATTCATACACTTCAAGTAGAAAATGAAAATACTGTTACTGTAATTGCCAGTGGGGAAAATTTCCCATTTGAGTATTCTATGGATGGTATCAACTGGCAGTCAAGCAATGTGTTTAGCAACTTATCTCATGGTATTTATACCTTCTATGTGCGATATAATTACAACAACAATAGCTGTATCAGTGAACCGCGTCAAACCGTTTTACTTTTCATTGCAAATTTCATCACACCAAATAGTGACGGAAAGAACGACAAAGTAAGAATTGATAACCTTCATGCATTCGGCGAGGAAATGACGCAGTTCCAAGTATTCGATCGCTATGGGAAATTGCTTCATCAAGAATGGTCAAATGATTATGTAGAATGGGATGGTATATTTAGTGGTAGAGTTGTACCTACAACAGATTATTGGTACATATTGAGACTACCCGACGGTCGAATGAAATCAGGACATATTACCGTACGCAACCGTTACAGGTAATCACAACCAGCAAACACCTAAATCAATTACCCAATAGGAGCTATCATGTTCTCTAGAAATAAATGTTAAATAATCATTACAAACTCATAAAACATTGATTTTGAATACCACAAACCTTTTCTAAGTTTTAGCTTTGCCAAAATATTTTTTGGATTTTTAAGTTTATTCATTCGTAAACGAAACAGATATATTCATCATCAAAAATTTTCTTCATCTCATAGCGCTTATTTTCACTACCACACTTCTGGCACAGCAATGCCCAGAAGTTGAGGCCACTGATTCTTTTGGCAATAGCGCAGTGACGATAGACTGTAATTATGAAATGTCAGATGATTTGTGCATCACATTACAAGCAGATTATACGCAAATACCTTCCACATCATCCTATTCAGTAAGCTCCATACCTTTTTCGCCGGTAATTCCTCTCAATCAAGGCACAGCACTGATTCCTACTATGCCGAGTGTAGGAAACGCCGTGGACGATAAGTTTTCCGCTCCTATAGACATGGGTTTTAGTTTCTGCTTCTTTGATGGTAGTTATGATCAGATCGTAATTGGAACCAATGGTATTTTGACTTTCAGCCTTAGTGAAGCAGGCGCAGACTGCCCATCTGGTATTGCTGCCACCAATCCAAGTCCATTATTGATAGATTTATCTGTCTTTGGAGTGCAGCATGACATGATTTTTTACAACAATGATGAGTCTGAAATTTACTACACAACCATTGGCACAGCACCTTGCCGTCAATTTGTAGTCAGCTACTATGAAGCCAGACTATATGGTTGTCCGGAAAGGAGCAACATTCAAGTTGTTTTCAGTGAGTTTACCAATGAAGTAGAAGTGCATGTACAAGACAAGCCATTAATGTGTGACAATGGCCGTGTAGGACTCTCTCTGTTGGGGATAATGAATGGCGCTGGCACACTCGGCTATTCACCACCCAATAGAAACACAGGGGAATGGAGCGCACACAATGAGGCATGGCAATTCACGCCCACCGGCCCAGAAATGGCAATCGTACAATGGTTTGATGATCAAGGAGAATTGGTAGGCGTAGGTGATCAGATAACCGTATGCCCAACAAGGAACAATGTTTACACCGCAGAAGTGCACTATCAGAGTTGTGAAAATTATGATTTGGTAGTCACAGATAGCGTACCGGTAAATTTTCAAGCCAATTATCCCATGGCAGAAAACAATGAAATATTTATTTGTGACTCTGATAATAGCGGTACAGAAACCATTATTCTTTCCAATTACAATGATTTCATTTCGCTCAACAACCCCTTATTTTTCACTTTCAGCTATCACCTTACGGCAGCGGACGCTCAAGCAGGCGTAAATCCCATTTCGCAAATCAATATAGACTCAGCTACCACGGTCTTCGTGCACATTAGTAGCATTAGCAATCCCGCTTGCTACAATATTTTTCCAATAAACTTTTCCTTTGATATCGCTATAGTTGGCAATCTCACCAGAACTATATGTGACAATAACAATGATGGTATAGAGGCTAATGTCAACCTTCAAACTCATGTCAATTCCATTCTATCAGGCATTGACTTCATAGACTATAGTATATACGCTACAGAATTAGACGCCAGCACACAGCAAAACGCCATCACCACCGCAGATGTAACTACAGAAAGCCAGTTTTGGGTGTTTCTCAATATTTCAGAAAACTGCCAGCAAGTTATTGGGCCTATTACCTTCAATTTCCATGCGGCACCTACTATACCAGACATACCTACCATACAATTCGAAGCCTGTGATATAGACTTCAATCGTTATGAGCCTTTTGATTGGGATAGCGAAATCCGTAGTCTCATCAATGTTCCGGCAAACACCACACTATCCGTTCACAATAGCTACGCCGCAGCAGTAGCAGGCTCGGCTCCACAAACACAAATTTCAGACTTATACCCCACAGTTTATGTGAGGTTCGTCAATGCCAACGGTTGCTTCACTGTTGTGCCGCTCAACTTAGAAGTAGAATTTTACGGCGTTGATGCATTAGATATAGATGTCAACATTTGTTTTGATGGCACAGAAGATATCAGTATAGACCTTAGCGACTATGGCCCGGGAATGCTGATAGATCCATTAGAAGGCGTCAGTATCACCTATCATGACAGTGCAGAAAGTGCCAACAGCAGTTCAGTAAGCAATATAGACCCACAACAACTGCTCACAGATGATGGTCATTTGGTTATATACACCTTCTACGTTCGTTTTGAGCTTTCACCAAGTTGCTATTCTGTGCGTGTTATTCGCATTAGGCTTGTGCATCCTATTCCTATGCAGAACCCAATAGACGTATGCGACATCTTCAATGATGGCGAAGAAGAGAGCAATCTTACCATATATGATTCATATATATTAGGCTCTCAAGTAGGCACGGTAGCATACTTTCTCAATGAGCAGGACGCCCTCAATGGTCAAAACGCTTTAGATAATTACTTTTTCACAGATCCGGTAACGCTTTGGGTAGCCATCACCAGCTATGATTGTACGGAGATTTATCCAATAGACTTTCAGCTAGTTTCCGTGCCACCGTTTCAGAATATGGACATTCCACTTCATGATCTCTGTGACGTGGATGAGGAGGGATATGTGGAGATAGATCTCACATTTTTCAACAGCTCCATCTATCCGGGTTCAGAAGAAGTAGAAATAGAATATTATCAGAATTATGATCAGGCCTCAGAAACCTTTACCAATCTAATTCCAGATCCAAGCGCATTTAGCCTCAACGCTAGCCAAACTATCTACGCCAAAATCATGTTAGAAAACACAGTCTGCTATTCCGTAGCTGTGCTCAACCTAGATCTTAGCTTCATTTCAGAACTCCAATTGCTCCCGCAAGAAATGTATCAGTGCGATTATGAATTTGACCTCAATGAAATCTTTGATATGAGCGAGGCTATTCCCGCCATGTTCTCCACAGAAAACACCTCAGAGCTCAGCCAATACCAAGTTAGCTACCACCAGACTATGGAATTTGCAGAAGAGGGCAGCAATCCATTGCCTGTTGTGTTTTCGCCAAACTCCGCAGAATACAACGTATATGTGAGATTTGAGAATCAAATCTCCGGCTGCTACTTCATAGAAGTGCTTACACTATACACCATTGGCGCACCAAAACCCGTGAGTGGTGAGTATCTCGTATGCGATCGCAACCTCAACGGTATGCCAGATTTAGACCTCAATGTCTTAGACGCTATAGTTATGGAAGAAACAGAAGGTTATACCTTCACATACCATCTATCAGAGTCAGACGCTCTCAGCAATCACAATGCGCTAGACCCAAGTGTAGAATATGAGGCAGCACCTTTCCCGTCACAGATTTGGGTGAGAGTGGAGAATATCATAGACTGTTTTGACGTCAACTATGTAAACATGACAGTGGGTGAGATGACAGAACTCCCTATTTCCAACTTCCGCCTCACAGAGTGTGATCTGGACAATGACGGATTTGCAGAGTTTGAAATGACAGAGATCATAGAGGCATCCTATGACCCTACTCTATACCAGATCACATATTTTGAGAGTCTAGAGCAAATCCAAAACTGGGAAGATCCCATAGACAACCCATCGCAGTTTACCAACACCACGCCGCATTCCCAGCAAATCATCGTCAAAATAGAGCGTGAAGGATTCTGCCCCGGCTATGTCACCCTCACCATAGATGTCATTCCCACGCCTCAAGTCACCGCAGATCCGGTAGTCAGCTGTCCGGGAGAGTCCATAGATCTCATAGCCCAAGTGCATGACGGTTCCAACTACACTTTCCAGTGGTATGATCCGCAAAACACCTTCATCAGTGATGCCCAGAGCCTCTACAACATCACAGAGACAGGAGAGTACACCCTCATAGTCACCAATGTAGACTACCCAGAGTGCCAAAAAACTATCCCGGTTACCTACAGCCATTACCTACTTCCGGTAATTCAAGACATAGAAGAAACAGACAATAGCGCCACCGTGCACGCCACAGGCAGCTACCCCATGGAGTATAGTATAGACGGCATCACATGGCAGCATAGCCCGGTATTTTCCCCATTAGAGCCTGGCCTTTACACATTCTACGTGCGCTACGTAGAGCAACTCTGTGAGGGAGAGCCCAAACAAGGCGCCATCTTCCAGATTTTCAACGTAGTCACACCCAATGGCGACGGTTACAATGACCATTTCAGAATATTAGACCTACACATATTTGACGGCGCAGAAAGCCGACTTCAAATCTTCGATCGCTACGGAAAACTCATTTATGAGCAAACCAGCAATACAGAATTCGTGTGGGATGGCACCTATCTAGGCCGCGTAGTGCCCACCACAGACTATTGGTACATATTCACCGTACCAGACGGGCGTCAACTCTCAGGCCACATAACAGTGCGCAACAGGTACAGGCATTAAACGGCACATACCAAGATTTTTTTATATTTTTTAGGAGCTTAATCCCGCAGCTGCCTACAATCTTGCTTGTCTGCTGCCACAAACAGAGGGCTTTCCGGCACGTCCACCACAAGGGATTCCAGTACCGGCCAGCCCACTGTTTGTAGAGGCAGCAGCCTGTGCAAGGATTTCCGGCGCATCGGGGCTAGGCCAGCCCACAAGGCCATTTTAGCACCCTGGCTATATTTAGAAAATCTGTGATTAACACCGATCAAATTCCCATAGCAAGCAAAAAGCACTCGCAATCGCCAGGTTTCATCCAACAGAACCTCAGAAATTATGACTTTCCATACCATGACATCGTATTTTTTTCATACACCACGCAAAGCCTGAGTTTGGAAAAACTTACCAGAACATATATCATTGAATTCCATTGAGAAGCAAGTTCGGGCCGGCTTCGCCTGCCCGAACGGGGCAGGGGCATGAGCGGTATCACTGTGCAGGCTGTGCCTATTGCAAAAAAGCTGCTACTGGTACCGGGTCACGGCTTTAGCCTGAGAGTGTGCCAGAAGCAGCATTTTTTGCAGGCACAGACCAGCAGGATTTAGCTCAATGGCCCGGTGACAGCGTAGCTGGCAGCCCCCCCAAATCAAAAAAAAAATAATACAGCAGCAAGTAAATGCCCTGCATCCAAAATTTGCCCTTCTACTGCCAAGAACCTATATTTGCAGAGAAATTGCACTATCCAAGCGACCATAATGGCAAGTCCGCTAAGCGTAACAGCTGTTTGCTCGCCAAATCAAGACAAGGAAATTTGTGCCAAGTACCATAATTCAAGGCTAAATAGA
>JAUNRT010000043.1 GCA_030535475.1 Weeksellaceae bacterium | reverse complement strand
GGATTACTATTACTACTCATAGGATTGTGGTCTCTACCGGCACAACGTACCAAAGCCTATAAATATGCAACGCAGTTCATATCCTACACCATCCTGCTCACCGTATTTTTTCTGGGAGTAAGAATACTGTATGGTATGGACTTTACCAAGCTGGTGAATTGGATAATAAACATTATGGCTTTGGGCTCACTTTCTATACTACTTGTTGCTATTTTGCACTATTTCAGCCTAAGACCGAAAGCAAAACACTAGCACTCAACAACACGATTTTCTGCAAGTATAAAAGCTTTGTGAGAAGCAGTAGCATAGGCGGTGTCTAATCCGGTGAATCTGCTAAACGCCGGCAACACAAGCTCTTGGCTATTCAATAGAAATGCCGGCAGCTTGAAACCCTGTCGTGATGGGCCGCGCAAGGCAATTCCAGGGTGTATGTGACCACAAATCACAAATGCAGTGGAAGTTTCTGTAGGCTCATGCCGCACAATGATATGGGAAGAGATTTGCAATTCATCTACAAGGTTTAAGTCAAAATTGGTGTATAAATCTGAGCTCAATCGGTCATGATTGCCTTTTACCAAATGAATGGGTAAAGAATGTTTTTCCCGAAAGCTGTGAAACAAGTTCAATTCTGAGTTTGCCGAATCGTGAAAAAAATCGCCCGCGATGATCAACTCTTTGGCAGATGTCTTTTGCAATAACAAAGATAGATTCTGCAAGTCCTTTTTGGCTACCTCTCCCGGAATTGGGATGCCATGCTTACGAAAGTGCTCTGTTTTGCCCAAGTGCAAGTCAGCTATGATGCATACTTGCGTTGCAGGCAAAAAAACTGCTCTGCCAGGCAATAAATCCATCTGCACACCATGTATAGTAAGAGATTGATGCAAATTTGGTTATCAAGATTTTAGGTGGGTAGTATATCTTTTTCGTCTATACCAAATACCTAGACCTGCCAATAGCGAAATCAATCCTACCGGGATCAATAGATTTATCCAGCGCCAAATTCCCTTTTCTGCACGAACCATATTACGGTCTAGCAGTTCCAATCTTCTTTCTTTGCTTGTGATTTCAATCAGCGCATCATTACCCGTAAGATAGTCAAGTGCATTGAGCAAAAATTGTCCGTTGCCGTAGATCACGCTGGCATTGGCCTGCATATCCGGCCTCAGGGTGTATTTGTCTGCGCCAAGTGGCAATGCCTCACCTCGGAAAATATGGTTTTTGATGAAATCACCATCAGATATTAGAAGCAATTTTCCGTTTTGTGATTTAGCCACGAAGTTTGGCACCTGCGTAGATTGCATTCTCCCGGCATAGGCAGACGGTAATTCGCCTTCAGCCAAAACCGCCAACGGATACACCCCTTCATGGGTTGGGTAGTTGTTGATATCTACATGCTCTATTTCATCAAACTGAATGAAAGTAAGCGGTTTTTGCAATTGCACATTGGGTGAAGAGGTGAGCAAAACAGTATGCTCCACTCCTTCTCGCGGCAGTATTTCTATAGGATTGGCAAATTCAAAGCGCAATGGATTGCCAATTTTGCGTGTAATAGAATGCTGACCAGATGGCATGGCTATAGGAAAATATGGCCATGGAAACTGCTCATAGGCAGTATTCCCACCCACAGCACCTATTGCTAAAGTGATGAAACCACTCTGCAAATCTTTTACAACACTAGGTGTGATGCGCATCCCATAGCTGAAAAGCATTTCTGTAGTGGCGTTTTCTCGTGGAAAAGCTACAATCCTTTCAGATCTGAACAGTGAATCCATCTCTGCATCTACATTTTCCATGAGCCAGAGAATCTTACCATCTCGCATGAGATATTGATCTAGCACCAGTTTGTCCGTGTCGCTCAAAGGGCTCAAAGGCTTCGCCATGATCAGCGCATCAAACTGCATCAAACTGTCAATATCTGAAATTTGAAGTGATGGCACAGAATCTTGCAAAGGCCTTGTATATGGTGTGATGTCGTAATCTCTGGAAACCACACGGAAAAACCCATCCAAGTAGTTGGGCAATAGCTGATCATTATGCACGATCATGCCTAGGTGCATGCGGTGATCTCTGTGCAAGCGGTGTAGCTCTTTGATAAACGTACTTTCTAAAAGCTCTACTGACACCAAGGCTCTGTCATCTATAGGGATTTTTCTATCTGAAAGTAGTGGCAAAGTTACGCTGCGCTCATCAGTGGTGAGTGTAGCATATGGGAACACACGTAGAATCTTGTCTTCTGTAGGCACAGAAACGTCCATCACACCTATGCTTCGGAGAGAGTCTATCCGTAGCTCTTCTTTCAATGGATCTATAAATCTATAATTTATCTGTGGGTTTCTACGTTGCAATTCGTTCAAGAAATACTGCGTTTCATTGCGTAGAATCTTGAAATTCCCCGTAAGGTCTCCGGCAAGAAACACATTGATTTGCACCGGCTCTTGCACAGATTCCAAAACAGCAAAAGTAGAAGGAGAAAAAGAGAATCGCCTATCCGCTGTCATATCCGCACGCACATAAAACAACTGGCTCAGCACTAATAGCACCAAAAGCAACACCGGAATTATGAAATGACTATTTTTCTGCACTTGCTCCGGGTTTTTTGTTGAGAATAAAAAAGTACGCTAACCACAACACCAAGGCTATGAGCAGGACAAAGTACAGCAAATCACGCGTATCTATCACACCTTTCACAAAACCATTGTAGTGAAATTCAGAGCCAATTTGTTGCATGAAGTAGTCAAATTGTCCAAGCAGATTGTAAGAGGCCAGCCCTGAAAAGCCGTAGTACAAAATAAAACCTGCTATGATGCTGCCCACATATGCCACCACTTGATTGGGGGCAAGTGTAGACACCAGCATTCCCAGCGCAGCAAAGAGCGCAGCCAGCAAAAACAATCCTAAATACCCGCTAAACACCGTACCCAAATCTATACCATCGCCCATTGAAAAGTAAGCAGTAGTATAGACAAATATCAAAGTACAGCTCAGCATGAACAATATCAAAATCAGCACGGCAAAATATTTGCCCAGCACTATTTCATGCTTGTTTACTGCTTGCGCAAACAGCCAATCCAGCGTGCCCATCTGCTTTTCCTCTGCCAATTGACGCATGGTCATAGCCGGCACTATAAAGAGCAAAAGCCAAGGCGCCAAAAAAAAGAAAGAAGAAAGACTGGCATTGCCTAGATTGAAAACATTGTATTCATTGTCAAAAAACCATAGAAACAAAGCTGCAATAACCACAAATGCACCGCTAATCAAGTAGCCATTGAAAGTTCCAAAAAAATATCTTAATTCCTTCTTGAGAATTGTAACCATAGACCAAAGAGTCAGCCAGTAAGTTAGTGAAAAATTTATAAACTGCTTAGTTTAAACAAACGTGTTGTATTGCTCAATTATTGCTTTTTACCCTGATTTTGCTTGCGCTTGCGTGCACGGTAGAAGTCGTATCCAAACCATGCAACAAGCAGCAACACACCTACCCATAGGTAGCTAGTCTTGTTGGGGTTGCCTGTATTGGGCACCGTAAACCAGCGATCCCATTGCCATCCGCTACGCGGTTCAAACCCAAATGCCTGATTCAGATTTGCCCATAAGAAAAACGGCTTGCCTATGATATAAGACTCCGGAATGAAGCCCATGAAACGTGAATCCAGCGAGTTGTGCCTATTGTCACCCATCATGAAGTAGTAGTTTTGCTGGAAAGTATATTCATTCGCCTCCACACCATTCAGTAGCAATTTCCCGTCGCGCACCACCAGATCATTGTCTTCATATTGCTGTATTATCTTTATATAGTGAGCCAGATTGTCCAAATTGAGTTCTATTGTTTCCCCTTTGCGCGGTATAGTCAATGGCCCGTACCAATCTATATTGTAGCCATAACCTTCCGGGTAAGTGCCATCCATTTTGTAATCCTCCTCAAAGCTGCCCCACTCCGCCATCACTGCGCTCGGATTGTTGCTCAGCACATCAAAATCCGCTTGGCTGATACCGGAAAAATTATATACATACCCACTTCCTATATTTTGCACTTGATAGTCCGTGCGGTTGATTTTAAACTGGTCCATCAAGTACTTTTCGCTAATAGGTGTGCTGAAAGTGATGGCCGCAGAGTGCTGCAAAATAGCATCGTTAGGGTGCGTAAGCTGCACATTGTTTATGAAAATTTGCTTATCCTTGATTTCAAACACATCACCCGGAGTCCCCACACAGCGCTTCACATAATTCTCCTTGCGGTCAATAGGCGGGTGTGCCACATCAGTAGGGTTGTTGAAAACCACAATATCATTCTTCTCCACACTCTCCCAACCCGGAATACGCAGATATGGCAATTGCAACTGCTTCACATACAGATTTCTAGAAAACAAATCCGCAAATGGCACCGCTACAGGCGTCATTGGCAGCCTAGTGCCATAATTGTTTTTGCTCACAAACAGCGCATCACCTATTTTCAGCGTATTCTCCATAGACCCCGTAG
Source organism: Weeksellaceae bacterium (assembly GCA_030535475.1). Lineage (GTDB taxonomy): Bacteria > Bacteroidota > Bacteroidia > Flavobacteriales > Weeksellaceae > JAUNRT01. The sequence continues at coordinate 14,590 of JAUNRT010000043.1, read as the reverse complement.
GGATAATCATGGGTTGCACAAAATACGTATGCACCGTAGTAGCCAGAATCACTGCAAAAAGTATAGCAGAAATGAAAGTCTCTTTCCGCTCCTCAGGCCCGGTATAATCAGGTTTTTCTACATAATTCAAGTAAAAAAGATAAAAACCAAGCGTGAAAATCACCAGCAGTGCATCACCAATACCTCTCTTGCCATAGCAGCGCACAAAATCTACCCATACTACCAGCAAAATCACCGGAGCTATAATAGGCAAGAAAAGCATCACCACCCACCATTTCGGTCTTTTGATGATGTCCATCAACACCACCGCATTGTACACCGGCACAGCCGCTTCCCAAGCCTGCCTGCCCGCCTTTTGGTACAGACGCCAAGTTGCTAGAAAATGTATGATGTTCACCACTACAAAAAAGATGGCCCAATCTGTCCATGTGCTTAGCCACATAATTGCTCAATTTGCGCACAAAAATAGGGAATTTTTACCTTGCTCACCTGTCAGCCTGCAAATTGCAAAAATTTGAGCCAAGCCACTCCAAGCAATTCGCTATACAATCATAGAGCATGAACCTACAAGCCCAAGGATTTCTTTCTTACATCCTTATTTTGGAGACACCCGTTCTTGAATTGAAAATTGAAAACTGAAAATTTCAGCATTGTGTGTCCTTGAGTGGCTGAGAATAAACAACAAGCATCATCAGATTTTTGATTTGGGCGGCACCCGTTCTTGAATTGAAAATTGAAAATTGAAAATTTCAGCATTGTGTGTCCTTGAGTGGCTGAGGATAAACAACACGCATCATCAGATTTTTGATTTGGGCGGCACCCTTTTCTGGGCTTTTCACGGAATAGCTGTTTTAATTGCGCTTTTGAGTGGGAAACCGTCTTTATTTCCAGCAAACAACAATAAAATTGCCCAAGAAAAGGGTCGGTGTACGGCTATTACTCCGCGGTTTTTTGGCAGCAAAATAGTGGCGCAAAGGTTATTACGCATACGCTCCATACCCATTCCGCACACATTTTGCAAGAGCCAAAAACCCTTGCGGGGTAGCCGCCTCCCACCTGCCGCAAACCCATGCGCAAGGCCATTTTTTTTTTAGAGTATTGACACCTTGTATAGTCATTTAGCTGAGCACAATTTTTTTTCCATGCTTTTATCATTTATTTTTAGGCTTTTTACTTCTCCCCTTCCATACTATCACACAACGGCTTTTTGCACATAAACACCGCAAATTCCTACGCAGTTTAGCATTTTAGCATCATGCGCCATCTCAAAGCACATCAAGCAGAAATCAACTAAAAACCTTAAAAAACTGCAACAATACAATGTTTATACTCCCCCACCACCAAATAAAAAAAAGTCTTTGCATCTAGCACTATTGTAAAAAATTAATGCATTTTTTCAAAAATATGAAAAATTTTGAGCAAAAATATTTTGCCAACCTAAAAAAATAGACTACCTTTGCCATCAAACACAGAGATTATGCATCACAATTTTACCCCCCCCACAAGTATCTCCCTTATGCGCAATTGCGATTATGTAGCACGCTCCTCTTGATGCTAGCTTTTTTTCATACGCTCAGTTCATGCCACCAAGATGACATCACACATCTAGAGAAGCATTCGCACATCTCAGAAAAAGAGAAAATTTCCTATGCGGAGTTTAAGCAAAAAACTGGAATAGTACAGGAAAGTATATACAAAAAATTGTCTACAGAAGCAAGCACACTCACAGCCAGAAACGGTGAAGACCCTTGGTTTTTGATAGACACCCTAGACATAAAGCCCTTTACAGACCCGCGCACAGGTCTCAGCAGCTATTCATTCAAAGTGTATCCGCTCAACCAGCCATTGCAACAAAAAGTATTTTACAATCTTGTTTATTATCAATGGCAAGATCAGTGGCAAGAACTCTATTTCCGTGTGCGGGAAACAGACCACCCACAACACCCGCAAGACAAGTACCAATCAGCAGAGCTGCTCTTGCATATAAATATGACTACCGGAGAGGCGGTGTCTATGAGTAGCCGCACCTTTTTCTATGTGTGGTATCACTGTACAGGGTGCATGCGAGAGTGTGACAATTGCCCTATATGTATCACTACTTTTGCCATTCATCACCCCATAGACCCTTCTAACCAACTTGAAGAACCACCTTTAGAAGGCTCAGATCTGCCAGATTTAGGCGGCGGTGGCGGCGGTGGAGTAGGTTATGGCATTTTCATCCCCAATCCCTACAATGCACTTGAAATAGATATAGACCAGCCCGCATTTCAGCTGGTGATGGCCCTGGATGCGTTTGTAGCAGGGCTACCACCTATCGTTGCCGATTGGCTGTCGCACACCCCTGCTGCCAACGCCTCCAATCACTATAGCGTCATCTACTTGCGGCAAAGCCTCTTTTACTATTTTCAAGCCCACGGCTTCACCTCACAGGCACAAGATAGTGTGCGAGATGCCCTCATCAACTTGTATAGCTTGCACCAGCAATTGCAAAATGCGCAGTGGCAGCCCATGCAACGTGTGCAATTTGAATATTGGGCACTGAACCACTTATTAGAAGGAAATCAACTAAGCGAAGTGCAATTTTTCAAAAATGAGTTGGAATTGCTAAACCACATTGAGCGCAGAAATGTACTACAAATATTGGTAGAACAAGATTTCATTTCACAGCAAGAAGCACTAGTCAAAGGATTGTTGAAAACCAAACCCAATCTATTGATAGATCCGCCTTGTAGTCAAATTCAGAAATGGATAGAAGTAGCTAATTATACCATACCTGAATTTGTAATCAACCGGGTTCAAGCCAACCGTAATGCCTATAATACTATTTTCCCAGGAAATTGGGAAATTCAACATCTTACAGATGCTACCGGCGCAATAGTGAATATGGACTTGTTTTCCATCACCATATCTCAGTTTCCACACAATGCTGGAACAAACCAAGTTATGACTCCACAACAATTTTTTGAAATCTTCCGCACCAACCTCAACTACTATCTTAGTGGCAACAGCACCAATTTCTCTGCTTACAATGATTATGAAAATAATTTGTGGTTGTCTAGCAACTATTTGGGTGCATTTATGCGATTTGAAATCCAAGTAAATTCGTTGATTACAGACAATGGGTCTGTGGTATGCTCACAACAAGCCCTTGACAAATGGAAATTCACTACCATAAGATCACCCCTAGACTGGGGACACCCCGTGAGCGGACATAGAGAGTTTGGCTACTACCAAAACCCCAATGGACACTACGTCTTTTACACAAGGGGAGTGGATAGGGTGGATTCTTGGATTTTCGAGGACATAGGAAATAATATTTTTGAAAATAGCCATTTTGATGGTGCAGACTCCCTGTGGAACACCATGATACACAATCTATCCCATACACTCAACTCACCGGGTGGAGGCGGGAGCGCAGTCATCAACACCACGCAAGCCTATAGACCCAACTGGAACCAAGTAGAAGCCGTGCTCAATGGAGATGCCTCTGTAAGTACTTTACCCGGATTTCAAAACTGCCCATGATGGTTTTTTGGAGACATTTAAGAAACATTCTATTTATATTTTTGTCTATAAATATCATTTTTGGAAATTGGGATCAATGTAATTTTAACCTATTGAAAGCTTTTTTCCATGGCTTAGAAGCTTTCCCCTATTTGCTTTATCCTATAATTATTCCTTTCTTCATTTGGTATGCTGCGATTCAGTTGTTGAATATTAACAATAACAGCTTAAACAGATATAACGATTTGATTGAATTTCTACTTCCATTTGTATTCTACATTTCACTTTTTGCATTTTTTCAAATTAGTGCTGGGCGAATTAGTTTCTGTCTAATTGTATGGCCTATAATTTCCATCACCGTTTTTTATTTGCTCTATAGATATATGAATAGACCACGGCATAAAGCAGATTGATTCATATCAGGATGCCATTGGCAACATAAGGGTGCACCCAAAATTGAAGCTCAAGCACCAAAGAATGCAATCTTGAAATCTTGAATAAGATATAATACACCCAAAATAAGGCAAACTGCATGAAGTTTATAACCATAGAATTGTAAGTTTTGTGCAGCGCAATATCCTTTATTGGGCAGCGCATATTCTAGGTCTTTACAAATCTTGCTTCTGGTAGAGCGTGAGAGTTTACAGATTTCCAGTGGCATGCTGTCCACTACAAAATAATGTTCATGGTCGTTAAATTTTTTTACCATTTTCATTCTGATTTCCTCCATAGATTGAAATTATTTCTTTTTTCTGCGGTTGTAAACAGTCCTCTCAATTTTGCCCTCTATTTTCCAACCTCTTATTTCCCTAAAAAGTTGATGCTCCGAATCGATGGATTTATATTCGACAAAAATTGAAAGACTAATCAGCTCTATATCAGATAGTTTAGGTTTTATGGGTTTGAAATAAAAATTCTCTTTCTTTGTTATTTTACGTAATTCACTTAAAATTAATTCGCAACTTGCTTCACGGTTGCTCATAATTGTATTCGTTTGAAATTCAATACAATATACTAATTATTAGTGAATTGAGCAACCTTTTTTTTATAATGCACTACGGGTTAAGATCTATAAAGGGTTTGAACCTTGTGAAGTAGTGGTTTTTGGCGTCGTTTCGCTTCGGTTTTGCTCCAAAGTTAGTCAGAAATCCTCCAATCTTTGATTGCACCATCCCCAGCATAGACTTTAGCTGATGTGGGGCTCACTGTGTAGTTACACAAAGTAGGCTTTCTTGTGCCGCTCGTTTGGCACCTGTGCCGCTCGTGCGGCATGCAACTCCATGTTTTTCAAAATTTTGCAAGAGTCAAAATTGCTATCAGGGACTCTCCACCCACTTGCCACGGCCAGCAGCCAATGCCATGCACGATTTTTCTTTAGGCGCTATAAATTGTGTCTCTATATGGCCTCCCAAGACGATTTTTCGCCTTTCTCACATTGCTATGCCTGTCTCTTTTTTTCACAAAAGAGAAAACGGCTCTTGCGCCGCTGGCCTAGCCCTGATGGGAGCGGTATCCTTGCAATGCCCGCAGCCTAGGCAGATACCAGGGTTTTGAGTACTGGAGCTTTAGCGGACGTGCTCAAAACTCGGTATATGCGGCTGTGGGTGAGCAAGATACAAGCGTACAGCAGGAAAAAGCTCCTAAAAAAATTAAAAAAAGGGGGGGGGGGAATTGTGGTAATTTACTACTGCTAATGTGGCAATATGTTCTGGGGAGGGATTGTTTGGTTTTCCGCTGGGTGATATGCTGCAAGAAAGTTGCTGTATGTGCCTTTGCATTGACCTCAATTGCTTACATTTGCAAAAAAAATTTAGGGAGTAATGCAAAAATTTGATGTTGTAGTAATAGGATCTGGCCCTGGGGGATATGTGGCAGCGATACGCTGTGCTCAATTGGGTATGAAAACCGCTTTGGTAGAGAAATATGACACGCTGGGTGGCACTTGCTTGAATGTGGGTTGCATACCGTCTAAAGCGCTTCTTGACTCTTCTGAACATTACTACAACGCACACAAAAATTTTGCTGATCATGGCATTGAAACCGGCGATGTGAAGGTGGATTTGCAGAAAATGATTGACCGTAAAAATCAGGTGGTGAAGCAGACTACGCAAGGGATTGACTACTTGATGGATAAGAATAAAATCACTGTACTACACGGGCTGGGCTCTCTGAAAGATAAAACCCACGTGCTTGTAGAGAAGAACGATGGCGAAAAGCAGGAGATTGAGACCAAAAATGTGATCATAGCTACGGGTAGCAAGCCGAGTGCGCTACCGTTTGCCAAGATGGATAAGGAGCGTATCATCACTTCTACTGAGGCGCTAAACTTGAAGGAGATTCCTAAGCACCTGATAGTGATAGGTGGAGGCGTTATAGGTCTGGAGCTTGGCTCTGTATATCAACGCTTAGGCTCGGAAGTGACTGTGGTAGAGTATCTTGACCGTCTAATCCCCGGGATGGACGGGGCGCTGAGCAAGGAGCTTCATAAGGTGCTGCGCAAGCAGGGAATGAAGTTTAATCTCTCAAGTAAAGTGACTGAAATCTCGCGCGATGGAGACAAGGTGAAAGTGGCTTTTGAGAACAAAAAAGGCGATGCTGAAACACTGGAAGGTGACTACTGCTTGATAGCGGTAGGTAGAAGACCTTTCACAGAAGGTCTTGGGCTGGAAAATGCTGGCATAGAACTAGATGAGCGTGGTAGAATACCTGTAGATGAGCATTTGAAAACTTCTGCAGACAACATATATGCTATAGGCGATGTGATACGCGGGGCTATGCTTGCGCACAAAGCTGAGGAGGAAGGTATGCTGGTTGCTGAGCAATTGGCAGGTCAGAAGCCTCATATTGACTATAACTTGATCCCAGGTGTGGTATATACTTGGCCTGAAGTGGCGGGTGTAGGCAAAACAGAAGAGCAATTGAAGGAGGAAGGCACTAAGTATAAGGCTGGGCAATTCCCTATACGTGCGCTGGGTAGAGCCCGTGCTAGTGGCGACATTGATGGTCTGGTGAAGGTGCTTGCAGATGAAAAGACTGATGAGGTGCTTGGTGTGCACATTGTGTCTGCCAGAGCGGCTGACATGATAGCTGAGGCTGTGGTGGCGATGGAGTTCCGTGCCTCTGCTGAAGATATAGCCAGAATAAGCCACGCGCACCCTACTTATATGGAGGCTGTGAAGGAGGCTGCCTTGGATGCCACGGAAAAACGTGCTCTTCATATATAAACTTTGCTGATTTACGCATAAAATAATACCCTGCGGTGAATGAACTTTGCTTCGCTTGAATTTGCCGTTTTTGTACCGATAGTTTTTGTGCTGTACTGGTTTGTACTGAAAGGTAGAACTAGGGCGCAAAACTTTATGATCATCATTGCCAGCTATATATTCTACGGCTGGTGGGATTACCGATTTCTAGGTCTGATAGCGCTGAGCAGCTTGCTGGATTTCCTGATAGGTATAGCTATGGACAATGCGGATGATGAACGCAGGCGAAAGCTATGGCTGACGCTGAGCATAGTGGTGAACCTCAGTATACTGGCGTTTTTCAAATACTATAATTTTTTCCTAGAAAGCCTTGAAGATGCTTTCACGCTCTTTGGCCACCCCATTACCACTCATAGGCTAGACATAATACTGCCTGTGGGCATAAGCTTTTACACCCTGCAAACGATGAGCTATTCGCTTGACGTGTATCATGGCAAGGTGAAGCCTACACGGGATCCTATAGCGTTTTTCAGCTTTGTGAGCTTTTTTCCGCAATTGGTGGCGGGACCGATTGAGCGCGCTTCAAACTTTTTGCCGCAATTTCTGCGCAAGAGGGTTTTTTCTCACGATGCTGCTGTTGATGGCATGCGGCAGATTTTGTGGGGACTATTTAAAAAAGTGGTTGTGGCAGACAACATTGGCTTGTATAATATGGAGGTGATGTCTAATCTGGATGAGCACAATGGCAGCACTTATTTGGTGTTTATGCTGTTCCAATCAATAACATTTTACTGTGATTTTTCCGGGTATTCGGATATTGCCATAGGTACGGGACGGCTTTTTGGGTTTAATCTCATGCGGAATTTCCATTTTCCGTTTTACTCTAGAAACATTGCAGAGTTTTGGCAGCGCTGGCATATATCTTTGGTGACATGGATAAGGGTGTACATAGTTTTGGCACTGAAAAAAGACAACCCATATAGCAAATATTTTATCCTAACATTGGTGTTTTTCTTGACAGGCTTGTGGCATGGCGCGCGTTGGGGTTTTGTGGTGTGGGGTTTGCTGCAAGCGGTGTTCATGGTGATTCTCTACATTTCGCCAAAGCGGAGCCGAGACAAAGAATATGTGGCGCAAGGTAGCTTTTGGCCCAATTGGCTGGAAATTTCACAGATGTTGCGCACCAATTTGGTATTTATATACACGCTGAGCTTTGTATTTCTGGCTTCGTTGCCAATGACAGAGATTCTCAAATTTCAACTGAAAGCCGTGATGGAGGGCTTTACCACAGTGCCAGTTTTGCCCAGTAAAGTCCCAATATTTTTCAGTTTGGTGATGTTGGTGGTTGAGTGGTTTCAACGCGGAAGAGAACACGCACTGGACTTCAGTGCCTATATGCCGCCGACATGGCTGCGCTGGGTGATATATTTTGTATTGTTTTTCATAGTTCTATTTTTTGGCACGCATGCCATGGCATTTATATATTTTCAATTTTAGCGCGCTATGAAATGGTTTATCATAAAAATATTGCTTTTTGCCGTTCCGGTGCTGGTGGCTCTCACTGCGCTGGAATTATATGCTCGCGACAACTATTTTGCCAAGAAAAAAGCCTACTTAGATGCTAATAAGCAACAAGCTGAAGTTTTGGTATTGGGCTCGTCTCATATGCACTATGGCATAAACCCGCTAGAGATGCAACCTACTACGGTGAATATGAGCTTACTAGCGTCTGCTCCGGAAGTAGATTACCGGGTTTTTGAGAAATTTGCGCCAGAATTACCTTCTTTGCGCTATGTGCTACTGGACTTTTCTGCAGCTTACATAGATAAGGGTACGCAAGAGAAGTGGGATGGCAATGTGTACCTGAAAACGCACTGGGGTGTGAGCAAGAGACAGCCGGAATTGTGGGATAATTTCTTGTCTATAGCACAGTTTAGAAAAAGTTTGGTGCAAGCAGCGGATGACTTGCGAGGAAAACATATTCCAAACTATAACCCTGCCGGTTTTGAAACCCAAATAGATCCGAAAATCAATATAGTACAGCGATTTGGATATAGCCAGGATAGCCTTGCAGGATATAAGCGCTATATACATCGCATGAACCGAGATCATAATCAGACACATCTAGAAAATAGAGCCATAAACCGAGTGTATTTTGAGCGGATCAAAAACTACTGCATACAGCATAACATCAAGCTCATCTTGGTTTCGGTTCCCAAAATGCGCTTGTACAATGATTTTATGGGCAAAGAGGTATTAGACGCTAGAAATCAACTGGCAGCAGATCTTGTTGACAATCAACATGTGATTTTCTGGAATGATGACAGACTCTTTGATGACAATACAGAGTATTTCTTTGACTTGAATCACTTGGATGTAAATGGTGCGGCAGAATACTCACATATCATCAGCCAACGATTAGAAGCTTTGGAATCCAAGGCTGAATAGCCAATAATCCAGATTGATTACCTGATTTTGCACAAAAAACGCCTGCAAGTTGCAGTTTGTTTTATTTGGTATTAACTTGCAAGATTTAACCAGAATCTTATGATACTGAATGTGAAGGATGAAACCGCAAGATTGAAAGCGGTAGTTCTTGGAATACCCGATGGAATGGGTGATGAGCCTTCTGTAGAAGACACTTTTGACAGCAAGTCTAAGGAGAGCGTGAAAAAAGGCTTGTACCCTACAGAAGAAGCGGTGCGCATGGAAATGAATGCCTTTGACTCTGTACTGAAAAAGCATAACGTGCAGGTATTCAGACCTTGGAAACTCCCGGAAGTGAATCAAGTATTTGCACGTGATGTGGCATTGGTGATTGATGATAAGATGATTATCGCCAATCTCATAGAAGACAGAGAAGAAGAGCAAGAAGCCTATGAATTAATTTTCAATTCTGTACCCAAGAAAAATTTGATTCATGTACCGTCAGAAGTGCATATAGAGGGTGGTGACATACTGCTTTGGAAGGAATTTATCTTTGTTGGAACTTACAAAAAAGATGATTATTCCAACTTTAAAACCGCACGCACAAATGCAGCCGCAGTGGAATTTCTCAAAGATTTGTTTCCGAATAAGTGGGTGCTGGATTTTGATCTGGTGAAAGACGATGATGATCCCTACAAAGGTATTTTGCACTTAGATTGCACTTTCCAGCCCGTAGGCCACAACAAGGCGATTATATATAAAGATGGCTTCATACACCAACGGCATTATGACGTGATACTTGACTTATTTGGCAGGCAAAACGTATTTGAAGTTACCCAAGAAGAAATGTACTGGATGAACCCAAATGTATTTTCAATATCACCGGAAGTAGTGGTTTCTGAGAAGAATTTCACCCGTCTCAACCAGCATATGCGAGACGAATGGGGAATCACTGTAGAAGAAATTCCTTATAGAGAGGTTTCCAGAATGGGTGGTTTGCTGCGCTGCTCTACAATGCCGCTCATAAGAGATTAAAGGTAGAAAATTATTTACCATATATAAAGCCAAAAAAAGCCGTATTACACGGCTTTTTTTGTTTTATTCAAAGTGAGTTAATCCCATTTGGATGAAACTACTCTCCTATTTCACAAGTAATTTCTTCACTGGGGCAGAATAGCCTTCTGCTTGAATAAGCACATAGTAAACACCAGTTGGCAGATGCGCAATATTGATTTGATTTTCTCCGTCTTGCAATTTTGCTTTAGAAATTACCCTACCATCTGCACTCAATAGGCTATATTGACCGCCGTGATCTGCATTCAAACGAATGAAGAAGCTTTCTTTTGCAGGATTTGGATATAATTGTACCTCATCCTTTTCCACTATCTGCTCGTCTGCCGTGTTTTGCGTTTGAAGCTTGAGACCGCTTACCACAAGCGCATATCGCTGATCTGCCTGCAATTGACCCTTGTGTGTGATAGTGATGTTGTACTCGTTGGCTGCAGTGGCATTGATTTCAATCTTTTCTACATTGTCCAGAACATTGTCACCTACAGTTGCCGGCAAAGAAGGATTACTTGGGTCTAATTTCCAAGGAAAGTAGGTAGTACCTCCCACTTCTTCTATGCGCAAATCAAGGTCATTTACCAGTTTAGGTGTTGTGTCATTCAGTTCCATTTCTTGTCTTACTGCAGGTGGATCTATCCACACCAATGTAGCTTTGATGGGTGCGTTACCTACTCGCTGTGCTGCATAACTTACAGTTTCACCTTGAGATATACTTCCCGTTTTAAAAATGGCTTCATTTTGAGCAGCATCTGCTATTGTAATGGCTGGCGCAAATGCATCTACCAATCCAAAACCTGCTTGATAATCAGGTCCGGGAGCGCTTCCTACTTCCTGTGTATGATTAATGAGCAATGCCTTGAGCATGTCAGACCTCAACACCTCTCCATCAGGGAAATGGTGGTTATATACCTGGAGCAACAGCCCAGCAATCCCTGTAACCACCGGTGTAGATACAGATGTGCCAAGACCTACGATGTAGGTATCATTGGTAGCAGAAGCTATTAAGTTCATTTGATTTCCTTGCGCCACAAGATCCGGCTTTATGCGTCCATCATCCGTTGGGCCAAAACTGGTAAAACTTGTCATTACCACATCTCCAGGCTGGGTATATCTACCGTCTGCCGTGTTGAGGCGATCATGCGCGCCTACCGTGAGAATATTTTTACCTGTGCTAGAATAGGGGATGCAATCATAGCCCGTTTGTCCGCAATTTCGTGGACGTGGTGTGTTAGTTGCAATCCACGCACCTTCCATAGTATATGCCCAGTGATCTACAGCTTCAGTGGGTCCTAAATTTCTATCATTACCTATAGATTTTATCACCATCAATTGTGGCGCGTAATAAGCAGCTGCGTCATATAGTGAGTCTATATGCGTATAAGCGCCATGAAAAAAGCTTTCATTCTCACCCATTTCCGGAATTCCAAACCAATACCAACCCTGTCCTTGGCCATAATTTCCACTTCTCCAACCAGCCTGATATCCATAGGAGTGATTGGTAATCAAAGTATTGCTATTTGCTAACGCCAGTGCAGACAATTCATTAAAAACTGCATTAAAATCATATGCAGTGATCATAGCCTCCGGCGCAGAACCTTTAGCGTTTTCCTGCAAGCCGGAAGCCATCATGGCACCTGCCACAGATGTAGCGTGTGAAGATATGCCCGGGTTTTGATTGGGGGCGTTGATTACTCTACCGGCTATTTCTATATGATCGCTGAGCACTTGACCACTATCCCATTGATAGAGCATGATGCCACTACCTCTGTGCAACACGCCATCTACATCACCATTATGCAATCTATCTGTGTTGGTAGAAGCAATAGGCCCGGGTATGTGCAGGTCTATGATCATTGGAAATGAATTGTATAGCATTCCCACAATACTATTTCGTAAATGACTGCTTTGCGTATTATTTCGGGCAAATTTTTCAAAAGCGCTATCAGCATTCAGATAATCAGCTTTTTGCACAGATTGGTTATACTTACTCAATTCAGATTTTGAGTATTCCTGTGCCGTAATCTGTGTCATACACAACACTGCGCAGAGTAAAAAATATTTCATGTACTACTTAGATTTTTTCGACGTCAAAGATATTGATTTTTGTGATGAAGTTGCCGTAATTGATGAACACCCAAGGCTTTTCTATCTTTTCAATAGTACCCACACTTTTACTGCCTTTTATCCGCATTCTGTCACCCGGTTTGTAGCTGTCTATACGCGCTTGCACTTTCTCCTTGCTCTCAACCTCTTCCTTTTTTATGATTTTCTCAATCTTCTGTGATTTCTTTTTTAGCTCATTTTGCACCTTGCGTTGCAAAATCTTTTCATGCCTCTTTTGCTGCACATTCTCTGTGCTTTTCTTGCTGTTTTCTGTGGCAATCAATTTCAGAAAGTTGGCTATGAGTTCCTTTCTATTGTTCTTGCGCAGGAACCTGTCTGCCAACTCATCAACCTTCTTACCCAGCTGCAAGAATTTCTGTTCCCGCTCATACAAGCGTTGAAAATCCACCAATTTGCTCTGCACACGGTCATGCGTTTCGTCCAGCCTATCGGTTTTTTCTTGTGATTTCTCTTTTAGCTCCTGCAACTGATTGCGAGTTTTTTGCACCTCAAATTTCTCTTGCTGCAATTTGAGAATCGTCTTGTCAAGGCGCACCTTGTTACGCTCTATTTTCTTCTTTGCTCTATTAATCAGCCTAAATGGGATATTGTTTTTCTGTGCCACTTCAAATGTGAAAGAGCTCCCCGCCTGCCCCACTTCAAGCTTATACAGCGGCTCCAATGTTTTCTCATCAAATAGCATACTGGCATTCACAGCGCTCTCCATGCCCTCAATCATCACCTTGATGTTTGTGTAGTGCGTAGTGAGCACACCATAAGCACCCATCTTATAAAACTCTTCCAAAAACACCTCTGCCAGCGCTCCACCCAACTCCGGGTCTGAACCTGTACCAAATTCATCTATCAGCAACAGCGTACTGTCATCAGCTTCCTTCAAAAAGTAGCGCATCTGCTTCAACCTATATGAGTATGTACTCAATTGGTTTTCAATAGATTGATTATCACCAATATCCGTAAAAATCTTATCAAACAAGCAGCAATTACTACGCTCATCCACCGGAATCGGAATCCCGGATTGCAACATAAGCTGCAGCAATCCCACCGTTTTCAGGGAAATACTTTTACCACCCGCATTAGGCCCTGAAATCACTATTATGCGTTGATCTTCATTCAATTCTATTGTGTGCGCATGCGTAGGCAAGGATTTCTTTTTGTTTTCTAAATAGAGCAGCGGGTGCACAGCGTCTATCAAGTGTAATTCTCCCTCATTGTTGATTCTAGGCACAGAAGCCTTGATTTCCAGCGCATACTGCGCCTGCGCGGCTATCAAATCCAGTTGAAACAAATATGCTTGATACCCCAGCAAATCCTGCTCATGCAACGCAATATCTGCCGTCAATTGGCGCAAAATACGGTTAATTTCAAACTTCTCTTCATCCAGCAACTCATCCAGCTCCCGCTGCACTGCCAGCACACTCTCAGGCTCTATATAGGCTATGCTACCTTGCCGGCTACTGCCCACAAACCTGCCCGCCACCTTGCGCCTAAACGCCGATGAAACCGCCAGTACACGCTTGCCATCTACCAAACTCTCACGTATCTCATCGAGATACTCATTATTAGCCTTCAATGCAGCCACAAAGCGCTCACCCACACGGCGTTGCAGCACCTTTAGCCTACCGCGTATCTCACTCAGCGCCTCGCTTGCGCCATTTTTCACCTCGCCATGCTTGTCAAAAACCTGGTCTATGCGTTTCACAATCGCCGCATCATAGCTATAGCGAGCATTCATCTTACGCAGCACCGGATATTGCTCCTCAAACCTGTCAAAAAATTCCTTCAACTCTTTGACCTGCAACAACATAGACTTCACAGATAGAAAAAACTCTGCCGGCAGCTGCAAATTCTCAACACCCAAACGCTTCAGCTCCTCTACCAAATCCCTATACTCCGCAAACGGAATGCGGAAAGCCTGCTGCAGAGAGGTCAAATACTCTTCTGTAGCACGCAGGCGAAACATCATCTGGCCATAATTCTCCAACGGGCGCAACTGCCGCACCGTCTTCTCAACACACGCCGTTTTTGCATATTCGGCAATTTGCGCCAAAACCAGATCCAGCTCCAGATCTTCAAGCGATTTCGCAGGAATTTTCATTGCGCAAAGATACGCATCCCACTGCTAAAAGCCATGTGCAGCAGCCGCACTGCCATTTTCCCAATGCATTTAGCTAATTTTGAGATTTGACCGGCACCCATTTTTGAATTGAAAATTTAAAATTGAAAATAGAAAATTTCAGCAGTGTGTGTCCTTGAGTGGTTGTAAT
>JAUNRT010000042.1 GCA_030535475.1 Weeksellaceae bacterium | reverse complement strand
CACTCATATTTCCATAATCTATTTCTGATTACTTGCAATACACTAGGCATCAAGAATTATTTGATATTTTTGCAGGCAAACAGAAGGTATGAGTTTGAAAAACTGGCTATACAATACACTACAACGAGTGTTGCAAGAAGATTTTGGTGTTGAAAATCAAGTCTTAGAGTTACAACAGACCCGCAGTGAATTTGAAGGGGATTATACATTGTTGGTATTCCCTCTTGTGCGCCAGATAAAAGGAAGACCAGAAGAAGTAGCGGAGAGAATTGGTGAAAAATTGGTACAACGAGATGGTATTGATGCATACAATGTAATCAAGGGTTTTCTCAACATTTCTCTAAGTAACTCAGAATTTACCCATCATTTTCTGCAAGGAAAATTCTTCGATTTTCATCAGCCGGAGCCGCAAAAATGGATGGTTGAATACTCCTCTCCCAATACCAACAAACCTTTACACCTTGGCCACATACGCAACATACTACTTGGGTATTCTGTGGCACAGATACAGAAAGCTGCCGGCCATGAAGTTTTGATGGCTCAAGTTGTGAATGACAGAGGGATTCACATTTGCAAGTCTATGCTCGCGTGGCAACAATTTGGAGAAAACGAAACTCCGGAATCTTCTGGTTTAAAAGGCGATAAACTTGTAGGGAAATACTATGTGCGCTTTGACCAAGAAAATAAAAAACAAATAGAACAAGCGGTAAATGCCGGACAAAATAGAGAAGAAGCAGAGAAAAGCACTGCCCTTTTACAGTCTGCCCGAGACATGCTTGTGCAATGGGAAGAAAAAGATCCAACAGTGCGCAAGATTTGGGAAAAGATGAACAATTGGGTTTTTCAAGGATTTAATGCTACGTATGACAGATTGGGTGTGCAGTTTGACGTGGAACAGTATGAAAGCAATACCTACCTACTTGGAAAAGAAATGGTTGAAGTAGGTCTGGAAAAGGGAATTTTCTATCGTGAGGAAGATGGATCGGTCTGGATAGATCTGTCTGACGAAGGTCTAGACAAGAAAATAATTCTGCGAAGTGACGGCACATCGGTATATATCACACAAGATATAGGCACTGCCATAGAGCGTTTTGAGAAATATGAGCTTGACGGACTCACATACGTTGTTGGAAATGAGCAGGATTATCACTTCAAAGTTTTGTTCATAATTCTGCAAAAATTGGGTTACAAATGGTCACATAGACTCAATCACTTGTCCTATGGTATGGTAGATCTGCCGCATGGCAAGATGAAATCTCGCGAAGGAACGGTGGTAGATGCAGATGACCTGATGGATGAGATGCATGCTACTGCACGTGACATAGCCTTTGAAGCCGGCAAATTGGATGAAATACCAAGCGACCAACGTGATGTTTTATATGAAAAAATCGGACTCGGCGCTTTGAAATATTTTATTCTAAAAGTAGATCCACGTAAGCGTATCCTTTTTGACCCTAGAGAGAGTATTGATTTCAATGGGAATACAGGCCCGTTCATACAATATACTTATGTGCGCATTTTATCAATTCTAAGAAGAAATGCAGCACCAGAAGATTGGAAAGTACAAAACTATGAATGGGAAAAAGCAGAAAAAGATATTGTACTACATCTTAATGACTACAATACTATGCTAAATAAGGCATCACAAGAATGGTCACCTGCACTGGTAGCAAACTACCTATATGATCTAGTGCGCCTCTACAATAGTTTTTACCAAAATCATAGTGTGTTGCAGGCAAATACTGAGGAGCAAAAAAACATACGCTTGCACCTTACAGCATTCACCGCTTCATGCATAGAGAAATGTGCTGCAATGCTGGGCATGCAGTTACCGGAGCGTATGTAAAAGAGCGCCGTAAATAGGCTAAGGTATGCAAAATTGTTTTCAAAATAACTTCCTTGAAGCTGGCTGTGACGAGGCTGGTAGAGGTTGCTTGGCAGGTCCGGTGTTTGCTGCTGCCGTTATACTTCCGGAAGATTTTGACAATAAAGAACTACGAGATTCTAAAAAACTCTCTGCCAAAAAAAGGGATTCTCTGCGTGTGGTAATAGAACAGGAAGCATTGGCATATGCTGTTGTGAAGGTAAGTGTGCAAGAGATTGACAGCATAAACATTTTAAATGCCAGTATTCTGGCCATGCATAAAGCCATTGAAGCACTCACTCCGCAACCGGAATTTCTAAGTATAGACGGAAATAGATTTCACAAATACAAATCTATTCAACACCAATGTGTGGTGCGCGGCGATGATTTGTATCAAAACATTGCAGCGGCATCTGTACTAGCTAAAACCCATCGTGATGAATATATGATGCAAATTCATGATGAGTACCCAATGTATCAATGGGCGAAAAACAAAGGTTATGGTACAGCGGCGCATGTTCAGGCTTTGCGAGAGTATGGCTACTCTCCTTTTCATAGAAAAACTTTTCATGTAAAAAGTCTTTTGAGTTTAAAGCTTGATTTGTAAATAAAAATTCTAACGAAGTTTATTCTTAAGTGACCTCTATTTTCGTTGGTTGGTTTTATACTCAACCTTGGTCCGCCGAAGGCGGACGGGACAAGGATTGCAACGGTATTGAACAGAAGAATTTTGCGATGCAAAAAACAACTGAGCAGGTTTGGAGGTACGGAAAAACTGCTCAGGAAGATTTTTTGCCGCAAAATTCCTGGGCAATTTAGTGGAAAGCCTGGTCTCCTCAACTACAAAAAGGTTTTTTAAAACCTTGATTGGAGTTGAGGAGAGTCCCCTAAATAAAAAAAATTAAAATACTCTATTTATGGTCAAAATCCAAGCACATCTCTCATGGTGAAGATGCCTCTCTTACCATAAATATACTCAGCCGCACGCAATGCTCCTAGCGCAAACCCCTCTCTGGAATATGCTGTATGCTTGATTTCTATGCTGTCTATCTCTGAGCCATAGGTGAGCAAATGGGTGCCTGGAATGTCCTCTTCACGCTTAGACTGTATTGGAATGGTGCGGTTTTTCTGGGTGGTAGCTCCAGAAACCCAAAATTCATAAGAGGATTCTAAGAAAATGCGCTGAGCCATGCTGATGGCGGTGCCACTGGGTGCATCTTTTTTCTGTGTGTGGTGTATTTCCTCAATTTTGAGATCATATAGGCTCTGATCTTTCATGATTCTGGCTGCTTGCTGTATGATTTCCAGATACAGATTGACCCCGAGACTAAAGTTGCTGGCGTAGAGAAAGGTGCCATTGTACATTTCTACACGCTCTATTACGTCTTGCATGTGGTCTAGCCATCCGGTGGTGCCGCTGACTACCGGTATGTTGCTTCTGAGCAAGGCTACAATGTTGCGATGGGCTACTTCTGGTTTGCTAAACTCAATGGCAACCTGGGTTTTACTGTCCATAAGTTGGGCATGGGTGGGCGTTTCGTTGACACGTAGCACTACCTGATGGCCGGCTCTTGTGGCAAGTTGCTCTACTGCTCTACCCATTTTTCCGTAGCCTATGATGGCGATTTTCAACTTTCTTTTCATGCTCTTGCTTGTGCTATTTTAAATTCCACTTGATGGAGAGCCCGGGTACGCTCCAGTTGTCATGCGGTAAATACATTGTTACAGGTTCTATACTCAATTCTTTGTCACGGCGGATGTCATATAAATGTGCATCTACGGTAGCATCTAGTATGCCCAGCGCGTATATGACTATGCTCGCGGCTATGGCGTAATCCCGGTTTCTGCGCTGCTCATCTTGTATGCGGGCCAATACTTCTCTACTGTATATCCCACTATACTCATGCGGTTGATTGTTGAGCTCTGCCAAAAATGCATTGCGGTAATGCAGATGTCTGCTGTTGTAGTAGATTGTAACGCCTATTCCAGTGCCAACAGCACCCAAAACAATGGGCACTTTCCAATACTGCTCATTATAGAATTGCCCAAGTCCCGGCAATACTGTGGAATACAGTGAAGCGCGCATGGGGTTCTTGGTGCGGATTTCCTGTCCGTCTGCCATGTGCAGTTGCCCAGAATTTACAATGACTGCTGTGTCTTGCTGCGCAAGGAGCAGGCCACTGATGAAAAATGTGAGTAGTATTGATAATAGTCTCAATTGAGAAGGTCTTTGATACGCTGGAAATCTGCATCTGAATTGAAAGAAATCATCATTTTGCCTTTGCCATTGGCGCTTCGTTTGATCTCTACTCTTGTATCCCACTGCTCAGAGAGCTCCTTCTGTATTTTCTTCATTTCATTGCTCAAAGGTGTGCTTTTATCTGCGGGATTGGCTTTAGCGGGGTTTTTACGTGCTTGAATAAGCTGTTCTGTTTGTCTTACAGAAAGGTTTTTGGCTATGATTTGCTCATAGACATTGATTTGCTCATCCAAGTCCGCCGCGCCTACCAATGCACGTCCATGACCCATGGATATGATGCCGTCTCTGATACCCGTTTGCACCAATGGGTCTAATTTGAGCAAACGTAAATAATTGGTGACCGTGCTGCGATCCTTACCGATCCTGTTGGACATCTGCTCTTGCGTGAGGTTGATTTCATCTATAAGGCGCTGATAGGTAAGTGCTATTTCAATGGCATCGAGATCTTCTCGCTGAATGTTTTCTACCAGTGCCATTTCCAGCATTTCAGCATCATCTGCCAAGCGCACATAGGCGGGTATGTGAGTAAGACCCACGAATTGCGATGCGCGATATCTGCGCTCACCTGAAATGAGTTCAAAATTCTGTCCCACTTTACGCACAGTGATAGGTTGGATGACGCCTAAAGTTCTTATAGACTGTGCAAGTTCTTCCAGTGCTTTGGGGTCAAAATGTGTACGGGGTTGCGTAGGGTTGGGAATTACTTTGTTGATGTCCAACTCTATAATATTGCCTAATACTTCTTTTGCCCCTGTATCTTGTGCAGAATTGATCTCATGTGTGGCATCGGTCAATAGGGCCGAGAGACCACGGCCCAATACTCTTTTCTTTTCTTTTGCCATAGTTCTTTTATCCTAATTCTTCATTGCTACGAATGAATTCTTGTGCCAAATTTAAGTAATTTTCGGCACCTCTGCTGTCTGCGTCATAGGCTATGATGCTCTCTCCAAAACTTGGCGACTCACTCAATCGCACGTTGCGCGCTATAAGTGTATCAAAAACCATATTGGGGAAATGACTTTTGACTTCATCTACCACTTGGTTTGAAAGTCTCAATCTAGAATCGTACATCGTGAGCAGCAAGCCTTCTATGTCCAGCGATGGGTTGTGTAATTTTTGTACACTTTTGATGGTGTTGAGTAGTTTTCCCAACCCTTCGAGTGCAAAGTACTCACATTGTATAGGTATGATCACGGAGTCTGCCGCTGTGAGTGCATTGAGTGTTATGAGCCCTAAAGATGGAGCACAGTCTATGAAAATGTAATCATACTCCTCTCTTATCTCTTGTAATGCTTCTTTGAGCAAAGATTCCCGATTGTTGGTATCTACCAATTCTATTTCTGCGGCAACAAGGTCCACGTGAGCGGGTATGAGATCCAAGTGTGGTGAATTAGTCTGTAGTATGAGATCCTTGGCAGATGCATTGTGCTCCAACAATTCATATGTACCCTTTTCTACAGATTCGGGGTCTATACCCAAACCAGAGGTGGCGTTGGCTTGTGGGTCAGCATCTATCAAAAGCGTACGCCTTTCTAGCACACCTACGGCTGCAGATAAATTGATGGCTGTTGTTGTCTTTCCTACTCCGCCTTTTTGATTGGCAATGGCTATGATTTTCCCCATGTATATGTTTAGAGTGTAAAAATACCAATAATATTTTTGGCTGAATATGAAGACATCTTCAAATTTTCAACATATCCGGAGCAGCTTATATCCCTCATTAATTGCCTCTTGGGTCTATACGCTCCATGGTTTCTAACATGCTACGGAATTTTTCAGCAGCATACGCGCTGTCTATATCATTAGCATACGGTAGCATACTTCTTTGCAAGCCTAAATCTGTTCCCAATTGTTGATGCTCTTCTTCTGTGAGTGAATTGATACCCACAGCTTGCACACGATTGGCTATTTGTTCGATTCTTCGCTCAATAGGCAGGTAGAATTTCTCAAATTCATTTTTGGCTGCGATTGTATCTTTTTCTACTGCTAGATAATAGTCTATCATATTCGCAGTACTATACTGCTGCACTCCTACTTGTCTTTGTATTTCATTGGCCACGCTGATGCGTTGACTGGCAGTGAGTCCGTTGTAGTAATTGAGCAACTCCTCATTTTGCTGTTTGAGGAAGCTCTGTAGTTCTTCAGCTTTTTGCGTCTCACCAAGTCTCAGGTAGGTAGGAACCAGTGAGAACAAGGTTACCCCTTCGCTAAAGCGCTCATATGGGATATTCTCATCCAATATTTGAAGTATCTCTCTCGCTTTTTCAGTATCTCCCTGCTCTATGAGTTTGTTGGCAGTGCGTGATACCATGCTTCTATAAGTGAGAATATTATTGGTAGAAGTAGGATCAAAATGAACGTTTGGTTTGCCAAAGTTGGCCCATTGCAAGTTTTTCACAAATCCATACATTCGATCGGCATCCAATGTGCCAATATCTCCTACACTACTCCTTTCTGTTCGTATCGGTACAAATTTGAAACTGAATCCTTCATACTGCAAATAGTCATTGAGATAGAATATATTGGTATCATCATACATGCCACCGCTTGAGAAGTAAATTGCTCTATCCCAATTATAGTTTGCCAAAAGATCCAGCATTACTAGCTCACTCTTGTAGCCAATTTGATTTTTCTTGATGTTGAACACCACATTTGGCACCATTTCACCCGCTTGCGATTGACTAATGATACCATTTTTCAAGGCATTTTCTCGGTTTACCGGCACAATGATCTTATTGGTAGGCAGCACGTTGTCTATGCTGGATGAGTACACCATTTTCAGTTCACGAACCAACGCCTGCTTAGCCGGGTTGTTTCTATCTAGAATCCATTCCATAGCTTCTTTCGCCGTCATACCATTCTCCACATACTGCTTCAGTGACAACACATGCGCATGCAATTGTGGTTCATTTTGGGCTGCATAAGCTTCTATCTGTGTCATCAAATCTTGTGATAGCACTATAATCCCTTCATTCACACCTTGACGATAATCTTCTTCCTGCATCATGCCTGGAATTGGCGCTGCATTATACGTTCTACGCTTAGCTTGTGAGATGTTCCAAGTAGAACCTAGCAAAGTGTAGTTTACAATTTTCACATCATCGCGGAAGAGCTCTGTCTCTTGCAATCCCCACAATGGATAAGTATCATTATCACCATACACAAAGATGATGGAGTTCGGGTCTAGATTCACTAGATAATTATGTGCCAAATCATGCGCTGCTCTGCGTTGAGATCTGTCATGGTCATCCCAATTTTGGAATCCCATCCATAATGGTATCGCCAGCAAAATTGCCGTGACTATCAATGCTTTTTTTTGTGCCATTTTGGTCTTGAGAAAGTAGTATACAGACATCGCTCCCAAGCCCAGCCATATAGCAAAAACATAAAAAGATGACACCACCGCATAGTCACGCTCTCTAGGTTCAAAAGGCCGCACATTGGTGTAGAGAATTATCCCCACACCTGTGAGCAAAAACAGAGACACCAAGGCAAAGGTTCTTCCAGGGTCTCGCTTCGCTTGAAAGAAAAAACCTACAATGCCAAGAATAAAAGGTAGGGCGAAATACACATTGCGCGCAGCAGTGTCTTTGTATATCGCTGGCAGATTGGTTTGTCCACCAATCAGCAGATTGTCTATAAAAGTGATGCCAGTGATCATATTGCCACGTGTCACTTCCATATTGCCTTCCAGATCATTTTGTCGGCCTATAAAGTTCCAACCCAAGTAGCGCAGATACATATAGCCTACTTGGTAAGACAGGAAAAATTGAATGTTTTTGAAGAGCCCCGGTTTCACATAAGTGGGCTCCATTTCTTGCCTTTCCGGGTTGTACATCGTCACCGTTTCCGGCTCACCCATTATTGCCTTATAATTCTCTACCGCCTGCGGATGGTACATGCGTGCAAACGGACCTATATGGTCAGAGTTATAGACATAGTCAGATTTGCGACCAACAACATCATAAGTACCTTTTTGCACATTTCTTTTATAAATAGGCCCCCGATCTCGCATTTTATAAGACCCATCTGGGTTGCGTTCAACACCATTGGGAGAGATATGCGCAGTGTACAACGGGCCATTAAATACTGGCCAATCGCCATATTGCTCTCTATTGAAGTAGTCTAGCAAACCTATGGCATCATCCGGGTCATTCAAGTTCATATGCGGGTTGGCGTTAGCACGTATAGGTATCACCAGCCAACTAGAGAAGCCTATGAGCATGAACATCACCGCCAGCACTGCCGTATTGGCTGTAACCCAGCCCTTTTTTCGTGTGAAAAACAGCGCAAAATAGAACACCACCACCAGCAACAAAAAGGCCACCAACGTACCTGTATGAAACGGCATATCTAGCTCATTTACCATAAAAATTTCTATGTTTCCAAAGAAATTCATGATGGTAGAGAACACCACCTGAAACACAAAATAGAAAATCGCCAGAGTGATCACATTGGCTATAGCAAAGCCTTTCCAGCTAAACTCATAATGCTTGAAATAGTATATGTAGCATATCGCCGGCACCACAAGTATCGCCATCAAATGCACACCCGTGCTCATACCCACAATCAGGGCTATGAGTATCAACCAGCGGTTTTCTCGTGGTTCACCAATTTCATTTTCCCACTTCAGTGCAAGCCAAAGCAGCAAAGCCGTGAAAAACGATGCCATGGCATACACCTCACCTTCTACCGCAGAAAACCAGAAAGAATCTGAAAACATAAAAGCCAAACTCCCAATCACACCGGCCAGCAACACCACCCATTCCTTATTCATAGGCATTTTCTCGCCAAACTCCTTCACCACAATGCGTTGACCAAAGTGCGTGATAGTCCAGAAAAGAAACAGAATAGTTCCCGCACTGAACATTGCACTCATAGAATTTATCAAAATACTGTACAGCGAATTGTCCCCAAAACTCAAGCCTGCCCACACCGCACCTATCAGTTGGTACATCGCTGCACCCGGCGCGTGCGTCACGCCCAATTTGGCAGAAGAAACTATATATTCACCACAGTCCCAGAAGCTTAGAGTTCGCTCCATAGTTAGAAGATATACCAGAGAAGCTATCACAAACAAGCCCCATCCCATAAAATTATTCCACTGTGTGTAAGTCCAGTCTTTGAATCTATTCATGCAAAAAATTATCAGGCGAAATTACTTATAAAAATCCAAGTATTAAAACGTAAAATAGCTCCAAAAATTGAAAAATACCACCAATTTTGGCTGCATTCTTTGCATTTTTTTTATTATTTGGGCGGCACCCTTTTTGTGCAATTTTTGGTTATTGGAAAATTTTCCGCATTATTAATTGCCCAAAAAAGGGTCGGTGTCCGGCAACAAGTCCGCAGTCCTGTGGCTGCAAAATTGGGGCAAAATGGTTTTTCTTCGTACCTCATCAAACCCTTTTTGCTCACATTTTGCAAAAGCCACAGTCCTTTACGGGCTATTATGCCTACCACCTGCCGCGGCCAGCACACAAGGCCAGTTCACTAGGCAGGCTAACATTTTTCACAAAACTATGAGCTAACCATTGAATCTTACATCCGGTTTAGGAAGTATTCCATGCCTCAAAATATATTTTGATGTTCTATGATTGGCAAAATTTGAACTCTTATCAGAGTCATCAAAAACTGCTCTGCACAGCAAATCGCCTGTACTCACTCTGAAAAATCAAATTCCTGAGTTGTAAAATTTAGGCTTGCAAATTGGCGCATTCTCTGGCGATTTGTATCTCCTCATTGGTTGGGATCACCCATACTTCTACCTTACCGGCATCCGTGCTGATTTTTCTGGGTTGAGAGTTTCTTACTTGATTTGCATCCAAATCCAAATGAACGCCCAAGTACTCCATATTTTCACAAACCTTGGCGCGCATCATGTCACTATTCTCACCTATACCTGCAGTGAAGATGATGCCATCTACGCCATTCATGGCCGCTGCAAAAGCACCAATGAATTGCTTAATTCTATAGGCATTCATGGTCAAAGCCAGTTGCGCTGATTGGTCACCGTTTTGTGCCATTTCTTCAATCTCACGCATATCACTCTGCCCGCTCAAGGCCAGCATTCCAGATTGTTTTGTGAATTCGGTAGCTACTTCTTCTGCTGTGTATCCATAGTTGCTGATCAAGTAGTAGATAATGCTTTGGTCTATGGCACCGGTACGTGTACCCATTATGAGACCTTCATTTGGACCAAAACCTAATGAGGTGTCCACACTTTTACCATTTTCTACCGCGGTGATTGAGCATCCGTTGCCCAAATGCACTGTGATGAGTTTCTGAGCCTTCTCACCCATCAATTCTTTGGCTTTTCCGCTCACATACTGATGTGAGATGCCATGAAAGCCGTATTTGCGTATGCCGTCTTGGTAAAATTTTTCTTGTATGGCATATCTATGTGCATATTCTGGGATGGTGCCATGAAATGATGTGTCAAAAACTGCAATCTGTTGTGCATTGGTGAATAGCTTTTCTGCCTCTTCAATGCCTGTGAGATTGGCAGGATTGTGCAAAGGCGCCAGCGGAAATAGCTCTCTGATTTTGCCTTTCACTTCTTGGGTGATGAGTGTTGTTTCTGTAAACTGTTGTCCACCATGGACTACTCTATGCCCCACCCATTGTATGTGTGCAATGTCTTGCAACACAGGATTCTCACCTTGGGTGAGCTGCTCTATGAGCATTTGCAAGCCTATGCTGTGGTCTTGCACGGGAACTTGCAAACTGGTTTTTTGGTACTCTGCCGTTTGTGCTTCATCAGCATTTGCCTGCAAGATGTGGGTGTGAATGGCGCCTGTTGGTAATCCTATGCGCTCTACAAGACCATGTGCAAGCACTTTTTCTTGTGGCATCTGTATGAGCTGAAATTTGATGGAAGATGATCCTGAATTGATGACTAAACCTGTGGACATAAGATTGATTTTGGGTGCTGTGATTATTTTTGAAAGAGTGAACGTATATTTTTTAGAGCTTTCAAGTTTTATGTTTTGCAATGTGTAAAAGGCATGGCGGGCTGGCCTAGCCCCGATGCGCCGGAAATCCTTGCAAAGTCTGCTGCCTCTACAAACAGTGGGCTAGCCGGTACTGGAATCCCTTGTGGTGGACGTGCCGGAAAGCCCTCTGTTTGTGGCAGCAGGCGAGCAAGATTGCAGGCAGCAGCGGGAAAAAGCTCCTGAAAAAAATAATTGTATCAATGTAAATTGTTTTGAGCTGCATCTGAATGTTCCGGCTGCATGGAATGTTCCTGGGCTTGCACTGCTGTGAGGATAACGGTGTTGAAAATATCATCTACGGTGCAGCCTCTACTGAGGTCGTTCACGGGCTTGTTGAGGCCTTGCAACATGGGGCCAATGGCCAAGGCTCCGGTCTCACGCTGCACGGCTTTGTAGGTGTTGTTGCCGGTGTTGAGATCCGGGAATATGAGCACGCTGGCTTGACCTGCGACGCGAGAATTAGGCATTTTGCTATGACCCACGTGCTTGTCCACGGCGGCATCATACTGTATAGGACCCTCAATGAGTAGCTGTGGCTGCTCTTGACGAACGATTTCTGTAGCGGTACGCACTTTTTCTACTTCTGCGCCTTTGCCGGACGAACCAGAAGAGTAGGAAAGCATGGCTACGCGCGGCTCTATACCAAAATTTTGGCTGCTCTGGGCAGAAGATATTGCGATTTCTGCCAGCTCTTCTGCGGTAGGGTTGGGTACAATGGCGCAGTCGCCAAAGACAGAAACTCTATCTGGCAAGCACATGAAAAACACGGATGATACTACGTTGACACCAGGTTTGGTTTTGATGAACTGCAAGGCAGGACGGATGGTGTGCTGTGTGGTGTGTGCTGCACCGGAAACCATGCCATCTGCATGTCCTTTGTAGATCATCATGGTGCCAAAATATGAGACATCATTCATGAGGTCGCGCGCCATGTCACGATTGACGTTTTTGTGCTTGCGAAGCTGATACAGAGTTTCTGCATAGTCCTCAAAATCCGGACTTGTGGTGGGATGCGTGATGGTGACGCTATTGAGGTCTAGCAGTATGCCTCTCTCATTGAGCTTCTGCTGTATTTCGTTCTTTTTGCCAATGAGTATGATGTCCACCACGTCTTGCGCCACTAAGCGAGCGGTGGCTTCCAGTATTCTGGCATCATTGCTCTCCGGCAATACAATGCGCTTGCGCTGCACTTTGGCGCGCTGCAATAGCTTGTACTGAAACATATGCGGCGTGATGATGCTGGACTTGTAATGCGCGAGTTTGTGTAGTAGCGGATCTAAGTCTATATGATGTGTAAATGTCTGCAATGAAGCTTGAATCTTAGAAGTATTCTCTGGGTACACATTGGACTTGATGCGTGAGATGCGATCTGTGATTTCAAAAGTGCCTTCTTGCACCAGCACTAGCGGAATTATATGCTCCATACCTTCTAGCAACTTCATCACAGAAGACTCCGGCGGAATGCCACCCGTGAGTATGATTGCAGAAACATGAGGGTAATTGTCTGACTGATTGGCCTGAATGGCGCCCAAAATTAGGTCGGCACGGTCGCCAGGGGTGATGACCATGGAGCGCTCTGTGAGGTGCTGCAAGAAGTTGCGCAACTGCATGGCACCAACCACAAATTTGCCTGCCGGAGCATACAAATCTTCCTGTCCTATAAGGATTTCACCCTGCAAGGTGTCTAAAACTTCTTTCACCGTAGGTTGTGCCAACTCCGGAATAAGCGGTATGGTGTAAGCTTGTACTTTCTTGGGAAGGAATTTTTCCATCTCTTGCTGTACCCATTCCAGATTTTCCGGCTGTATTTTGTTGGCTACTACAGCTAAGGTTTGTATGTCTTTGCTACGGAATGTCTTGTATGCCATGTCCAAGCTTCCTCTAAACTCTTCTATGCTTTTGCCAACACCACTGCTCACTACTATCACCGGCAATCCAAAGTTGCGCACGATGAGCATATTGAGGTCGAACTCAAAGACATTGCCTTCTCCTGTGAAGTCGGTGCCTTCTACAAGTACAAAATCATACTCAGACTCAAGTTTTTTGTAGTCTTTGATGATGCGCTCGAGTATCATGTTGCCTTGACCGGCATTGCTCTCTTCTATGATTTCGCTTCTGGAAAAGGTGAAGCTCTCTTCATAGCTTTGCGGTAGGTTGAAATGACTGATGATGGTGGCGATGTGGTGATCTTGCACGCCCTCTGGATAATCATCTATTACAGGACGATAGTAGGCAACGCGTGGAATGGTACCCAATAATTCTTGCATGAGGCCGAGCGCAAAAATGGATTTACCAGAATTGGGCTCGAGAGTGGCTAGATAAATTCCTTTGTTCATAGGTATAATAATGCGCTCAAAAATACACTAATTGAGCCAAAAATCGCTTGACTTCTGATGGAAATCATATAGTGTGTTACCGCGCCATGGAAGCACGAACTTGATACGTTGCTGAAACTCTGTAATGTAATGACTTGGCACATAAGTTGAATTCAAATCCAATAAAAAGAAAATGAAAAAAATAATCCTTTTGCTGCTTGTGGTGTTTATCGCATCTTGCTCAACGCAATCAAACCTGAATCGATTTTACAAAAATTATAGTCAAGAAAATCATGTAATGACATTGCGTGCTCCAATGTTGCTTGGTGCGCTATTTCTAGACTCTGAATATGCTGATTTGGTGAGTCGCGGGATCAAGTCTTTACGATTTATGCGCATTGGCGAATTGGAAGATACTCGGAAAGATGTAGTGCAACGAGATTTGGCCAATGCACTTA
Source organism: Weeksellaceae bacterium (assembly GCA_030535475.1). Taxonomy (GTDB): domain Bacteria; phylum Bacteroidota; class Bacteroidia; order Flavobacteriales; family Weeksellaceae; genus JAUNRT01. Next base: position 5,371 of record JAUNRT010000042.1, on the reverse strand, counting down.
GCAGAGATGGTTTTACACCATGGTTTACAATGAATGAGAATAATGCTCGCATAAACGTACTTACCCGAGAAAGAATGGGCGCTACAAGAAATGTAACTGTGACTTGGGATGTGGGTAGAGAAATGTATGTACTTAACGCACAAACCAATTTATCCGAAAACGAACTCACTAAACTCCTACGTAGCGTGAATATTGGCAATAGCAATAAACCAAAAAGATAATTTTTTATTCTGCAAATTACACTGGCAGTCTTCTATATCTCTTAATTAACCAAATTTCGGATAAATGATGCAGGAGGCTGTTTTATTTTTATGTTTATTAGAATCAAAAAAGCGAAAGATTTTCAATAGGAAACAATCGCGTGTACTTTCCTTTTGTGTATAAAGTTGAATTGCATATTTACAGATGAATCTTGATGTAAATATGACAATAATTCTTGTAGGGCAAAGAGATAATACGGAACTTTGCGCCAAAATTTGAGTATGGCAGATTCTAGGCGGGTAGCGGAAAGAGTAATGAACCGAATGCAGAAATTAGTAGATGCTCAGCAGCGCATAATTTTCTTTCTACTAAGCCTTATTGCAGCATTTCTAGCCACTTTTTTCATTACGCTCAATGAGCCTTCAATTACGCTGACGCAGCAGTATGTGATGTTTATCTTGGTATTTGCAGTGGCTTTGTGGATCACAGAAGCCATACCACCCTTTTCTGTGGGATTGTTGATTGTGGGGTTGCTCATATTTCTACTGGGTAGATCTACCGACAATGTGGCCGGAGAGCCAGGCTATATAGATGTGCAAGTGTTTGTGCAAACCTGGTCCAACTCTGTAATATGGCTGATGCTCGGTGGATTTTTCATGGCACATGCCTTGAAATCTACCGGATTGGATGTAGATCTTTTCCGATTTACAATTTCTAAAGTGGGGAAAAACGCTCAGTATATACTTTTGGGCATCATGGGCGCAACTGCGCTGGCTTCTATGGTGATGTCTAACACGGCTACAACGGCAATGATGATAGCCTCTACTATGCCTTTGATTACCAGACTAGGCTCCTCAGATAATTTGTCCAAAGCTCTACTTATTGGTATTCCCGCGGCTGCAGCACTGGGCGGAATGGGCACCATCATAGGTTCACCTCCCAATGTCATAGCAGTGGATGCCATAAACTCTTTAGCGAGAAAAGATCCTTCAAAAAATATTGGGTTTCTAGAGTGGATGATGGTAGGAGTACCTTTGGCTTTGATTCTAACTTTCATACTTTGGGGCATACTTTTGAAGAAATATAAAGTAGTAAAACACAATCTAGATCTTTCTTTCCTGCAAAGTTCTGAGTATATAAGCTCTGAAGAGCGTTTTCAAAAGCGTTTTGTGATGGGTGTTATGATAGTGACAGTATTGCTATGGTTGACAGGCAATTGGCACGGGATACCTGCGGCTGCTGTGTCCGGCATTCCAATCATATTGCTACCCATGGTAGGAATTGTGACGAGCGATGATGTTCGGGAATTGCCTTGGGATACCTTGATGCTTGTAGCGGGTGGTTTGTCTCTTGGTTTAGCGATTCAAGAAAGTGAATTGGCTCAGTTTTTTGTAAACAAGTTAAAGAACTTCCAATTCAATTCATTGGCATTTATGACACTTTTTGCCTTTGCCACCGTGATTTTCTCTAATGTAATGAGCAATACTGCCACCGCCACCATATTGATACCCGTAGCAAGTATTTTGCCGGGTGTGGATCCGATAAGCATAGCCATGGTGATAGGATTTTCTGCTTCTTGTGCCCTTTTCCTCCCGGTATCTACTCCACCGAATGCCATTGCATACAGCACCGGTTTGGTGAAACAAAATGACTTCCGCGTTGGAGGTATTTCTATCGGGATTTTGGGCCCGGCACTTATTATGTTGCTAATTCTGACCTTTAATGCACTGAATTGGTTATAAAAACTTTGCAACCGGCTTTCAAGCAGTAAATACTATTGTGGCATAGGCACAGGCACAGGTGGGTGCTCTCGTATGAACTCCAAAATCTCATGCGGCTCGTCTGTGAGGAATAGTAGCTCTTTGTAGATGGTGTCCTTGGCGAGCTGATGCAAAACACTGTAGAGTGCTGTCTCTTCTACATAGCGCTCTTTGCTCAGAAATATCATTGGACTGATAAAACCAAAGGTGCCATAATGATTTTGGGCTGCTTCTTGAAAGATTTCTTGCGTAGTACCTGCACTTCCAGGGGCAAAAACCACCCCATAGAGGCTGATAGCCAATAGAGTATCTTCTCTAATGGAGTTGCTAAAATATTTAGCGATATGGCTAGCAAAAACATTAGAAGGCTCATGACCATAAAACCAGGTAGGAATAGCCAAATTTTCTGCACCATTTGGAAACATTTCTAAAACCTCGCGCGCATTGGTCACGTAATTTTTGGCGTAGTAATCTGCTTTCCCTTCGTCTTCGGGTCTGAACTCTAAATTAGCCAGATGATCTACTGCTGTATATAGATTTTCATGAGTTCTTCCGGCCAAATACGCGCCTAAATTGGCAGCTTCCATAATACCGGGACCTCCGCCTGAAACCACATAATAGCCGGCCTCTGCCATGAGTTTAGCGCAAATAGCTGTCTTCACATAGTATTTACTACCCCGGCGAGCAGAATGCCCACCCATAAAACCCACTACTTTTTTCTTGCTAGAACCATCATTTCTCACATCCAATAATCTGCGCAGCGCTTCGTCTATATTGAAGTCGTGCAATCGCTGAGCCATGGCTTCATGAATAGGTGGATTGTACTTGTTTTTGATGAAGCTTTTATAGATTTTGAGATCAACAGAGTTGTCCTTTTCGGCAGAAAATCCTTCCAACAATTCTACATGCGTGTACAGCGTAGAACGATTGGGATTGTAGGGTAAATTGCTGAATTTCGGGTATATGAAGCCTCCACTTTGAATGATTTCTGCCGCTTGTTGCCTGCTCAATCTACATTTGAGAAAACTAGTATTGTCATACTCAAATTGCGAAAAATCAACATCTCTTTTGGCAAAGTTGATATCCTGGGCTACTATATTTGTAAGATCTTTGGTAGTACGGGTGTATTCCTCCCAATCTTGCCAATTTTTCAATAAAATTCCTTGTGCCATATTTATAAGAAAACTGGTTTGTATCCCTCCTCAAGAATTTTGGCCAATGCTGGCGGTATATCAACAAAATCATTGAAAAAATCGTCAAAAAATTGCTGCGTATGATCCGAGAGTAAATCTTGGTATTTCTGTATGGTATGCGGGCCCACGATCATGGGCTTCATTCTATAACGGCCGTTTTCTATAGCCGCTACAAGATGAAACTCTTTCATTTCTTGCAATGGTGTGCCTGTAAACGCACAATGTTCCAAACCAGAATTTTCCATCAACTGCCATGAATGTGCAAGCTCCTCTTGTTGAGCATCCATGAATTCTCTAATCCTATTCATGGATTCTTTAGAAATCTGAGATAGCGATTGCTGCTTGCAGTTCTGACAAAGTGCGTATTCAAACAGCACAAAATGCTCTAAAGTTTCAGGATTTTGCTCATAGGCTTTCTCCACAAAATATAATTTCTGTTCTAGCAATTCCTCACACATACTACAATGCTCAAAGGCTTTGCCGGTATGCTCAGAATGCGTATTGATGCTACTCATATCAAGAATGTAATTATCCACAAATATGCAAAATCCTATGGAAATCTGCACCAAAACAAGCTAAAACTTACCACAATCCATCAAAATGGGAGAAAAAACCCTCAAATTTTTCCTATTAGAATTTCTTAGGTTAAAGAATCCAAATCAATTCACCTCCACTCCTATTTTCACCCAGCAAAAATGAACTTCGAACTGAAAAAACATGAAAAATTTGTTGTAAAATCATAGCAAATCATAAACCCGGAACATAAAAAAATCCTTAGATTTACCTGCAAAATTAGAAATAAATGTACCCGAAATCTTTTCAAAACCTTTTACAAGAACAATTAGATTCCTTGGAAGAACAAGGCCTATACAAGCGTGAACGCATCATTACCTCACCCCAAGATGCTGAAATCACCTTAGACAGCGGCAAAAAATTACTCAACTTTTGCGCAAACAACTACCTTGGGCTTTCCAATCATCCGGACGTTGTAGAAGCAGCAAGAGCTACTACCCTTTCGCACGGATTTGGCATGTCATCAGTACGATTCATTTGCGGTACACAAGACATACACAAAGAGCTAGAGTCTCGACTTGCACAATTTTTGGGAACAGAAGACACAATATTGTATGCGGCGGCATTTGATGCCAATGGCGGCGTTTTTGAACCGCTTTTCACAGAAGAGGATGCCATCATTTCTGATGAGCTCAATCACGCTTCAATCATAGATGGTGTACGCCTTTGCAAAGCCGCAAGATATAGATACAAGAACAACAATATGCAAGACTTGGAAGAGCAACTCAAAAAAGCTAGCGAAGCCAAGCATAGACACAAAATCATAGTCACAGACGGCGTATTTTCCATGGATGGTCTTGTAGCCGACTTAAAAGGCATCACAGACCTTGCGGAGAAATATGAAGCACTAGTAATGGTTGATGAATGTCACGCCACAGGATTTATGGGTGACACCGGTCGCGGAACGCATGAATACCACAACGTGATGGGCAAGATAGACATCATCACCGGCACACTGGGCAAAGGATTGGGCGGAGCCATGGGTGGTTTCACCACAGGTCGCAAAGAAATCATAGACATGCTGCGTCAGAAATCGCGTCCATACCTATTCTCCAACTCCTTGGCGCCTGCCATAGTTGGTGCATCACTCAAGGTGCTAGACATGATAGAAAATGACGCCAAATGGCGAAACAAAGTCATGGAAAATGCTGTGTATTTCAGAGATAAGATGAAGAAAGCCGGCTTCGACATCATAGAAGGAGATGCCGCCATAGTGCCTGTAATGCTCTATGACGCCAAACTCTCACAAGAAATGGCGGACAAACTGTTGCAAGAAGGCATTTATGTCATTGGATTCTTCTTCCCGGTCGTGCCAAGAGAGAAAGCAAGAATCAGAGTGCAGCTTTCTGCAGCTCATGAAAAAGAGCATTTAGATACCGCTGTAGAGGCATTCATCAAGGTAGGTAAAGAGCTCAAAGTCATAGACTAAGCGCGAAAAACATAATTCATCAAGAGCGATTTGAAACAAGTCGCTCTTTTTTTTTATTGATTTTTTGGGCGGCAACCTTTTTTTGAATTGAAAATTGAAAATTTGTTTGGCTATTGGAATTGATTGAGGAATTATTGAAACCAAAGCATTTTGCTACAATTTCTTAGTTTTTTTTGATTTGGGCGGCACCCTATTATTGAATTGAAAATAGAAAT
>JAUNRT010000041.1 GCA_030535475.1 Weeksellaceae bacterium | reverse complement strand
AAATGAATATCGCTTTTCTAGCTATTCTGCTGATCTTGATAGGTTTTGTACATAAAAAAAGCCATCTCTGCTGAGATGGCTTAGTATTTTGTTGCATGATGCTCTAGAATGGATATTCGTAGAGTTTGGATTCGTGCACGAGTGGGTTTCCTTCTGGTACCGGCTTGAGTTTGGTCATGGCTGTAAGTACTACAAAGGTGAATAAACCGCCTATGAATAGTAGCGAACCAAATTCTAGTAGACCGAAGTACCACCATGGGCCTACGGTGGCCGGCATCATTTGATTGAAGATGTCTAACCAGTGTCCTAAAATCACTACTACTGCCATGACAGTAACTACTTTGTAATTACGCTTGATGGAGCTGCTGATGAGTACTAAGAACGGTGCTACGATGTTGATGATAAGCATCTTGTAGTAAGTAGGTCCATACATTTCATCACGTGCTAGGAAATACTGCGCTTCTTCTGGTACGTTGGCATACCACAATAGCTCAAATTGACATAGCCATAGGTAACCCCAAAGTAGGCTGAAGCCGAATAAATACTTGGTAAGGTCATGTAGGTGATTGTCATTGAATTGTGGTAGTACGCCTTGTCTCTTGAGGTGAACTGCAAGCAATATCATTACCGCTACGGCAGATACCAAATAACTCACCATCACATACCAGCCAAATAGTGTGCTGTACCAGTGTGGATCCATAGACATCACCCAATCCCAAGCTGATGACATGGAGGTAAGTGCAAATACTATGATACCCAATACACCCCACTTGTAGAGGCTCCAATAGTCTTTGATAGCTCCTGTTCTGTCTAGGATAGCGGATTTGCGTTGTAGCATCCACGCCATGAATGTCCATATAACTATGTAGAAAATGGATCTACCCAGCCAGAAAGGTATGTTGAGCCATGGCTCTTTTGTTTTGATAAAATGGTCGAAATTTTGGTGCTCGAAATCTACTCGTGTTTCGTCCATCCAGTGGAACAGGTGGTTCCAGTGTAAGGCCGATCCTATGAATATGATGAGCATAATGACACCACCAATAGGTATGAAGGCTGTGATGGCTTCCATGACACGGGTCACAATCACTGACCAACCTGCTTGTGCTACGTGCTGTATGGCAAGGAAGAACATTGCCGCTACGCCTATACCTGTAAATAGAAAGGCAGAGATGAGCATGGCAGACCATGGTCTGTTGTGATGTTGATGTACTAAATGGTCTATGTGTGCTTGATGATTGTTTTCTGCATACGGCTCATGCGGATGCGGGTTTTTGACGTGTGGGAATGCCTCTGGGTTTTGCTCTATCTGCTCAACAATAGATGCATCGCTCACGGAAGCATTGAGAAAATATCCACCGGCAAACATCAATATACCCAGCACTATAGCGCCGAGGGCGATCATACGGAGTTTGGGGTCAAATGTATAGTTCATCTTTTCTTACTTCTAATTATTGATTTTTGAGAGACATTACGTATTCTGCAACCATCCAACGGTCTTCTTCATTGAGATGTGAGGCATAAGAGCCCATGGCGTTACGGCCATGCATGATCACGTGATATACTGAGCCTACTGTGATGGCTCTGTCTTTATAGTTTGGTACTCCTAGGTAAGCCCCAGATTGTACTATTGGTCCTTGACCATCACCATTCACTCCGTGACAAGCTATACAGGTTTGGCCATAAAGTTTCTGACCACGTGCAAGGCTTTTCTCTCTGTTGATTGTATCTAGTGGTGATGCTACTCCAAGTGAAGCATTGTAGCCTTCAGTGGTGTTGGGCAAAGTATAAGGTAGGATTCCAGACTTGGAATGTGGCACTGTGCCCTCTACCGGTGTAAGAGCAGACATGTCATGGTTGTCTGAAAAAACACCTACGCTAGTACCATCTGCGTAGTGTGGATAGCCAAAGTTGGCTTTCTGGTAAGGCTCATACGGTACTGAATAATACATATCAGGCATGAACACCAATGCTGGTGAACGGTCTGAGCATGATGAAATCAGCAAAATTATGGAAATGCTAAATAGTATTCGTGTCATAATGCAGTTTCTTTTGGTAATTGAGTGCGGTATGCAGCGACTTCTTCTGCACCGGTTTCCACCAATAGTGTTTTGAGCTGCGCCACATCATTGGTGTCAATTTCTATCATAAATTTATCATCTGTTGTGCGCGGGTCCGGGTTGCGCGTAGAAGATCCCGGAAATAGCCCACTTCTCAAAAGATATGTGATGGACATAAGGTGAGCGGCGAAGAACACCGTCATCTCAAACATGGGTACAGCAAAGGCTGTCACGTTTTCGCCCCAGCTAAATGAAGGCTTACCACCAATGTCTTGCGGCCAATCATGGTTCATCATATACCAAGTGGTGATAGACATCAAAATAAGGCCATATGCACCATAGATAAATGCGAGGTCAGATATTCTGGTTTTTCTCAAACCTAAGGCTTTGTCCAGGCCGTGCACCGGAAAAGGTGTGTAAACCTCACTGATTTGTACGCCTTTATCTCTCAATGACTTCACTGCATGTAGCAGTACATCGTCATCGCCATATAATCCGTATATTTTAGTGCTCATGATGATCGTTTTCGTGTTCTGAATGATGCAATTTATAGCTTTCTCCAGATGATTTGAGAATAGTTTTCAATTCGGCTTGTGCTATTACTGGGAATGCTCTTGCATATAGTAGGTAAAGTACAAAGAAGAATCCAATGGTACCAAGGAATATGCCCACATCTACAAAAGTAGGCTCGAACATAGTCCAAGAAGATGGTAGGTAGTCACGGCTAAGGTTGATAACGATGATATCAAAACGCTCAAACCACATACCTATGTTTATAACGATGGATACTATAAAGGTCCACACAAAGTTGCGTCTAAGTGGTCTGTACCAAAGTGTCATTGGAATGAGCACGTTGCACAAGATCAATAACCAGAATGCCCACCAATACGGTCCAACTGCTGCTCCTACGGTGAAGTAGGTGAAGTCTTCATAACGGCTTCCTGAATACCATGCTACAAAGAACTCTGTGAGATAGGCGACTGTAACCATACCACCTGTCACTAGAATTACGATGTTCATGTACTCAATATGCTTTTTGGTGATATAATCTTCTAAGCCTGCAACTTTACGCGCTACGCTAAGTAGGGTTTGCACCATGGCAAAACCTGAGAAGATTGCACCTGCAACGAAGTAAGGTGGATATATAGTTGAGTGCCAACCTTTGATCACCGAAGTGGCAAAGTCAAAGGATACTGTGGTGTGTACTGAGAATACAAGAGGTGTTGCCAAACCTGCCAATACCAATGAGAGTTCTTCAAAACGCTGCCAGTGTTTTGCTTTTCCACTCCATCCAAAAGATAAAATAGTGTATATCTTTTTGTGAATAGGCTTGGTAGCGCGGTCACGTATCATGGCAAAATCCGGTATCAATCCCATGTACCAGAATACTACCGATACGGAAAGATATGTAGAGATGGCAAATACGTCCCAAAGAAGTGGTGAATTGAAGTTGACCCAAAGAGATCCAAAGTTGTTTGGAATTGGGAAAACCCACCAGCCTACCCAAACTCTACCCATGTGTATGAGCGGGAAAAGCCCGGCTTGGAATACGGCAAAGATAGTCATGGCCTCTGCAGAGCGGTTAATGGACATTCTCCATTTCTGTCTGAAGAGTAAGAGTACGGCAGAGATCAAGGTACCGGCGTGACCAATACCCACCCACCATACAAAGTTGGTGATGTCCCACGCCCAGTTGATGGTTCTGTTCAATCCCCAAACTCCGATACCTGTACCAACGGTATAGGCTATGAGCCCGAATCCGTATAGGAATGCAATCATGGCCAAGCCAAAGGCTATCCACCAAAGTTTGCCGGCACGGGTTTCGATAGGACGTGCAATATCTTCTGTGATGTCATTATAGGTCTTATGACCTAAAATAAGCGGTTCCCGTATAGGAGATTCGTAATGACCTGACATAAATTCTCTTTAACCGTTTATTTAACTATTTATTTCTCTTCTGTTTCTGATCTTGACATGGTAGAACAGGTTGGGCTGTGTACCTATGTCCTCTAACACTACATATTTACGATTGTCTGTGATAAGCTGTGTTACTTCTGCACTGTCATCGTTTATATCTCCAAATACTATTGCTCCTGAAGGACAAGCCATACTACAAGCTGTTTGTACTTCTTCATCAATCAATCTTCTACCTTCTTTCTTAGCTTCCAGAATGGTAAACTGGGTACGCTGAATACACATTGAGCATTTTTCCATCACACCACGCTGGCGTACAACTACGTCCGGGTTCAACACCATACGTCCAAGATCATTATTCATATGATAGTCAAACTTATCATTCTGAGCATAGTTGAACCAGTTGAATCTTCTCACCTTATACGGACAGTTGTTTGCACAATATCTTGTTCCTACACATCTGTTGTAGGCCATCATGTTCTGACCTTGCTTACCGTGTGAAGTTGCTGCCACAGGACATACTGTTTCACAAGGAGCATGGTTACAGTGCTGGCACATCATTGGCTGGAATATAACATCCGGGCTAATGGCCGCCGGCTTGATGAGGATGTCATACTGTTGTGGTTCATTGAGGTCTGTGTCTCTCAATGCCTCTTTTTGCGTATAAGGATACTTGTCTGGCTTCACTTCTTGCATGTGATCAGAGTAGTATCTGTCTATACGCAACCAAGCCATATCTCTAGACATTCTTATTTCATCTTTTCCTACTACCGGAACATTGTTCTCTGCATGGCAGGCGATGACACATGCACCACAACCGGTACATGAGTTCAAGTCTATAGACATTTTGAAGTGTGGACCATCTGTTCTGTCAAAACTTCTCCACAAATCTACTTCATTGAGTGGTGTATGTTTTCCTTTGAAGGTTTCCATGGTTCCAGGCTGGTTCCACTCGTGTACGTCTTTTGTAAGGAAGTCGTTGAGTGATGCCTCTCTGGCAATCTCATATCTACCCATAAGGGTATTCATCATCTGAATGTTTGCAAATGGGTGTGTGCCACCTGCAGACTCCAATGTCACAGGATAAGACTTCACTCCATCTTTGTAAAGTGGATAGGCATTCACACCTATGCTTTCAAGATTGTTGGCAGCGGCGATTCTACCTCTTACACCATATCCAAGTGCTAAACCTACTGATCCTCTTGCTTGACCCGGCTGCACAAACACAGGGGCTTTAATGGTTTGGCCACCTACTGTTACGTTATAATATGGTCCGTTGAACTGCATTCTGCCGTTTCTGTCAGGACCGTAGTTCCACATAGAAATACCAGCTTCCTCAGCATCTAGCGGATTCATGGTTAAATAATTGTCCCACGAAGTTCTTGTCACCGGATCTGGAAACTCCATCATCCAAGGGTTTGTAGCCTGTCGGCCATCACCCATACCTACTTTCGTGTAAAGTTGTATTTCCCAAGGTGATTCTTGTACAGAGTTTATGGCTGAAACCGCAGCAGCTCCACCGCCTCCGGTTGTGCCCGCTGTTCCACCCGTTACTTGCGTTTCATTATAGCCATTGTATAATGCCTGGTTGAAACTATATCTACCTCCAAGAATGTTACCTTCCCAGTGTCTTTTCAAGAAATTATAGTAGCTATTAGCATCTCCTATCTGCAGCATATCGGCAATAGTACTGCTTGCAGGTGCGGTTGTAGTAGTTGCCGCAGTAGTTCCCGCAACAGCCCCAGCTATAGTATCTGCTACTGTGCTGGCTTGTGGTGCAGGAGTACTAGGTTGTGCAGGTGCTTGGGTTTGATTAGCTGGCTGAGCAGGTGATGCTGCAGCCGCAGTGTTTCCTGACCATCTCAACAAGCTATCTTGGAATTGTCTTGTGTTGTAAACAGGACGAATGGTTGGTTGCTGTATAGTGTACACGCCATCCATAGGGTTAAAGTCACCCCATGATTCCAACCAGTGGTGCACGGGTGCTACCACGTTTACGCTCTGTGCAACAGCGCCGTCATGCGAAACCATGGCTACAGAGATTGGAATATTTTTCAAAGCTTCTGTGAAATTAGCACCATAATGTGAGTGCTCTATAGGGTTACAGTCATAAATAAATACTGCTCCTATGGCACCTGATTGTGCTTCATTCAAGAAGTTTTTATAGGTATTGATGTTACTTTCTTTGATGCGAGTCATGGCACCCGTTACTGCTGCCGATCCAATTGCACTATTGATAAGGTAAGCAAGTGTGTGTGCTTCTGTGTTTCCATCTGCCATCACCACCGCTCTGCTACCTTTAGCTCTGATTTCATTAGCTATGGCTTGTGCTTCAGGGCTAGACGCGCTACCTCCTGACAAAGCTGAATAAACCTCTGCTAAAACTCTGTTTACTTGACTTGGCTTGAAAGGGAATCTATCATCTGCATTAGAACCGGTAAGTGACATATTGCTTTCCACCTGTATGTGTCTTAGCATATTGCTTCCTGGTTGTTTCGCTTGAGAATATGCCGGTTGCAATGTCATGCCAGCCCACTCATTCAAGAAGTCGGCATTGAAACCAACTACCAATTCTGCTTGCTCTAAATCAATATATGGAATTGCTCTCTGCCCGTAAACTTGTTCTGCAGCATCCAAAGCTGGAGAATGATCTACAGCATCAAATACAATGTGCTCTGCGTTGCCAAATCTAGCCTTGAAGCCATCGATTACGCGCTTAGTTGAAGGGCTTGGTAGTGAAGGTGTAAGAATCGCAATTTTGCGTCCCGCAACTTCATTTAATTTTTGCTCAATAATGCTATCTACATTGGCCCATTCAGCATCGGCACCATTAATTTTTGGTCCGCGAAGCCTTGTAGAATCATATAGCGAAAGTATAGAACCCTGCACACGTGCATTGGTGGCTCCAAAAAATCTTGCCTCTTTGTTCGGCTCAATCTTTATAGGTCTACCTTCTCTGGTTTTTACAATTACGTTAGCAAAATCATAGCCATCATACATTGTAGTTGCGTAGTATGTAGGGACGCCAGGAGTTACTTCACCTGGTTTCACAACATAGGGTACAGATTTTACAATCGGAGCTTCACAGGCTGCCAATGTCACTGCCGCTGTACTGAAACCTAAGAACTTCAGAAAATCTCTCCTTGAAGTGTTGCTGGTTTCTAGAGAAGATTTATCCTCCAAAAAGCCCTCTACAGGTAAATTCTCTGCAAACTCATTCTCAGCCAACTTTTCAGTAAGGCCAGGATTCTGCATCTCCTCTAAACTTCTGTAATATCTTTTTTTCGAAGCCATTTAACTTCTGTATTTAGTTTAATAATATTAATAGTGACATTTTGCACATTCCAATCCACCAATGGCATCCACCGTCAAGCGGCTTTCCTCACCATACTCTTTCTTAATTTTCTCATGCAATTGTGCATAATACTCCTTATTATATTCGTTGTTCATGTCAACATCCGTTGCACGGTGACATTCTATACACCAACCCATTGTAAAGTCGTTGGCCATATAAAGCTCATCCATTTGGTCTACTCTGCCGTGGCAAGCGTAGCACACTTGATCTACCCCGTGAGTCTTTTTAATTGCTTCTTCACCCGCAACTACGTGTTGAGCGTGGTTGAAGTATACAAAATCCGGCATGTTGTGAACACGTACCCATTCTATTGGTTGCTGCTCTCCTGTATAAGAATTGCTACCCGGGTCAAATCCAGATGATTCATATATCTTTTGTATCTCACTTGTATAGAAAGATCTTGTTTTGCCTGCCTCTACATAAGAGCCTTGATACTCTTGGATGGTAAAGTGGCAGTTCATACACACATTGGTAGAAGGTATTCCAGACACCTTACCGTACTTCGCACTGGTATGGCACATTTGGCAGTCAATCCCTTGCTCTCCGGCGTGTATTTTATGTGAAAAGTAGATGGGTTGTTCTGGCTTGTATCCTTTATCAACACCTATTCCAGTGAGGAAATCCCACAACCCTAGCAAAGCCAAAAAGGCAAAGATCCCAAGACCTGCATAAGCTACTTTCTTATACTTTGCTACCCACTCGCCTACCGAGCCTATTTCCTCTTCGCGTAGCGGACTATCAAGATCTGCGTTTGTCAAATTATACAAAGCTCTTACTCGGAACAAAATCCAAATAAGTAGCGCTGCCAAAACCGCAAAAGCAACAATCAGCATACCTGCCGGGAAATCAGAACCTGTAGCTACAACGGGCGCTTCTTCCACTACGGGTTTTGGCGCTGGAGGATTGGTTGTATACTCTAGAATATCATCTATATCCTGCTCAGACAATTGCGGGAAAGGCGTCATTACAGAACCATTGTATTCCTCAAAAATCCTATTGGCATACTCATCGCCAGTTGCACGCAATGCAGCATTATCATGTATCCAGGCGTGTAGCCAATCGCGACCCAGACCTTCGTCAGTCTGTAGCCTCTCAACTACCCCACCCAATGCGGGACCCACAAACTTTGAATCCAGTTTGTGACACGCCGCACATTGCGCATTAAATATCTTTTCTCCGTTGGCTGCGTTTCCCGAAACTGCATCCTGAGCCTGAAAGCTGGTCGTAACCAATAGCAGTAAGGCTATGATTAGATTCCTCATTCTAAAATTTTCCCAATGCACCATATCTTCAATTATGTTGAGATTCTGAGTGATTTATATTTTCCGAACAAAAATAATTGACTTTGTTAAACCATTCCCAACAATTTTAATCAATACACTTTAATTCCACTAATTTAAATTTATTCTAAATAATAAGAGTCTTATAAGCATTTAGTTTTTAGATACTTATACATTTTTCGCGGAATATTTAATGTAAGTTCTTGGTTATGATAATTATCATTGGCAAAAACATGTAATTTCCTGCTTTTGTTTACTCACTTTTCCATAATTGAAGCATTTGGTAGAAAAATTGTCAAATCACAAATTCAGAAATTTCATGCACAGAAATTTAGAGTATATTTGCAAAAATTTTTCAGCCTTGCGATACCTTATATTACTGATTACAATTTTAGGCCTCTCAAGTAGCCTTCAAGCACAGATTGCAGTTACAGACACCATTACAGGTGGCAGTTATACATTAGACCTTCCGGGTGACGTCAAAGATATGATAGACAAGACTACTGCTACCAAGTGCTACAGACCTCCAACAACCAACACACCAATTCGTTCTGAGCCGGAAACTCCGGAAAATTTTGACCCATGCGCTCAAAACAACAAAGTCAACGGGTTCAAAATCCAAGTAATGTACACCAAAGACCGCAACGCTGCCAATCGCAGCCGTGCAGAATTTGCTGCCGCATTTCCAGACTTGGTACCTACTTTAGAGTACAGCCAGCCAGACTACCGTGTAATGGGTGGAGACTATTTCACAAAAAGATCTGCTGCGGCAGACCTCGCAAGAGTTAAAAGAAAATATCCGGGCGCTTTCCTTGTCCAGTGGAGAGTATATTGTCGCCGAGCCAAGTAAGCGACTTAAAAACACAAAAAAAGCGGTATCCCTACGATACCGCTTTTTTATGCTTTATACATTATCTCTTACACCGCTCGATTCAGCAATTGTGAAATTTTTTTGATTATTCCATCCAGTTGCACCACACGCTCTAGCACCTTGCGCGCTTCATCTTCCGGCATATCAGCATCCTTCAAAGATTCACGCACCTCATTGAGTTCTTTCACCAGATACAAACGTTTATAGTTCAGTATCTGTTGGTTCATATCGTCCTCCACCATGCTCAGCTTATCCGGCAAAAACACGCCCCACCTCTTCCAATCAGACAGTTTATACTTTTCCATCAGCAAATTGCTAACTATTTCACCAAAGGTATTTTCATAAAAGCTCAAGAAAAACTCTTTCGATCGTTTCTCTTCACTCTCCAGACCGGTTTTGAACTCTTCCAGAATTTCACGGTAAACATCCGTGGTGAAGCTTATGCCATCCTCATCCAGTTGCGCTATCACCTCTTCAATCACAGAAGATTCATACTCCACACCATCCACTTCTAGCATCACCGGGTGCGACCCATGTTCCAGTAGCAGTTTCACCAGTTTTTCCTCCTTCTCAGAAAACTCATTGATCACGCTCTCCGCGGTAGCCTTATCCGCAACGCGCATCGGCGTTTGTGCACGTTGTCGTGTTGCAGACTTGCGCCGTTCTTCCTCCACCTCCTGCAACGCAATACCCAGTTGTCTGAAAAGCAACTCCTCACGCACTTGTAGTATAGAAGAAGCCTTTCTCACAAACAGCTCACGCTTCAGTATATTCGGTATCACCGCTATACTAGCCACAATACTCTGTATCATTTCAGTCTCCTTCACAGGATCACCTTGCGCATCCTTCTTCAGCACTTCTATCTTGAAGTCAATAAAATCACGCGACTCCTGCTCCAGATATTGTGCAATCTCTTCCTTGCTTTTACTACGCGCAAAAGAATCCGGGTCTTCACCTTCAGGCAGCAAAATCACCTTCACATTTATCTCTTGCGCCAAAATCAGGTCTATACCTCTGAAAGAAGCCTTGATACCGGCAGAATCCCCGTCATATATCAGCAAAAGATTGCTAGTAACCCTGCGTATCAGTCTTATCTGATCTTCCGTGAGCGCCGTACCACTGCTCGCCACCACATTCTCTATCCCGGCTTGCGCCATAGACACCACATCCGTATAGCCCTCCACCAAAATACATTGATCCTGTTTCAGGATAGCATTTTTAGCAAAATAGAGCCCATATAGCAGCTTACTCTTATGGTAAATCTGGTTTTTCGGCGAATTCAAATATTTCGCAACCTGTGTCACATCGCCCATTATGCGGCCGCCAAAGCCCAGCGGTCGTCCGGAATAGCTATGGATAGGAAACATTACCCGTTCTCTGAATCTGTCAGCCAGCCTATCAGGCTCACCCACCGTCAAGCCCACATCCTTCAGTGCCTCCAGCGTGTAACCTTTGCTCAGCGCATATTGCGTAAAAGCGTCACGCTGTCGCGGAGAATATCCAAGCTGAAAATCCTCAATACTCGCATCCGTGAAACCCCTTTCTCTGAAGTAGCTCAACCCAATATTCCTGCCCTCATCCGTATTCCACAGCTGATCTTGGAAATACTCATTCGCAAATTTCGTGAGCGTAAACTGGTTTTCCTTAGCCCGAGCTTCCACTATCTCCTCAGGCGTCTGCTCACGATCCTCCTCTATCGCAATATTGTAGCGATTCGCCAGCCATCGCAGCGCTTCCGGGTAGGAAAATTGCTCATGCTCCATCACAAATGACACCACACTACCACCTTTACCAGAAGAGAAATCCTTCCAGATTTGCTTAGCAGGAGAAACCATAAAAGAGGGCGTTTTCTCATCAGAAAACGGTGATAAACCCTTGAAATTTGAGCCGGATTTCTTCAACTGCACAAAATCGCCAATCACCTCCTCCACACGTGCAGCGGCAAATATCTGATCTATGGTCTGTCTTGAAATCACTCAACAATATTTTTCACAAAATTACAAAATCCCACCCCAATACATTTCAGCAGTATTGCAAGTTAATTTTTATTCATTTGGGCGGCCCCTTTTCTTTGCCGGCCTGCCTACCTCACAAGGCCAACCCTGCCGGCAAAGAAAAGGTCGGTGTTCGGCTCCAAGTCCGCAGCCACAGATTGGCAGTCAGTAGGCATGGCAGGATTTTCTTTAATCTCTCAAATCTGCCCTGCCTCTTCCTGCAAGCAATCTGTGGCTTTGCGGGCTATCCGCCTACCACCTGCCGCATTTAGCATAGTGCTTACTTCAAACATCCTTTACTTTTCCCCAAAAAAGTGACCTTATCAGCCTCTCAGCGTGTTTTCAGTACCTATATTATTGTACGGAAATGGATATAAAAATGTAGAAACACATCTCATCTCTCACCTTTCAGAAAAAAAGAAAACCAAACTTCAGGTCAAGTTCCTCACTTTTTGTTTCAGCATAATTTTACCATTTATTCAACTGAAAAGTAGCAGAGTTCAAATGTAGTTTTCTACATAAAACATAAAAAACGGCTGCACGCTTCGCGTGCAGCCGTTTTATTCATCTATTTCTTTTTGAGACCTTGAAAATTTAGCCTTGGCTGATTTTCAAGCTATTTCTCCCCAAATTCTAATTATCTATTCTCTACAGAAATGTAGTCGCGTGTTGGCTCACCAGTGTACACCTGTCTTGGGCGACCAATCGGCTGATTGGTTTGGCGCATTTCTTTCCATTGTGCTATCCAACCTGGCAAACGTCCTAGTGCAAACATCACGGTAAACATTTCATTTGGAATACCCAAAGCTCTGTATATAATACCTGAGTAGAAGTCAACATTTGGATAAAGCTTGCGCTCTACAAAGTACTCATCTTTCAGTGCAACTTCTTCTAAGCCTCTCGCCAAATCTAGCACCTCATCTTGTATGCCCAATTGATTTAGTACATCATCAGCAGCTTTCTTGATGATTTTTGCACGCGGATCCATGTTTTTATACACTCTGTGTCCAAAGCCCATCAATCGGAAGCTATCATCTTTGTCCTTAGCTTTATCTACCCATTTCTGCAATCCGCCGCCATCTTTCTGTATGTTTTCCAGCATTTCAAGTACCGCTTGATTAGCACCACCATGTAGTGGACCCCAAAGTGCAGAAATACCAGCAGAAATAGAAACAAATAGGCCAGCGTGTGAAGACCCTACAAGTCTCACCGTAGATGCAGAGCAGTTTTGCTCATGGTCTGCATGCAGAATGAAAAGCTTGTCCAGTGCATTCACAATCACATCGTTCACTTCAAAATCCTTGTTTTTCTCGCGGAACATCATCTGATAGAAGTTGGCCACGTAGCTCAAGTTGTTGTCTGGTTCAGAAAGGTCTTTCCCAGTCATTTTTCTGTATGTCCAAGCAGAAAGTATAGAGAATTTACCTATAAGTCTTGCTGCTGCATGGTACATTTCTTTCTCATTGTTCACATTTACAGACTTAGGGTTAAAGGCTGTAAGCGAGCTAGTGAGAGATGCCAAAACACCCATAGGATGCGCCTCTTGCGGAAATGCATCTATGATTTTCTTCACTCTATCATTTACAAAATTGTAATCTTTGAGTGTATTTTTGAAAATAGTAAGTTCATCTTGCGTAGGCAGTTCACCTTCCAGCAAAAGGTACATAACCTCTTCAAAGCTGGATTTCTCTGCCAATTGCTCAATCGGATATCCTCTGTACAGTAGTTTACCTTCTTCTCCGTCTAAGAATGTAATTTTACTTTCTGTAGAGCCTGTGTTTTTGTAACCGGGATCCATGGTTATCAACCCGGTTTGTGCACGCAATGAAGATATATCTACTGCTATATCACCCATGGTACCTTCTTGCACCGGATATTCAAATTCAGATCCGTCATAATTTAGTTTAAATGTATGAGACATATTCAATTGATTATTTAAGTCTATAAATATATAAATTAAACAACACTATGCTATAGTGTTGACATTTTTGTGAATTCAGAAATTAAAAGCAGAAAGCCCCGGGAAACGTGCCATATCACCCAAATTTTCTTCTATGCGTAGAAGTTGGTTGTATTTAGCCATGCGGTCAGATCTTGATGCAGAACCTGTTTTGATTTGCCCAGTGTTTAGCGCTACCGCTAGATCTGCAATAGTGCTGTCTTCTGTTTCGCCACTTCTGTGTGAAATCACTGACGTATATCCGGCTTTTGTAGCCATATTCACAGCGTCTATAGTTTCTGAAAGGGTTCCAATCTGGTTGAGTTTTATAAGAATAGAGTTACCTACTCCTTCGTTGATACCTCTTGACAAAATTTCTACGTTGGTTACAAACAAGTCATCTCCTACAAGTTGTACTTTGTCTCCTATCTTGTCTGTAAGTTTTTTCCAGCCGTCCCAGTCATTCTCATCCATACCATCTTCTATAGAGATAATAGGGTACTTCTCTACCAATTCGGCCAAGTATTCCACTTGCTCATCACTGTTTCTCACCGCACCGGATTTGCCTTCGAATTTTGAGTAATCATACTTGCCGCTTTTGTAGAACTCAGAGGCTGCACAATCCAAAGCGATTTTCACGTCTTCACCAAATTTATACCCGGCGTTTTTCACCGCTTTTTCTATTGTTTCTATGGCGTCTTCTGTGCCTTCAAGCGCTGGTGCAAATCCACCTTCGTCTCCTACTGCTGTAGAAAGACCTCTCTCATGCAACACTTTTTTCAATTCTTGGAAGATTTCCACACCCATTTTTAGCGCATAGCTGAAGCTAGGTGCACTCACCGGCATGATCATGAATTCCTGGAACGCAATGGGAGCATCTGAGTGCGAACCGCCATTGATGATGTTCATCATTGGTAATGGAAGCGTCTGTGCTGCTACTCCACCTATATACTTGTATAGAGGCATCCCCATTTCTGCTGCTGCCGCTTTGGCTACTGCAAGTGAAACGCCCAAAATAGCATTGGCGCCAAGTTTTGATTTGTTTTTAGTGCCGTCTAGCTCTATCATTATATGATCTATGAGGCTCTGCTCAAACACAGAAATACCTGTGAGCTCTTCTGCCAAAATCTCATTGACATTGGCTACGGCTTTTTGCACTCCTTTTCCTAAATAATCATCTCCTCCATCTCGCAATTCCACTGCTTCATGCTCGCCAGTAGAAGCGCCGGATGGCACTGCTGCGCGGCCTATGATACCGTTTTCTGTGATTACATCTACTTCTACTGTGGGGTTGCCCCTAGAATCTAAAATTTGTCTTGCGTGAATCTCTGCAATGAATCCCATGAATGATTTTTTTTAAGAATTGGCCTCAAAAATAAACAAATTTATGGGAGTGTTAAAATGATTTTTGTAAGCAGTGTAAAGTTTTTTATACTATTTCACAAAAATTTATCAAAGTGTTTTGGAAATAGTGTTTTTTCTATGAACAAGCTTTCTAGGGGATATGCTTTCAAGCTTTGAGAGATGTAGACCGGTGAGAGCTTTTGCCATCACTCAGCCCATTGAAAGTTGTTGTATAGCCGCACATCATGCTCACCATTTTCTGCCTGGAAAATGAGCATAGCTTTGTAATCTGTTCTATTAAGAAAGGCATCCGCATGATCTGAACCCATGGCCATGACGGCTGTAGCAATGGCATCTGCCTCAGCGGCTGATTTTGCCAATATGGTGGCGCTTAGCAGTCTACTCTCTTTGGGGTAACCTGTTTTGGGATCCATGGTGTGTACTATGTTTCTGCCGGTAGCAGAGTCTGTAACAAACTTACGATAGTTACCACTTGTTGCCAACCCCAAATCCTTGAGCTCTACAATACCTTGCAGGGTTCTGTCTGCAGCAGTAGATTGCTCTGGTTTGTCTATGCCTACGCGCCATGCGCTGCCGTCTGGTTTAGTGCCTTTGGCTATGATTTCGCCTCCGATTTCTACCAAGTAGTTTTGTACTCCTTGTGATTCTAGATATTGGGCTACAACATCATTGATGTAGCCTGTTATGGCATTGAAGCTAATTTTCGAATTTGAATTGGTTTTATAGAACTTTCCATTGTTGAAATTGAATTTCTCTAAACCTAATACTTCCAATGTTTGCTTGACTTCGGCATCTGTAGGCGAATGTTTGACACCGGTGCTGGAGAATCCCCAAAGAACCATGAGTGGCTCTACGGTAGGGTCAAAATATCCGTCTGTTTTCTTACTGTACTCACGGCTAAGGGTCAGAAGTTCTTCTAAATAGCGATGTGAGGTGATGGTATCTTGCACATTGTTTAGCTGATAGAGCATTGCCTGATTGCTATAGGTGGAGATTACGTGATCTATGTCTCGCAATATGCCGCCAATGCTGTCGCCATAATCTTGTGTGGAAACATACTGTATGGCATAGGTACTGCCAAAAGCATCTCCTTGCACCCACTGGATTTGGCTTGTACTTTCTGTGGTTTTACGCTCAGACTGGCAAGCAATGAAACTGGTAAAGATAAAAACGGCTAATAGTATTCTGATCATGGTAGCAATTCTTCAAAACCTTGAAATATGATAGAGTAACGCTCACCCTTGATAGGTGCTTGGGAGGTGTCGTCGCCATGTGCTAGCAGCACGTAGGCATACCACACTCCAGATTCTTGTTTGGTTGCGTGATCTATGACTCTTTCTACGTATTCCGGTTTTTCTGGTTTGGGATTGGTAACACACTTGGTACGTACGATGACGAATTTGATTTTCTCTCCAGATTTGAAAATTACAAACTGTGGATGCTTTTTGGGTGCGCTGTTTACGCCCAAAAATTCATAACCCATCTGTTGTAGCTCTTCGCCAATGAACTCCATTCCCAGGTAGTGCATTTCTTCCTTGCTCAATGCCATGAATTATACTAAAGTTTTTACAAATATATGATTCACAGCTGTGATTATGAAATGTAATTGGATGATATTTTCCTATTGGTGTGTGAAATTAACAGCTGGGTGAAATTGCTTTAATAAATTTATAATGTTCCGCAAACCGGCAACCAACAATACACCTCTTAACCACACCAATTTTCCCAATTTATTGGGAAAATGCGGTAGGGCGTAGTTGGAAAGTGCACGCTGGCCGGCTGCCGTACAAAATACAAGCCGTGCTGGTTGAGCCCGCCCAACCGGGCGAAAACAGTACGGCGCAGATATTTTGTGGCAGGCGGCCCGGGCACTTGGAAACGAAGACCGACCCCTGCGGAATTTTTTGGGTCAGAGACCCAAAAAATTCCGCAGGGGGACCGCCCAAAAAAAAATAAAAAAAATTTGAATGATATTTGCAATTGGGTATGAAAAAATCTGAACCGATATGAATTATAGAAATAATACTAAGACAAGCCTGCACCGCTCTGACAGGCGTGCTATTGCTGGTGTGTGTGCCGGGATTGCAGAATATTTTGGCTGGGATGTGACTATTACGCGTGTACTCTATGTATTAATCTCTGTGTTTAGCGCTGCTTTTCCGGGTATTCTGGTATATATAGTGATGTGGATAGTGATGCCTAAGCGTCCCTAGTTTGCGCACGGCTCAACTGTAGGTAATAAAACGCCGGAACTAACAGTAATAATAACATGGGTTGCAACAATACGCGCCGAACATAGAAGGCTGCGGTGTAGCTCAAACTCTGTGGTTGTGAGAGCCAAAATGCGTAGATGGACAGGCAGATAGCGCCTATGAGCAGGTAGGTGATGAGTGCAAAGCTTGTATGGCGCTTGTCTCTAAATAGCAGGTGTATGATGGCAATGCCAATGAGGGCATTGAGTGTGTAGCGCATACTGATGCTCAAAAGATGCTTGCCGTGCTGAAATTCCGGAAATTGCGCTTCCCGAAAATCTGTGTGAAAAAATTGGAGTAGCGGGTCGTAAAAAAGTTGTTGCTCAAAGGCGCGTACCGCAAAGAGCATAGCTATGGCTAATACCACTAGTATGTAGTGATGCCATCTCATGAGCGTGCTTTGAGGGGTTTGACTACGTAGAATATCCAAAAGAGCCACAATAGTACTACCATGCCATATATGATGGCTGGAAATAAAAAGTCATGCGCCATGCGCGCATGTTCCGGATGAAATCTGTAGATGTATGTGATGATGGCAATGCGCACAATGTTGGTGAGATGTAGTATGATGATGCCAAAGATGGCGTAGGCCAAGGTTTTCCACCATGTGGTGAAAAATGCAAAGATGAAAGATAGATATATGATCATGACGCTGAGTGCGTTGCAACCCTCATTTACTAATGCTGTGTCTCTGCCATTGAGCACTAGTTGTGTATAGGTCTCCTGTGCGTATTGTACGCTCTCTGCCTGGAAGCCAACGGCGTTGAGCAATGCGGCGGCAGAGTTGGAAACCCAATAGGTAAATGGGTCTGCTATCTGATGTACTTCTACATAGGGCTGGAGATAGGCACTGTATAGCCAGGTGAGCAATATATAGACTCCGAAAAACCTGAGAAAGAAAATAATAACGGGAAAATACTCCTTCATATTCGGCGCCAAAATTACGATTAATATTGTGATTTATGGGTTTTTGATGCTTGGGTGTGTGCATGCGTTATTTTGAAACAAAAGGCTTCAAATGTTAGGCAGCGAATAATGTTTTCTACGCGAAGTTAGAAGGAGTTTGATTTTTTACTTTTTAAAATGTGAAAAATTGAAAAAGCGGTTATTGTATGGGTGATGGTGAAAGTTTTAGGAATTTTGAAGTGAATTTTGTGTACATTGCTTTAAATTTAATAATTCCGGTATATGGACTTGCATGATGGCCATCCGTTTTGGCTGATAAATAGTGGTCTCCCTGTGAAATATCCACAACTAAAAAAGGATTCGGATGTGGATGTTGTAATCTTGGGTGGAGGCATCACAGGCGCTATTCACGCTTATTATTTTGCCCGAAAAGGTATAAATGCAGTTGTCTTGGAAAAGCGATCAGTGGGTTTGGGGAGCACTTGCGCTTCTACAGCGCTGCTGCAATACCAAATAGACACGCCCCTGAGTGAGCTCATAGAACATGTGGGTGAAGAAGATGCGGTGCGTGCCTATGAGTTGTGCGCCCAAAGCATCAAAAAAACCAAGAAAATGTGCAAAAATGTTGGTTTTAAAGGTTTTAGTGAAAGACCGACAGTGTTCTATGCTTCTTGGAAGAAGGATGTGCCTTTGGTAGAAAAAGAGTATGAACTGCACAAGAAATATGGTTTTGAGGTGGAGTTTTTGGAGGGTGACATGCTCAAAGAGCAGTATGGTTTAGACTTTCCTTGTGCCATGCGATCACAACATAGTGCAGTGATTGACGCTTATGCACTGACCCACAAATTGCTGAAATATGCTAGAAAAAAAGCCAAAATCAAAACCTATGACCGCACAGCGGTGACAAATATAGAGCATGGCAAAAAACAGGTAAAACTCACTACTGAGCAAGGAAATGTGGTGACTGCAAAACACCTTGTGTATGCTGTGGGCTATGAAATAGTGGATTATTTGGAGAAAGATATTGTGGATCTGCACAGCACCTATGCTATAGTGAGTGAACAGATGGAAGATGTGAAGGAATTCTGGCCTGATAATGCGCTAATCTGGGAAACTAAAGATCCATATCTCTATATGCGCACCACTGAAGATAACCGCATAATGCTTGGCGGTAGAGATGAAGACGGTTATAATCCCAAATTGCGCGCTGAACTAATGGAAAAGAAGCAGCAGCAATTGGCAGATGATTTTGCAAAGCTTTTTCCGGAGTATGCTTTTACTCCTGAATTTTTCTGGGCCGGAACTTTTGGCTCTACCAAAGATGGTCTGCCATATATTGGTAAATATGAGAAAAAACCAGGAGGTTTGTTTGCCTTAGGGTTTGGTGGCAATGGAATCACTTTCAGTGTGATTTCAGCTAAAATTTTGAGGGATTTGATCTTAGGAAATGAAAATCCTGATGCGCAGGTGTTTGCTTTTGATAGATAAAGATGCCTTTTACCCTATCACATGCGGCTGTAGCGCTTGCTTTTTGGCGAGTTCACCGAAAGTATATTTCT
>JAUNRT010000129.1 GCA_030535475.1 Weeksellaceae bacterium | reverse complement strand
TCTACAAAACTGCAGAAAAGCGGGTGCCGCCCAAAAAAAATAAATATTATTCAATGCTAGCGTGCACGTGGATCTAAGACTGCGTAGAGTAGGTCTACTAGCATGTTGATGAGGATGAAAGCCACGGCTATGACGAGTACGGCGCCCATGATGACGGGCTGATCTAGGGTGTTGAGCGCGTTGACGATTTCTTTGCCAAGGCCGTTCCAGCCGAAGATGAATTCTACGAAAACTGCTCCTGCAAACATGCCTGCGAACCAGCCGGATGTGGCTGTGATAACGGGATTGAGTGCGTTGGGCAATGCATGGCGTCTGATGACTTGCTGCGCTGTGAGCCCCTTGGAATATGCGGTGCGTATGTAGTCTTTGCTGAGCACTTCTAGTAATGAGTTGCGCGTGAGTTGGGTGATGACCGCAAGTGGCCGAATGCCGAGTGTGAGCGCTGGTAGGATGAGGTTTTTCCACTGGATGTACTTGCCTGTACCATAGTCATCTACCTCATATAAACTGCCTGTCATGTTGAGACCGGTGTAGGGCTCTAAAAGGTAGGCAAATATCCATGCCATGAGGATGGCGGAGAAGAATGATGGTAGGCTCATGCCTATGGAGGTGATGACAAGGAGTGCGCGGTCTATCCAACTATCTTTTTGCAAGGCGGAAATGACGCCTAATATGACGCCTAATATGAAGGCTAAAACTATGGCTGTGGTGGCGAGCAAAAGGGTATTGGGCAATGTGGAGGCTATGATGCTGGCCACGGATCTGCCTTGCTGCTGGAAGGAGTTGCGCAAAAAGGGTTTTTTGATGGCAATACTATAGTTGCCAATGCTGAATAGCTCATGCCCGCTATACTTGACAGGTGTGAAATGGGTGTAGTTTGTGCTGTCACTACTGTGGAGTGACAGGGGCGAAAGGTCATTGAGGTAATAGAGGTATTGTATGTGTATGGGCTGATCTAGACCCAGATTTTTGCGTATTGCTGCCAACTGCACTGGATCTTCATTCTGGTCTAGCATCATGCGCGCGGGATCTCCTTGCATGACGTTGAAAAGAAGGAATATCACGGTGACTACTCCCCATAATGTGAGTAGGCCATAAAATAGTTTTTGGGCGGCGTATGCTAACAAGATTTATGGGAATTTGGCTATGAGTGATGCGGCGTCCGGTGTGTCATTGTGGTGATATTTTGCAACCACAGTGCCTCCTGAAACGGCAACAATACCAGGATTGGAACGTATTACGGTTTTCAATGCTTTGTCATCTGCAAAGCATGGCTGCAAGCCTCCAATTTCATATGGATTGGAAACTAGGCTGATCACCGGGATGTTTTGTGCCTGCAGATCTTCAATGAGTGTTTCTACTCTCTGCTGTGCAGCTGTGCTCACTTTTTCCGGTTTGTACGTAATAATCATCACCAAACGAGGCATGGTCATGTACTCATGCAGTTGATCTTCACCATCACAGTCTATGGAGAAATCACGTATTGGCGGCTCATAGCCTTTGCTCACGACTCTGGTGTCTGTTTTTTCTACTTCCCATACGGTGCCGGACTTCCAGTAGTTGTCATTGGCTACGAATTCATCTGAACTGACTCTGATCTTTGAGTTGTTGACGGTGTTGCGCAAGTGATACATGGTCTGGGTGCGAGTGGGTTCTTTGCCCAATTCATCTGCAGACTTCATGTTATGCACTATGTTGTCTCCCACCTTATATGCCCGAAAATCTATGAGTGGCAAATGTTGCAAGCCGTGATAAGCTATGTATGCGCTACCCAAAAAGCTGAGCAATAGCGCCAGCTCTGCATAAGGACGATTGAGCAATGGATAGATATACTTTTTGTTGACCCATAGAAATATAAGCGCAACTAATAGAATTACATCTTTGTAGAATGATTGCCATGGTTCTAATTTGATGGCGTCACCAAAGCAACCGCAATCTGTAACCTTGTCATAATAGGCAGAATAAAATGTGAGGAATGTGAAAAATATTATCAGCGCTAAGAGCATGATAAAGGTCCATCTCTTCCAGATACCCAATATGAGCAAGACTCCCAGCAATACTTCAAATATTACGAAAAATATGGACATTGGTAATGAAAATGGGATAAGAAATGGCAAATCAAGCACTTCCGGAGCGAAATAATCTTCTAATTTGTAGGCAAAACCTATGGGATCTATTGTCTTTACTAATCCTGAAAATATAAACAGCAGGCCTACTAACCACTGCACTATCTGTACTACTATTCTCATGTCAATGCTTCTTTTTGTTGTACAGAGTTATGGTTTTCTTGGAGCAAAATCAGGGCAAAAACGGCATAATTGACCATGTCTAAATAATTGGCGTCAAGGCCTTCAGAGATTTTGGTTTTTCCGCTGTTTTCTTCTATTTGCTTAATGCGTAGAATTTTTTGTAAAATCATGTCTGTGATAGATGAAATACGCATATCACGCCATGCCTCTCCATAATCATGATTTTTGCGCTGCATGAGTTCTTGTGCTTGCTGTATATGACTATCAAACAATTGAAGGGCTTCTTTCTCGTCTATATCTACATTGCTGCTGACACCAAGTTGAAGGTTGATAAGGGCAATGATGGAATAGTTGAATATTCCTATGAATTCAGGCTTTTCATCTTCTTCTACCATACGCATTTGGCTTTCTTGCAATGTGCGTATACGGTTGGCTTTGATATAAATCTGGTCTGTAATGGAGCTCATACGCAGAATGCGCCAAGCTGGACCATAATCTTGAAGTTTTAACTCGAAAATACGGCGGCATTCTTCAGTGATTTGCCTATACTGTTGAATTGTTTTTTCCATAAATTAGCAACTTCACAAATGTACTTGAAACTTTGAAAATTGACAAATCCATGACTATCAACTGCAAAGGAGAATTGCTGGATGTGAGCATACCCCGTGTGATGGGGATAATAAATGTGAATGATGATTCTTTCTATGCGAAAAGCCGCAAGAGTTCTGTAGATGAGATATTGCAAACAGCTGAGAAAATGCTGAAGGAAGGTGCGGATATATTGGATGTTGGTGGCCAATCTAGCAGACCGGGTGCGGAAAGAATATCAGCCAACGAAGAATTGGAACGGGTGACTCCCGCCATTGAAGCGCTGAATGCAGCATTTCCGAAAGCAAGAATTTCAGTGGATACATTTTATGCAAAAGTTGCTGAGAGCGCTGCTGACGCGGGCGCTTGCATCATAAACGACATAAGCGCAGGAAGCTTGGATGAAAATATGTTTGAAACCGTAGCCAAATTGCAACTACCTTATGTTCTGATGCATATGCAAGGAACGCCTAGCGATATGCAGAAAAATCCGGAATATGCTGATGTAGTGCAGGATGTGAATTTTTTCTTTTCTCAGAAGTTACAAGTATTAAGAACTTTGGGGTTAAACGATATTATACTAGACCCAGGTTTCGGGTTTGGAAAAACAGTTGAACACAACTATGAGCTGCTGCGAGGGATGCCGTTATTGGGATTTGGTGAATATCCGATTCTAGCGGGTATCTCAAGAAAATCTATGGTGAATAAGGTGTTGGGCGTTTCTGCAACTAAAGCCTTGAATGGGACAACCGCACTGCATATGATTTGCTTGGAAAAAGGTGCGAATATTCTGCGCGTACATGATGTGAAGGAAGCTGTAGAAGCTGTGAAAATCTATTTAGCTGCCAAAGCCTAAGTAATTTAAGACAGGCTTTGATTCGTTGTACTTTTCGCTGAAAAGATTGGTTGTTGCAGGATGGTCTTTTCTTTTATTGCAATAGTGATGTAGTTGTGAAAAGCTAAACTTTTTGCGTTTATATTGTTGCACACGTCAATTT
>JAUNRT010000040.1 GCA_030535475.1 Weeksellaceae bacterium | reverse complement strand
TCACATCACTATCATGCGGCTGTGCTTGTAGTGGATCCCAGAAAAATATCACCACATCTATTTCACCATCGGCTATTCGGGCACCTATTTGCTGATCACCACCTAGAGGTCCACTCAATACCTGCTCTACATCCATTTTCAAGTGTTTTGCGAGCATTTTACCCGTGGTTCCTGTAGATATCAGCTTATGCTTCTGCAAATCGCTTACGTGCGCTTTACACCATTCAAGTAGTTCATCTTTTTTGTTATCATGAGCTATGAGCGCTATACGCTTTTTTACAGGCACCTCACGTACTTTTTTCATAATGTGTTTTTAGAAAATTGCTACTTTTATGTGTGCAAAAGCTTATCCAAATCTGCAGTATGATATAAATTTTTATTTGAAAGATAAATTTTTGAGACCAACTTCTTACTATGCAAAAAAATAGCCGCCCAAGTGAGCGGCTGTATTCTTTTATGAATCAAACATTTACAGTTTGTAAAAGCTAAGATTCTTATCGAAAATTTATGACTTCAGAAAGTCTTCTATCAATTCCAAGCTTTCTTCCTCCGCTTCTAGATGTCCCATATGACCTACAGGTAAAATGTTGATTCGGAAGTTTGGCTTATCAGGAATTGCATTCAGTGTTTTATCTAAGTCCACCGCCGTATCATACTCACCCAAAATAAAATGAATAGGAATGTCAGCGCCTTTTAATACATCTGTAAGATCTTCTCTTTCTCTCATACCCAGCAATGCGGGCGCAATTCCATCATTAGGATTTTGAAGTGCCCATTCTGTGGCGAGTTTTATTTCTTCTTCCCGCTCATCATCTCGGCTTTCCGCGAACAAACCTCTTACACCCAATTCTACAAATCGCTTGGGATTTTCTGTGGCAGTCTGTACAGCTTCCAATCTTTGTTGTTTTTTCTCCTCTGAATCAGCGAGTGGATGTGAGAAAAACATACACAACTTATCTATCCTATCAGGCTGAGTGCGAAGCATTTCTAGCGCCACATACCCGCCCATGGAGTGACCTATTACTGCAACCTTATCTATGCTTAGCTCGTTCAGCATTGCAAAAACTTTCTCAGCCATCAACGGCATTGTATGCTTCTCAGCAACATTTCCTGTATTTCCATGCCCCGGCAAGTCCGGTAATATACAAGCGTAATGCTCTTTCAAATTATCTGTCAAAGCATCCCACATCAGTCTATTTTCAAGAAAACCATGCAAAAAAAGCACTGGTGCTCCGTTTCCTTTTATTATGTATTGTAGTTTCATTAATTATTTTATATTCATTAGGAATCATTGAATTCAAATTTCCCCAAAAAATTGAAGAGTTGACATCCAATGTAAAATTAACATTAACAAATAACGTGCAAAACTAAAACATAGCATTCATATCGAAGCAAATTTTATGCGATAAATAGCAATTGTCATGGATTTTGTAACATTTCTTCTTGTTTAACTACAAGTTTTGCAAAATGTACTTATTCATCATACCATTAGAAGGCTTTTGCAGTTGTAATTATTCAGCTAAATCGCTCAAAAAGTTTTTACACTGAGGATAAATACAGTTTTAAGCAAATCCTTAATTCTGATTACAAAAAAGCAAGATATACTATATGATTCAAGATATACTGAGCCAGTAAGATAGTAGTATGTAAAGTGCGGTGTTAAATAATTTCCGTCACATGCTTTTGCACAAATTGCAGACTTTGCACTTCATGATAGTAATATTTCTGGGGAAGAAAAAAACCTACGTGACCACCATTTTTTGGTGTTTCCAGAAAGAGGTTTTCCATTTTTTCTGCTAACGCATACGGGTAGCAAGAAGTAGATAAGAAGCTATCATCCAGCGCATTGAGTAGATAAATAGGAATTTTTATTTGCGGCAATACAGGTAAAGAATTGCTCTGTGCATAGTAGTCACTTGCATTTTCAAAACCATGGATTGGGGCGGTGAATGCATCATCAAATTCTCTCAAATTCCTTATACTTTTGACATCTATTTCCTTCAGTTCTTCCGGAAACTGAGCTTTTTTATCCATAAGTTTTTTCACCAATTTTTTATGAAAAGTTCTCTCATACACACGGTTGCGTCTTCTCATAATACTGTCGGATGAGCTTTCTAGATCTATTGGTGAAGATATGGATACTACAGCCTTTATCTGCTGTATATGAGGATGTTCTGCTGCAAATTTCAACACTAAATTTCCTCCTAGACTATATCCATGAAGCACAATATGCTCATACACCCCACATATCTTGCGCTGCAAAACCTCCAATACATCATCTGTTTTCCCGGAATGGTAGCAGCTAAGCACTCTATTGATCTCTTCACTACAACTGCGAAAATTCATGCAACACACATCCCAGCCATTTTGATGGTACAGTTCGGCCATATACTGCATATAAGTACGGTGCGTGTCACCTTCCAATCCATGTAACATGAGCACACATTTACGCGTTTTCTGCTCATGTTGCAGCCAATCTAAGTCTATGAAGTCACCATCCTCCAACTCCAGCCGTTGGCGTTGATACGGCTGCGGATTTGCAGGTCTAATTCTTGCCGCATAAATGGTGTTGATGTCGCCTTGTCGCATATAGATCGGAGGTTTATATTGCGACTTAACTATTGGCATATAACAAGTTATGTTTATGTAGAGAAGAAAAATTTTTTATAGGCTAAGAAAACTCATATAAAGATGTCACTCAACTGAATAGCCTGTACCTTCTTTTCCATCTTTTAAAGTAATACCATACTGAGCCAAACGATCTCTAATTTCATCTGAGGTTGCCCAGTCTTTGTTGGCACGTGCCTTGTCACGTTGTTCAATGAGCAACTGCATGGCACCATCCAATGCCTTGTTTCCGCTAATGTTTTCAACGGCATACAAACCTAGAATTTGGTGCACAAATTCGTCCCAGCGCATTTTCAGAATAATGTGATCATGCTGATTTATGGTTTCTGAACCATCCAGTATGGCATTTATATACTTCACCATATCAAATAATTGTGCAATGAGCATAGGAGAGTTGAAATCATCATCCATTTTCTCGTGGCATAATTTTACCCATTGATGAAGATCAAAAGAAGTATTCTCACTGATTGGGAGATTTTCTATGGACTTTCCAGCGAGCATGAGCCTATTAAATCCTTTTTCGGCTGCAAGCATGGCTTCATTGCTCAGGTCAAGAACGCTGCGGTAATGTGCTTGTAACATAAAGAAGCGCACTACCATTGGGTGAAATGCTTTTTCAAAAAAGTGGTTGTCACCAGAAAACAATTCTTTGGGCAATATGGTGTTTCCTGTGCTTTTAGACATCTTTTGACCATTGAGAGTAAGCATGTTGGCATGCATCCAATATTTAACTGGTGCTTGATCAAATGCGCCTTTTGCTTGCGCTATTTCGCACTCATGATGCGGAAATTTCAAGTCCATGCCGCCGCCATGTATATCGAATTGCTCACCTAAGTATTTGGTGCTCATTACAGTACATTCAAGATGCCAACCCGGAAAACCTTCGCTCCATGGGCTTGGCCATCGCATAATATGCTCTGCCGAGGCTTTTTTCCACAAGGCAAAATCTTGCGGATTTCTTTTCTCGTCTTGGCCGTCCAACGTGCGAGAATTGGCCATCAAATCTTCTATGTTTCTTTTGCTAAGCTCGCCGTAGTTATGTTCTTGATTGTATTTTGTCACATCAAAATACACAGAACCTTCACTTTCATATGCTAAACCTTTCTCAATCAAGGTTTTCGTGATTTCTATTTGTTCTATCAAGTGCCCGGTTGCTGTAGGCTCTATACTTGGTGGCAGATTGTTGAAGGACTCTAAAACCTGATGGAAATCGTGCGTGTATCTATGCACAATCTCCATTGGCTCAAGTTGTTCTAATCTTGCTTTTTTAGAAATTTTATCTTCACCCGTATCTGCATTGCTTTCCAAGTGTCCTACGTCTGTAATATTCCGCACATAGCGTACTTTGTAACCTAGATGCTTCAAGTATCTGAAAACCAGATCAAAAGACATAAATGTACGCAAATTCCCAATATGCACATCGCTATACACTGTAGGTCCGCATACATACATGCCAACCATGGGTGGATTAAGGCTTTCAAATTTTTCCTTTTCACCACTCAAGGTATTGTATATGTGCAGGTTGTGATTCTCTATCATAGAACTGTTTTTGAATGAAAGGTAGAGTGAAGTCTTCTGTGTGACTATTTTTTCACTTATACATTGAAGGTGGTTTGCAGACCAATGTATTTCAAAAATTCTGCGCGAGTTGTCGCATCATTTTTGAAACAGCCACCTAATTCTGCTGTCACTGTGCTGCTTTCTATATCTTTAATCCCTCTAGAATTCACACAAAGGTGCTTGGCGTCTATGACACATGCAACGTCCTCTGTGCCAAGTGCTTCTTGCATAGCTTGTACTACTTGCATGGTGAGCCTTTCTTGTACTTGAGGTCTTCTCGCAAAGTAATCTACAATACGGTTCATTTTTGATAAGCCTATAACTCTGCCGTTGGATATATACCCTATATGAGCTTTACCTACAATTGGCAAGAAGTGGTGTTCACAAGTACTATACACGGTAATGTCCTTCTCTACAAGCATTTGGTTGTACTTGAATTTATTATCAAAAGTAGACATTTTGGGCATGCGTCCCGGATTCAAACCTCCAAAGATCTCTGTTACAAACATTTTGGCCACTCTTTTGGGTGTTCCTTTTAAGCTGTCATCTGTGAGGTCAAGACCCAAGGTTTCCATTATATCCTTGAAATGCGACTCTATTTGTGCAACTTTTTCTGCGTCTGTTTTTTCAAAAGCATCTTTACGCATTGGCGTTTCATGTGAGCTTGGTATATGCCCATCGCCCATATCTTCATACAGCTCTTCGTTTTGGTGGTTGCTCATATATTTCTACTTGCTATTTATTGTTTTTATTTACTTGTTTTGATTCTGTTGTTCCAGAACCATGTCATATTGTGTGAGATTTTTGAAAGCTTTGAGTCTTTCTGCTAATTCTTCACGGGTGAGTGATTGTAGTTTTTCTGTCCCAAATTTTTCTACGGTAAATGAAGCTAAAGCGCTACCATAGATTATTGCCGTTTTCATGCTGCTAAAATCATATTTTCTGTTTTTTGCAAGATATGCGGCAAACCCACCTGCAAAGGTATCGCCGGCGCCAGTGGGGTCGTAAACTTCTTCCAATAGTAGAGCCGGAGCTGAGAATATGTGATTATCATGAAATAAAAGGGCGCCATGCTCACCTTTTTTGATGATGAGAGATTTTGGACCCATGTTTAGAATCTTTCTTGCAGCCTTCAATAAACTGTATTCGCCGCTGAGCTGACGCGCTTCTTCATCATTTATAGTGAGTATGTCTACTTTAGCAATTACCTCTAATAGCTGATCCCAAGCACTATCCATCCAAAAATTCATGGTGTCTAAAATCACGCAATTTGGTCTCTGATCCAATTGCTGCAGTACCTGTAATTGTATGCTTGGATGCAGGTTGCCAAGAAGTAATACATCTGGGGATTTCCAAGATTTGGGCACTTTGGGCTCGAAATCTGCTAAGACATTTACTTCTGTGGTCAATGTGTCGCGGCTATTCATGTCATGATGGTACTTGCCGTGCCAGAAAAATGTTTTGCCTGTAGGAATGATTTCAATACCTGATGTATCTGTGCCTTTGGTTTTCAACATTTCCAGATATTCTTCTGGAAAATCGCCACCTACAACAGAGATTATGGCATTGGGCACTTGCAGTAATGAGGCAGATAGGCCTATGAAGGTTGCGGCGCCACCTAAAATGGTGTCTGATGATCCAAAAGGTGTATCTATGGAGTCAAATGCAACTGTTCCTACAATCAATAGAGACA
This sequence comes from Weeksellaceae bacterium, assembly GCA_030535475.1. GTDB lineage: Bacteria > Bacteroidota > Bacteroidia > Flavobacteriales > Weeksellaceae > JAUNRT01. Next base: position 13,737 of record JAUNRT010000040.1, on the reverse strand, counting down.
TGAAAATAATTTAAACCGCAAATATAATGCAATTGATAGGCATGATAAAATTTAGTAGATTGTGGGTGCGGTATTTAGGGGTTGAGAGCTATGTTTTGCGAGGATTTTTGAAGAAAGGTTTTTTTGTTTTATTGGATGATGAGCCTATTCTATCAATGCTAAGTTATAGGCATTCAAAACCAGATTTTGGCAGGAATACCGCTAAAAATTTAAAGTTATATTCCTGCCAAATCTGGTTTGAGGCAGGGATGTGAGCGGTATTGCGCTGAATATTCTTGCTATGCAAAATAGGAGTGGCGGGGGTTGGATGCAGGGGCAGGAAAACCCCGGCACGTCATATTTTGCAGCAAGAATACAGTGCAATTTAGCGGACAGCCCGGTCCCGTGCATACGGGAGCCTCCCAAATAAAAAAAATTGTAAAAAAGTGGATTTTGGGTATAGCTGATATAAAGCTGAAAAATGTGTAATTTTGCAAGTTGACGATATTTACATGAAAAACATACGCAATTTTTGCATTATTGCGCATATAGACCACGGTAAGAGTACTTTGGCAGATAGGCTTTTGAACGAAACACAGTCTGTAACTGAACGGGAAATGAAGGATCAGTTGCTGGATGATATGGATCTTGAGCGCGAACGCGGGATTACTATTAAGTCTCACGCTATACAAATGGACTATGAGTATAAAGGTGAAAAGTATGTGCTGAATCTTATAGACACGCCCGGGCACGTGGATTTTTCTTATGAAGTTTCACGCTCTATTGCGGCCTGTGAGGGCGCACTGCTGATTGTGGATGCTGCACAAAGTATTCAGGCTCAAACTATTTCTAACTTATATTTGGCGCTAGAAAATGATCTTGAGATAATCCCTATTCTCAACAAAATAGATTTGCCTAGTGCGAATCCTGATGAGGTGTCTGATGATATAATTGATTTGCTAGGCTGTGCACGTGAGGATATAATCCCTGCCAGTGGCAAAACCGGACAGGGTGTGCAGGATATTTTGACTGCTATCATTGAGCGGATTCCACCGCCGGTAGGTGACCCTGAAGCGCCATTGCAGGCATTGATTTTTGATTCTGTCTATAATCCATTTAGAGGTGTGGAAGCATACTTCAAGGTGGTAAATGGTACGGTGTCTAAAGGTGAAAAGGTGAAATTCATGGCTACCGGCAAGGTGTATGAAGCGGATGAAGTGGGTTCTCTGAAATTGCAACAGGAGCCGCGCAAAAAGATTTCTACGGGTGATGTGGGCTACATAATTTCAGGCATAAAGACGGCTGTGGATGTGAAGGTGGGTGATACCATCACTTCTGTGGAAAACCCGGCGGAAAAAGCTATTGAAGGTTTTGAAAACGTGAAACCTATGGTTTTTGCCGGTATATATCCGGTGGATACTGAGGATTATGAGGAGCTGACATACTCGCTTGAGAAGTTGCAATTGAATGATGCGTCTCTCACGTATGAGAAGGAAAGTTCTGCTGCGCTAGGATTTGGGTTTAGATGCGGGTTTCTGGGAATGCTACACTTGGAAATCATTCAAGAGCGCCTGGAACGCGAGTTTAACATGACGGTGATCACTACTGTACCCAATGTTTCTTATCATGCATTTACGCAGAAGAACCCTGATACTGTGGTGATTGTGAACAATCCGTCTGATTTGCCAGACCCATCTGGACTCAATCGAGTAGAAGAACCATTTATAAAAGCGAGCATCATCACCAAAGCCGATTATGTGGGTGCCGTGATGACGCTGTGTATAGAGAAACGCGGGCAGATTGTGAACCAAACTTATTTGACTTCTGATAGAGTGGAGTTGGTGTTTGACATGCCACTGGCTGAGGTGGTGTTTGACTTCTATGATAGGTTGAAATCCATTTCACGCGGCTATGCCTCTTTTGATTACCATCCTATAGGGATGCGCAAGAGTGATCTCGTACGCCTAGACATTCTAATCAATGCTGAGCCAGTGGATGCGCTTTCTGCTTTGGTGCATAGAGATAATGCTTATAACATTGGAAAAAAAATGTGTGAGAAACTGCGACAATTGATTCCAAGACAGATGTTTGACATACCAATACAGGCAGCGATTGGGGCTAAAATTATCTCACGTGAGACTATCAAAGCTTTGCGCAAGGATGTTACTGCCAAGTGCTATGGTGGGGATATTTCCAGAAAAAGAAAACTTCTTGAAAAACAGAAGAAAGGTAAGAAGAAGATGCGCCAGATAGGCAGGGTAGAGGTGCCGCAAAGTGCTTTTATGGCGGTGCTGAAACTGAATGATTAGTGGCCATTGACAAGTAATGAAATTAAGCGCTCCGGATGTTCTGTCTTAGAGCGCTTTTTTTTTGTTGCAAGTTTTACTTGTGTTTTTTGGTCTGGAGTTGTTGAAATTGTTCTTGTGAAAAAAAATAGTGGGTTTAGCAGGATGTATTCTTTACAAGATTATATCGGAAAATGCTAAATGCTGAGAAAGAGTGTATTTTATAATGTATATTTGGCACAGATAATCCAACAGGTCATCCTGTAACCAAAATTTCTATGTATCATGGAATTAGCCATAATTGTTGTATTCATCATTGGTTATCTCGCAATCACAATTGAGCATTCTATTCACATTGACAAAACTGTCCCGGCACTCATCATGGCAGCTGTTTCATGGGCTTTGCTGGCTCTTGGAATGCTTACGGTTTATGAAATAAGTCAAGGATTGCACCCCATACATGAGCATCTTATGAGCACGGGTATGGGCGAGCGTGATGCAAGGCTTTTGGCTATAGAAGAGTCTTTACTGCATCACTTGGGTAAGACTTCTGAGATTCTGTTTTTCCTTATTGGCGCCATGACTATTGTAGAGATTATAGATCTGCATCGTGGTTTTGAGATTATAAAAGATTTTGTAAAAACTACCAATAAGAAGAAGCTCTTGTGGATAGTAGGTGGTCTGGCTTTTGTGCTATCTGCCATAATAGACAACCTCACTGCCACCATAGTTTTGATCACAATTCTGCGAAAAATAATACCGGAAAGGCAAGAAAGATTGTGGTATGCAGGGATGGTGGTGATAGCAGCCAATGCTGGTGGTGCTTGGTCACCGATAGGGGATGTGACTACCACTATGCTCTGGATTGCCAAAAAAGTAAGTGCATTGAAATTGGTGGAATATCTGATTCTCCCTTCGCTTCTAGCTTTTGTGATTCCATTTTTTATCGCCAGTTTGATGCCGGCTTTCAAAGGGAATATAACGCATGCGCGTTCGGTAAGGTCTGAGAAGTATCTAAGTAGCGCCACAATGCTATATCTTGGTTTGGGTGCTATAATTTTTGTTCCTATTTTCAAAACTGTAACACATCTACCGCCATATCTGGGTATGATGCTCTCTATGGGCGCCGTATGGTTGGTAGCAGAAAAAATAAAGCCGGTTGCCAATTATGATGCAGAAATGAAGCATCAATTTTCTGTGCACAAAGCTCTTGGCCGCATTGAGATGTCCAGTATTTTATTTTTCTTAGGTATTTTGATGGCTGTAGCAGCCTTGGAGAGTTTAGGAACTCTATACAACTTTGCAGAATGGCTCAATACCAATGTCGCCTCTCAAGAGATAGTAGTGATGCTATTGGGCGCAGGTAGCGCTGTGATAGACAATGTGCCATTGGTAGCAGCGGCTATAGGTATGTTTTCGGAACCTATGGATGATGAGTTATGGCATTTTATAGCCTTTGCAGCAGGTACAGGTGGTAGTATGCTCATCATAGGCTCCGCAGCAGGTGTTGCCGCAATGGGCATGGAAAGAATAGATTTTTTCTGGTATTTGAAAAATATATCTTGGCTTGCACTTATCGGTTTTCTTGCCGGTTCTTTCACCATCATAGCTTTCAAGGCTATAGGCTTGTATAGCCCAACCGGAGAAGCCTTGGCACTGATTCCGTAAGTTTATCAATCATAATCCCGCGCTATGGTGTCGGTGTCTTCTATGTCGTCATCTTCTAGCTCTTCATGTACCACTTTTTCCATGAAATTGCGGAGGATTTGCAAGTGTCTTTTTGCAATACGTTGACCCATTTGAGCAGCAAACCAAGTGATTGCGAGTATCGCAATTCCTATCCAAAAGCCAATCACCATCCAAGATCCAAGATTTAGGCGCATTTGCACAAAGTATATCATTCCAAAAAATGTAACCAAAGTGCCGCCAAGAAAGTATAGAAACATGAAAAAAGTCCAAACAGCTGGTTTGGGACCAAAAATCCCTCGTATTACCGTGATGGAGGGCTTGTCATCATCTGATTCTGTGCGTATTTGTAGCTGAGGTGCCCAATATTCCTCTTTCTGCTCACGTAGCCTTATGATGCTGGTCTCTTTGTGTATGTACCCACCGAGCAACTTGTTTTCTTTGCGAAAATGCTTTTCCAGACGTGTCAGAAACTCCTCTTGTGAGAGATTTGTTTTAATTTTGAACCTCGGACGGCTCCTTATATGGCTCAATTCTATACGTCTTTCCATACCAGTTGCTTTCAGATTCTAAAAATAGCTAAAATATCATATGAGTGATACAGGTTTTTTTGAAAAAGTTTTTGATGTGGTACGCAAAATTCCTTATGGCAGAGCAACCTCCTATGGTGCAATAGCCAATTATTTAGGTGGCAAAACGGGAGCACGTATGGTTGGCTATGCCATGAATGCCTCACATAGGCTGCCGGATGTTCCTGCGCACAGAGTGCTAAACCGAAATGGTATGCTCACCGGCAAACATAATTTTCCGCATCCGGATCTTATGCAACAATTGCTGGAAAACGAAGGTGTGGAAGTGCAAAATGACAAGGTGCTGCATTGGGATACCATTTTTTGGGACCCCAATAAAGAACTTTGAAGTTATTCAACAATCAATTTTACAGTTGGTAAAGTTGTTTTCCTTGAAAACTTTAGTTTTAAAAGCCAAAATAGCCTGAATTCAAGCGCTACAGTTGAATATTCTAATCCAGCGTGGGTCTGGCAGGTCTTGGGATGTTGTTTCTTGGGCTTTGCGGCTCTTCTACAGGCTCCGTAACGGGTGTGCCTATAGGTGGATCGCCTAAAGGTGGAAAAGCCTGCTGCAGATCATCATCGGCATCTTGAGGATCAGGTGGAGGATTGGTAGGCGGGAATGCTGCGCTCTCTTCTTGCAAAAACCATGTTTCTTCTAAATCCCAATAAGCACGTATAGTGATGATACCCGGATAGATAATCACAGGTTCCGGCTGGCGCTGCGCCAGAAAATTACCCGTATTGTGCCTGCCATCTTCATTTTCATCTACCCATAGTTTCATGTAATAATCTCCGGGAGTCAGATTTCTGTACACTATAGTAGATTGCCTACCATAGTAGCTTCGCACCTCCACATTTTTAGAGTCATACAAGCGCAGAAAAAATGGATGTGGTGGATGATCACGTAGGTGTACCGTAAGGTTGCCATAATCTCTTTGGCGGCGGGTATTTATGGAGGTATTTATGGTATCATGCGTCAAGCCAAAGATGTCTGTCACAGCACCCGGAAGCATTTCTATGCGGTAATTTCGTTCAAAAGCCACAGGAAACACAACACTCACCTGGTTTTCTTGTCGGCGGTGCAGAGTGAAATCTAGCGAGACAGAGTCTTCCAACACACGCACCAGAGAAGCATCTAATTCTTGTATAGGATAGGTAGTGTTGTATGTGAGCGTATCAGTGGGTGTAATCACGCTTTTTGCCAGCACAAGGTTGAGCGTATGGCTGTCTTCAGTATTATACAGCACAGTGCGTACCGTATCTGTACGGCTACCATATTCCACGGCAAACCTCATGCGCACATTCCTAGTACTCTCAGACAATTGACTAGGGTCAAAATATAACCTTGCTGTATCTGCAAAAGCACGATGCTGCAATCTTTCTATTTGCAATGGAGGATCTATAGGTACCACCCGCAGACTATCCGGATTTCCGGTAAAGTGAAAATCTATGCGCCCATAGCCCTTTTGTTCAGCTTCCACCAATCTATAAGCCTGCTCCGTACGGAATAATTGCAACGAAATAGGTCGCGCATCCCCAGCAGACACTGGCGTTGGGTGAAACGCCAATTGCTCCGCAGCAGGGTCAAATCTCAGATTAGGCGTCTCATCATTGAATGCGATCAGCCTATAATCACCTTCGCGTAGATAGCGAAATCGGTAATTGCCCACGCTATCCACTCTAGCTACATACAGTGGTTTTTGCTGGAAAATAATACTATCTGTGTAGCTCTCATCCCAGTCATATAGCCCAGCCACAATATTATCTTTAAGTTCGCGCTCGCCCAAAATTGTCACGCTACCGCTCACTTCCAGCGAATCAATATACCCACCCGTAGAAAAAACGTATGAAAAGTCCCGCAACGGGTTTCCCTCATTATTATCTTGAATAGCATTGCCAAAGTTGATGTTGTAAGTAGTATTCGGTAACAATTCCTCATTCAATATCACACGCACACGCCTAGAAGCCGTACCGGTAGGAGAGAAAACTGCATTTTGCGTAAGTGGAGGCGAAATCAGAATATTCTGCGCCTGATCTTTCAGTACCACAAACTCATCAAAATACAAGTCCAAATGCGGTATATCCGTAGGCACATTAGTCTGCAAAGTATCCGGAATTGCACGCAACATCACCGGCGGCAGCTCATCACGTGGTCCGCCGGTTGGCGTTCCCATTCTTGCGCAGGAGCATACCAGCATCAAAATCATTACCACCACAAAGGGGTTTGTGCGCACATCAATCCTCACCAAAAATCTCTTTATAAGTATGCAAAGCGTCAATCTGAATGCCTCGATCCGTTTTTTTGAGCGTAGCCAGTTCATTATGAGCATCATGCTCAAATGCTATGACCCAGTTTTCCTGCCAAGCCTGCTCTAGAAAACGCTCTTTTTCTTGCAAAGTCAGCAGCGGTCTAGTATCATATCCCATCACATACACCAGTGGCAAATGCCCCGCAGTAGGTATCAAATCTGCAGCATACACCAGCGTGTGACCCTTATACTGTATTTTGGGAAGCATCATCTTATCCGTATGGCCATTCACCAAAATCATCTCCATATTTAGTGGCGTATCCACAATCCAAGAATCCTCTTGCACCTCCACAAAATTCAATTGACCGTGCTCTTGCAAAGGCAAAATATTCTCTTTCAGAAAAGAAGCCTTCTCACGTGCATTAGGCTGCACAGCCCATTGCCAGTGTGCCTCATTGCTCCACACCCGTGCATTGGCAAAAGCCGGCTCATACTCGCCTTCTACACTACTCCTTTTCACAGCGCCACCACAGTGGTCAAAATGCAAATGCGTCAAAACCACATCGGTGATGTCATCTCGCGTAAAACCTTTGGTTTTCAAGCTTTTATCTAGAGAGTGATCACCCCATAGATGATAGTAAGAGAAGAACTTCTCAGACTGCTTATCGCCCAGCCCGGTATCTATAAGTATGAGGCTATCGCCGTCTTCTATGAGCAGCGAGCGCGTAGCAATGTCTATCATATTATTGCTATCAGCGGGATTGGTGCGCGTCCAAAGCGTTTTGGGCACCACACCAAACATTGCCCCACCATCCAGCTTGAAATTTCCGCACTCTATCGTATGAATCTTCATGACGCCAAAATTTGGGCTTAAAGATACACAATGATTGGCTACTGCACGCTCAACACACCCATCATGCCTACCGCTATACATACAACAGCGCCACCTATGCAGGAGAATTTTTTTATTATTTGGGGGGCAGACGGGCTTTCCGCTTGTATCTTGCTAGTCTTTGCCTACGCCATATCCCTTCAGTAGCACACTCTCAGGCGAAAGCCGTGACCCGGTACTACTTCAGGGTATGGCGTAGAGGCAAAGACTGCACAAGGATACCGCTGCAATCCCTGCCCCGGAACTCCGCATCGGCACCAAAGAATAGCCAGCGTTTTGTGGTTTCTATGTACGTAATATCGAAGCTTTCAAATAACCCTTCCCCACCCAAAATTTTTGTGAAACAAAAAATTGCGGTAGGGACATGAGCTATATCCTTGTGCAGATTGCACCGGGCAAAAAAGCAGCTGCCGGTACCGGGTCCCGGCCCATCCGGGAGAGTGTGCCGGAAGCTGCATTTTTTTGCAGGTGCAAGCCAACAAGATAATGCTCAATGGCCCGACCCCGGCGCGGCAAAGCCGCGCCGGGGTACCGCCCAAATAAAAAAATAAAAAATTAGCCCAATCTAGCCTTGTGGGTTTAATTTACCACGGATGCTCACCGTATTTTTCCACAGATTTAGAAAAATTAAAATTCACTATTTTTGACAAATGATTTTCGCGGAAATATGATAGAGAGTATAGAGAAATATTTGCAGGAAGTAGTGGCTTTTGAGGCATCTGATGCGCGTGCATTGGAGGAATTCAGGATCAAATATTTGGGAAAAAACGGTATTGTGAATGCGCTTTTTACGGATTTCAAAAAAGTGCCGGGCCCGGAGAAGCGCGAAGTGGGGCAAGCGCTCAATAAGCTGAAAGTGGCAGTGAATGAGAAGATTGATGCCGGAAAAGAGGCTTTTGCTTCTGAGCAGAAGAGCGTGTTCATGGATCTCACAAAGCCTGGCGATCCGCTACCCATGGGCTCTAGACATCCTATAAACTTGGTGCGTAAACGCATTATAGAGATTTTCAAACGCATTGGCTTTTCGTTGTCTGATGGGCCAGAGATAGAAGATGATTGGCACAACTTCACAGCGCTGAATCTGCCTGAGTTTCACCCTGCTAGGGATATGCAGGATACGTTTTTCATACAGCAAAATCCAGACATTCTGCTGCGCACTCATACGTCTTCTGTGCAAATAAGGTATATGACAGAAAATCAGCCGCCTATAAGAATACTTTCGCCTGGGCGGGTGTATAGAAATGAGGCTATCTCTAGCCGCTCTCACTGCATGTTTCACCAAATTGAGGGCTTGTATATAGATGAGAAAGTGTCTTTTGCAGATCTGAAGCAGACGCTGCAATTTTTCACTACAGAGCTTTTTGGCAAGTCGCAGATACGTTTGCGGCCTTCATACTTCCCGTTTACGGAGCCTAGCGCAGAGGTAGATGTGTATTGGGGGTTGGAGACGGAGACAGACTACCGCATCACCAAAGGTACCGGCTGGCTAGAAATCATGGGCTGCGGTATGGTGGACCCTGCGGTGCTAGAAAATGTGAATATAGATGCTGAGAAGTACTCTGGGTTTGCATTTGGTATGGGTATAGAGCGCATTGCGCTACTCTTATACCAAATTGGTGACATACGCCTATATTTTGAGAATGATATGCGATTTTTGGAGCAGTTTGAACCCGGGTTGGTGTAGCGCATGATGAGGTGGGCTAGCATACTTGCTGTTATGGTTTTTTTGGGATGTGCCAAGGAAACGCGCGAGTCTGTGGAGTACCATGAGCTGGTGGAAATGGAAAATTTTCTGCCCATGTTTGAAAATGAAGATTTTTCACAATATTTCAGCAAGGATAAAGAGGGGCTTTTTGCCAGAATAGAGCGCAAAAATGCGTTGGATGCTTTCTTCAGAAATTCTTGGCAACCTGCTCAAGTGAGCGGTGGATTGCTGGTGGCTCACAAGGGCGAGATAATTTTTGAAGACTATCTGGGATACGCCAATTTTGAGCAAAAAACACCGCTCAATGCTGCCACTCCTATTCATATAGCCTCTATAAGCAAAGTCATGACGGCAGCTGTGGTGCTGAAATTGGTTGAGAAGAATTATCTGAAACTACAGGACAAGGTGAGCAAGCATTTGCCTAGTTTTCCAGACCAGAAAACCACTATTATGCATCTGCTAAACCATAGGAGTGGACTGCCGAAGTATGAGTATTTCCCGCATGATGCGCAATATTGGGATTCAAAAGCCATGCAGAGCAATGAAAATATTTTGCGCTACTTGGCAGCAGGTAAAGGCATACGCAACTTTGAGACGGGAACCTCTTTTGCATACTCCAACACCAATTATGCGCTACTGGCGCTGATTATAGAAAAAGTCACTAAAAAGAAATATCATGAGGTGATGCGCACCATGCTGTTTGAACCTCTGGAAATGAAAAACACCTTTGTGTTTCATATAGAAGACTCGGCGCGCGTGAGCCAGTCTTACACTTTCTACAACAAGCGCTGGGAATTCAATTTCCTGGACAATATCTACGGGGATAAAAATATATACTCTACGCCGCAAGACATCTTAAAGTTTGACAAAGCCATGTACTCTACCAAGTTTTTGTCCAAATCTCTGAAAAAGCAGATGAAATCTGGCTATAGCTATGAGAAAAGAGGAGTGAAAAACTATGGATTGGGTATCAGGCTCATGGAGTTTGACAATGGCAAAACACTCTATTACCACAATGGCTGGTGGCACGGCAATTTCACCACCTATGTGCATGGTGAGGAAGAGCAGTTTACCATCATTGCCTTGGGCAATAGGCAAACGCGAGAGGTGTATGACGCCTTCAGACTCAGTGGTTTATTTGGTGAGTATCCCATTCCGCTCAACAATGTAGAAGCGGTAGAGGAAACGGTGGTTGAGGTAGATTCTCTAGCGCTGGATAGCATACAAAATCCTGCGGCAGAGATACTGGCAGACCAAAAACCAGACAAAGAATTATACCCGAAAGATAACAAAAAAGACAAAAAACCAGTCACAGCGCTGGAGTTGCCTGTCCAAAATATAGAGCCGGAAAACCAAGTTCCTGCTCAACTAGATAGTATCAGAAAACCCTAATTTATGCTCAAATTTTTCAGCTACTGCCCTCAATGCGCATCACAGAATTTTGATTTTGAAAATTACCACCGTTTTGAATGCAAAGATTGCAAATTTGTATATTATCACAACGTAGCCTCAGCGGTGATAGTGCTTGTAGAGAGAGATGGCAAATTTCTCTTCACACGCCGCAGCAATGAGCCTGCAAAAGGTACGCTGGACTTTCCGGGCGGGTTTGTAGATCCGGGAGAAAACGCCCAGCAAGCTGCATCTCGTGAAATGCAGGAAGAGCTAAACCTGATTATTAAACCAGAAAAGCTGCAACTACTGCATACTGAGAGCAATGATTATGAGTTTAGAGACATCATGTATCGCACCTTGGATGTGGTGTTCTACATATCCTTGTCTGCCTTTCCCAAGCTGAAAATAGATGCGTCTGAAATTGATGAGATTCTATGGCTATCACCCACAGAAGTGAATGTGGAAGATGTAGGATTCAAATCAACCAAAAAGATAGTAGAGCAGTTTATCATAAGCGGCAAACTGCTAGAGAAGATCAAAGCGGAACAGTAATTTTAAGGCTACAAAAGCTTTACCAGCCGCCGCTCGCACCGCCGCCACCAAAACCTCCACCGCCGAATCCGCCAAACCCGCCGCCTCCAAAGCCACCGCCTCCAAAGCCGCCACCGCCGAATCCACCGCCAAAACCTCCGCCTCTGCCCATCCAGGTAGAGCGTCCAAAATCGGTGAAAATCACATCACCAGGCCGTCTTCCACGCCCGCGATTGCCGCCGTTTCCACGATTGTTTTTGCCCAGCAAATACAGGATGAGTAGAAACACCAAAGCCATAAAAAGTAATGAAGTCCAGGAAGTCTCTTGTGGCCGATCATATCTGCCATCATCACTGAATTTACCCTCCAAAACCTTAAAAATAGCATTGGTGCCATTGTCTATGGCATCATAGTAGAGATTTTCCCGAAAATAGGGTAGAAAAAATTGATCTATAATCTGGCGGCTACGCGCATCAGTCATATACTCCTCAAGCCCATATCCATTTTGTATAGCAATCCTCCTATCACCGGTGCTTATGAGTATTACAAGGCCATTGTCCACATCACCTTGGCCTATCTTCCATTTCTGTCCCCAATTGGCAGCCAACAAATTAGCGTCCTCACTCATCAAGCTGTCAATGATCATTACAGCTATCTGTGTAGATGTAGCACGCTCATATTCTATGAGTTTGCGATTGAGCTCTGCCTCTTCACCGGCAGAGAGCACACCTCTCTGAGAGTAGTTAAAAATCAACGATCTGTCAGACACCGGAGCAGCAGGTATATCATACTGCGCCCAAAGTGCATTACTTGCAATCAGCAATATTAGTAGCCACAGATGGCGTAGCCTAATCATAGGTGATGTCATCTTTCAGTTCATTGGTATGTTCAGGAGCATGCGGAAAGTAGGATTTCAATCTTTTGCCAATGTTTTCCACACCGGCAGCAATCCCTTCAACCATCCTACCTTCAGCAAAGTGCTTCTCCATTATCTCGCAAGTACATTGCCAGAAATCGCTTTCTACTACACGGTTTATACCCTCATCACCATACACAGCAAATTTGCGCGAACCCACAGACAAGTGTATTAGCACAGCATTACGTTCGCGCGTATTGTACATGCGAAGCTCATCAAAAATCTCCTTGGTGCGCTCCAGAGAATCCTGCTCTTCCATATGGCTCACATGCACGCGTATTTCGCCGCTTGTAGCCCTTTCTGCATGCTGTATGGCAAAAACAATGCGTTGCTCCTCCTCATCAGAGAAAAATGGTACACTACCCTCTCTCATTTAGCCTCTCTTATCTATTGAAGCTGTCGCGTACACTTGGCGCTACCTCAGCACCTTGTACAGAAGAGAACGGCGCCTTTCTTTCAAATCCAAAAAGACCCGCCACTATATTGGTAGGCGCAGTTCGCACCTTAGTATTGTACACTTGTACCGCATCATTATATCTATTTCTAGAAACATTTATACGGTTTTCAGTCCCTTCTATTTGTGACATTAAATCTCTAAACTGTTGTGTAGCTGTGAGTTGCGGATAATTTTCTTGCAAGAAACTCATTCTGCCTAGAAAAGACTGATTTAGTTCGTTCTGCGCCTGTTGAAAGCGTTGAATATTTTCTGGAGTTAGTTCATCTACTGATAGTTGCACAGATTGTGCTCGTGAGCGAGCTTCTATCACGTCAGTAAGCGTACCGCGTTCAAACTCTGCAGCATTATCTACAGTAGCTACCAAATTGTCTATCAAGTCATATCTGCGCTGGTAGTCAGACTCCACATTAGCCCAAGCCTTGTTTACATCTTCTTCCACACCTACCAGTGAATTATATTGGCCAAATGCAAATATTCCAAAAATCACAAGCAGCCCTAAAATCACTGCTCCAATTCCTAATGCTCCTTTCATAGTTTTAAATTTTTTGGCAAAGTTATGTTAAAAATCAATTCCATAGACAAAAATTTGGTCAAGCTACCTACAAGACTCTATAGAGATCATAGTATTACAATAATTCATTGAGTTATATTTTTTTTATGATTTGGGCGGCTACGGCGTCCGGCTATTACTCCGCAGCTGGCCAGTGCTGTTCAGATAGCGCAGCGTGGTTTTCTGCCGCTTGGGCGGCCTCAACCCCCGCTGCTTTTCTTCACAGATCACTGTCCATCTTTGCGGGGTAGCCGCCTCCCACCTGCCGCGGTACGCACAAACATACATTCTGTAATACCGTAAAGTATCCCGCACTTGGCGATTCTCTGCACATCAAAGACTATCTGCGATTTTAGATACTGCTATAAACTAAAGGAAATGTTTAACTATAAAACTAGTTATTGAGGGAAATCCAATTATAAGAATATTTAGTAATCCTTCTCAATTATGTTTTCAATGCAATATTCTGAACTTGTTTAATGTAAAAAAAGTATGGAACAACTTACTTACAAACACTTAAAAA